>JAXDIO010000297.1:0-10742 GCA_034663965.1 Thermoanaerobaculia bacterium | reverse complement strand
TGGTAATGCTCGATCGACTTCGGCATCCCCGTGTGCAGCACGAAGCGGACGTTCGATCGATCGATGCCCATGCCGAATGCGACCGTGGCGACGACGAGGTCACATTTCTCCGTCGCGAATTGTTCCTGCGCCGCACGCCGCTCCTCGGGCGAAAGCCCCGCGTGATAGGCGACGGCGTTGACGCCTTTGCGCCGCAGCTTCTCCGAAAGCGAATCGACGTCACGCCGCCGGATGCAGTAGACGATTCCCGCCTCGCCTTGATGCCGCTCGACGACTTCCAGCACCTGCTTCCACTCGTCGTGACGCGGGAGGACGCGGTACGTGAGATTGGGGCGATCGAAGTCGCCGACCAGCATTAGCGGATCGCGAAGCGAAAGCTGCTCGGCGATATCGCGGCGCACTTGCGGCGTAGCCGTGGCGGTGTACGCATGCACCGAGGCCTCGGGGAACGTCTTGCGCAGATCGCGAAGCTGCCGGTACTCGGGACGGAAATCGTGGCCCCAGTGACTGATGCAATGCGCTTCGTCGATCGCGAACGTGCGCACGTTCGCGCGTTGCAGCAGATCGCGAAAACTGCTCATGGCCAGCCGCTCCGGCGACGCGAAGAGCAGCTTGATCTTGCCGTCGAGCACAGCGCGTTCAACCGCGCGCTGCCGGTCGCTGCTCTGCGAGCTGTTGAGCTGCGCCGCCGCGACGCCGCACTCGCGCAGTCCATCCACCTGATCCTTCATCAGCGAAATCAACGGCGATACCACGACGGTCACGTGTTCGCTCAACAGCGCCGGCGCCTGGTAGCAGAGCGATTTGCCGCCGCCGGTCGGCATCACCACGAGCGAGTCGCGCCCTTCGATCGACGCCATCATCGCTTCCTGCTGCAGCGGGCGGAAGGAGTCGTATCCCCAGTGATGAGAAATGAGTTCGCGTAGGCGGTCGAGCACCACTGGGATGGTACCTCGGGGGTGGGG
Source organism: Thermoanaerobaculia bacterium (assembly GCA_034663965.1). GTDB lineage: Bacteria > Acidobacteriota > Thermoanaerobaculia > Gp7-AA8 > Gp7-AA8 > JADGNZ01. The sequence continues at coordinate 9,777 of JAXDIO010000297.1, read as the reverse complement.
AGTGGGGTGTAGGGAGTGGGAGCAAAGCCCGAAGCATTCAGCGCCGCGAATCTCCACTCCCCACTCCCAACACCCCACCCCCATATAATCCAATGCTCATGCATCCGCTCCGCGCAACGCCGCGCCACGCACGTGCAGTCGAAGCCGTCGCGGAGCTGCTATCGAAGCTCAGAATCGAGTCGATGTTCGTCGGTAGCGTCGCACGCGCGGCGTGGCTCGGCGGTCTGATCGACAGCGGCGCCATCGACGTCCTCGGCCTGATGCAACCGCAACAGAAGAATCAGGTTGCGATGATGGCCAACAATCGCGGGTTCCGTGTTGATCGTGACGAAATCGACCAGGCCGAGGAGCTCGATCTGATTCCGTTGAACTGGATTGATGAAGAGGATGGCGATGTGCGCGTCCATGTTCTCGTCGCCAGCAACGCGCTTTACGCGCGGATGTTCGCGAACGCACGCACGGTTCCATTCTACGAGCGGGAGATTCGCGTTCCGTCCGCCGAGGACGTCGCGCTGCTGCTCAGCATGTCCGAAGATCGCGATGATGTTCGCGCACTTGCCGCGACGGACGCCTTCGATCGTCGCGCGTTCAACGAAAAATTGGTATCGATCGGCTTGCGGGAGTTGGCGCTGTGATCTTCATCGACAACCAGCAGGACTTCGATGCCGCGATGGCCCGCGTAGCCGCGCAGCCGGTGGTCGCGCTCGACACCGAGGCGGATTCGCTGCATTCGTACTTTGACAAGGTCTGCCTGATTCAGATGTCGATTCCGGGCGAGGATCTGATCATCGATCCGCTCTGCAAATTCGATCTGGCGAAGTTCGGCGACATCCTCGCGAACCGCGACATCGTCAAGATCCTGCACGGCGCCGACTACGACCTGCGCATTCTCAATCGCGACTTCGGCTTCACCATCGGCAACCTGATCGACACGATGGTCTGCTCGCAACTCCTCGGCTACGAGGCGTTCGGACTGGCGGCGTTGCTCGATCGCCATTTCGGATTCAAGGTCGACAAGAAACATCAGCGCGCCGATTGGGCCATGCGTCCGCTGCCTGCCGACATGCTCGACTACGCAGCGACCGACACGCGTCACCTGATCGCGCTCGCCGATCGCCTGCGCGAGGAGCTGACGGCCCTCGGACGCTGGGAGTGGGCGGTGGAGGAGTTCGCGCGCCTCGAACAGATCCGCTTCAACGAGAAAGACTCCGACGAGGAACCGTTCCGGCGTTTGAAAGGACTCGGTGCACTCGATCGCCGTTCGCTCGCCGTCGTCCGCGGACTTTACGACTATCGCGACGGCCTCGCGCGCGAAGCCGACCGTCCGCCGTTCAAGATTTTCAGCAACGATCTGATCTTCGAAGTGGCGAAGGTCAAGCCGGTCACACCGCAGGAGTTCGGCGTCATCAAAGGCGTCTCCGGATATCACCGCGGCCGCTACAGCCGCGACGTCGTCCGCCTCGTGCAGGAAGCGCTGGCCATCCCCGAGGATGAGCTGCCGGAGAAGGGCGAAGCGAAGACCTGGTTGCGCGACCGCGAGCTCGAAGCGCGCGTCGACCGCATGAAGAAAGCGCGCGACAAGATTGCGAAGGACCTTAAAGTCGACGCCTCGGTGCTCGCGCCGCGCCACGTCCTGCTCACCGTCGCGCAGGCGCAGCCGCAGGAGCCGGCCGATCTCGACGGTATCTCCTCGATGCGCAACTGGCAGAAAGCCCTCCTCGGCCAAGCTCTCATCGACGCGTTACGCGGCGGCGCGAAGCCGCCGCAGGCGAAGTTGTTCTGAGCCGGTACGGCCGCGCGCGGAGGCGCGCGCAACCGTCGTCGCCTTCGGCGCTCCCCGAGAGGTTGCGCGTTCATGACAAACGATAGAATGCGCGCCGCCATGGAACGAATTACCGACTACAAAGTGATCGTCATCGGGTCCGGCCCGGCTGGATGCACGGCGGCGATCTATCTCTCTCGCGCGAACCTCGCGCCGCTCGTCCTCGAAGGGTTGCAGCCTGGTGGACAGCTCACCATCACAACCGACGTCGAAAACTACCCCGGCTTCCCCGACGGCATCCTCGGGCCGAAGCTGATGGACCTGATGCGGCAGCAGGCCGAGCGCTTCGGCGCCGTGTTCAAGATGGAGCAGGTCGAGAACGTGCAGCTCACCGGGCATCCGTTCACGATCACCACCGACTCGCACATCTACGAATGCGAATCGCTGATCGTGGCGGCGGGCGCGTCGGCGATGCAGATCGGATTGCCGAGCGAGAAGGCGCTGCAGGGTTTTGGCGTGTCGTACTGCGCCACGTGCGACGGTTTCTTTTTCAAGAACAAGGAGATCGTTGTGGTTGGCGGCGGCGACTCGGCGATGGAAGAGGCCACGTTTCTTACCAAGTTCGCCAGCAAGGTCACTGTCATTCATCGGCGCGAGGAGTTGCGCGCGTCGAAGATCATGCAGGATCGCGCCCGCGGCAATCCGAAGATCCAGTTCATTCTCAACTCGACGGTCGATGAAGTGATCGGCACGAAAGAGGGCGGCATCACGTCGCTGAAGCTCCGCAGTCTGAAATCGAACGAGGTGACGGACTTCGCGACGCAGGGACTCTTCGTCGCCATCGGCCACACCCCCAACACGCAGGCGTATGCGGGGCAGCTCGAGCTCGATGAGCGCGGCTACATCTGTCTGCGTCATCCGCACTCCACTGCAACGAACATTCAAGGCGTCTTCGCGTGCGGCGATGCCGTCGATCACGTTTATCGCCAGGCCGTTACCGCGGCTGGCACCGGCTGCATGGCAGCGCTCGATTGCGAGAAGTGGCTGACGCACGAGCGCATCACCGAGCGCTGGGACCTTCCCGTCGGAGAAGAGGATCGCGATTGACGCGCACCGCCGGGACGGTCCTGATCCTCGGCGGCGGCGGGATGGTCGGCGTGCAGGTTGCGCGCGAAGTGGCGCGCGAGCTGAGCCCGAAACGCATCGTCATCGCGGCGGTGAGCGAAGCCGAGGTCAAGTCGGCGCTCGAGTTCCTGCGCGATCAGATTGGCGACACGATCGAGCTCGCCGGCGAATGGGGCAACATCTTCGTCCCCGAGGAGTTGAAGGGCGTCGATCGCGTTTCGATCGTTGAGAACCGCGAGTATTACGACAAACTCTTCGACGCCGTCTTCCGCCGCGAGGTGAGCTACCAGACTTCAGCGCTGTATCAGCTCGTCGCGAAGTACCAGCCGGAGATCGTGATCGATTCGATCAACACGGCTACTGCGATCAGCTATCAGAACGAATTTGAGCTCGCGATTGAGACGAAGGAGTTGATCGATGGCTTCCGCGACCGCGTTGGCGACATTCCGCGCGAGGAGTTGGAGCCGCTGTTCGCGACCATCCGCAAGCTGCTCATCGCGCAAGGCATCCCGCAGATCGCGCGACACATCCTGCTGTTGAACGAGACGCTCAAAAACACCGACGTCGAGATCTACGTGAAAGTCGGCACGACCGGCACCGGCGGCATGGGCCTGAACATTCCGTACACGCACAGCGAGGACAAGCCGTCGCTGACGCTGCTCGCGAAATCGGCGATCGGTTTCGCGCACACCGGCCTGCTGTTCCTGATGGCGCGCACGCCGGGCGCATCCGAGGAAGAGCACAGCGCGATCGTGAAGGAAGTGAAGCCGGGCGCGATGATCGGTTTCCGCCGCGTGGAGAAGCGGCACATCGGCGTTCGCGGCGAGAGCGGGAAGGCCTACCTCGTCGAGCCACACGAGGAGCCACTCGGTGCGCAGTTGCAACTGCGCGATGACGCTCACTACGAGCGATTCGAAGGGCGTGATGTTCCGTTGGAAGTCATCGGCGCCGACACTGGCGAGAATGGTTTCTTTTCAATCGGTGAGTTTCAAGCGATCACTTTTCCGCGGCAGATGGAGTACGTGACGCCGGAGGAAGTGGCGCGCACGGTCGTCCTTGAAATCATCGGCGCATCGACCGGCCGCGACGTCCTGGCCGCAATCGACGGCGCCATCACCGAGCCGAGTTACCGCGCCGGCGTGCTGCGCGATCACGCCATTCGCCAGATGCAGACGCTCGAAGCGCAAAAACGCGGCGAGGTCCCCTCGATCGCCGTCGGCCACCTCGGCCCGCCTCGGTTGTCGAAGTTGCTGGCCGAGGGGTATTTGATCCGGCAGGCGGCGGGGACGGCCAAGATCGTAGAGATCGCCGCCATCGACGCTGCGGAGATGCAGCGCCGCGTTGAGGACTACCTCGCCGCGAATCCCGCGGTGGCGAGCACGATCGTTCGCGTCGGCACTCCGATTCTTCGCGAGCGCGAAGGACGGCTTACGATCACGCGAGGTCCGCGCATCAGCATTCCGGCGGTCGTCGCGGGACGGACCGTCGTCGAGCTGAACGACGACGGCATCGAGCAGTACGCCGCGTCAGGATGGGTCGATCTGCGGCTCTCGAACTTCGAACGCTGGCAGCAGCGCCTTACGAACGCGAAGCCGGGCGACATCGAGCGTTTCGGATCGGCCGCGTTCGACGCCACGCGCTACCCCGGCGAAACGTTCGAGCCCGGCGATTTCGTCGGCTGGCTGTTCGTCAACGAAGCGGACGAACACGCCATCTACGGCCGGCGGTTGTTCTGACAAACCTGTTTCACCACAAAGACACAAAGGACACAAAGAAATCCCTTTGTGCTCTTTGTGCCTTTGTGGTGAGTCGACTCCGTCCGCTAGAACGCGTTGAGGATGTACGCGAGCGGATTGACGGGCACGTTGTTCAGGCGCACCTCGTAATGCAGGTGCGGGCCGGTGGAGCGGCCGGTGGAACCGACGTAGGCGATGACATCGCCGCGCTTCACGTGCTGTCCTGGCTTCGCCGCGTACGCCGAAAGGTGGCCGTAGCGCGTCGAGAATCCGTAGCCGTGCGAGAGGTAGATCACGTTGCCGTAGCCGTTGGCCCATTCGGCTTTGACCACGATGCCATCGGCGGGAGCGCGAACGGCCTGGCCGACTGCTGACGAGATGTCGACCGCGTTGTGCGTGCCCGGCTCGCCGGTGAATGGATCCGAACGTCCGCCGAAGCCGTCGGTCAGGATGCCGCGTACCGGTGCGATCGACGGGGTCGAGGCCAGAAGCTGCGACTGCGCTACCAGTTTTTGCTCGAGCACGGAGAGATCGCTCTCGATGCGGTGCGAGCGGAAGGCCATCTTGTCGACGTCATCGCGGTAGGGGTTGTTGCCGAGGTCCTGGGGGCGAAGGCCGCCGGCGCCGCCCTGGGCGCTGTCATCGAGGCTGCTGATTCCGGCGTAGATCGCCAGTTTGCGGGTGCGGTCTTCAACGGTGTGGAGTTGTCCGCGGAGCGCTTCCACCGACTTGCTGAACTGCTCGTTGGCGGTCTGCAGCTCCTTGTTTTCGTGGCGAAGTTTGCTGAGCTCGTGGGTCTGCGAGAGGGAGGTGAAGTACTGGACCGAGAAGAACGTCGAGAGACAGAGCGACGAAGTAACGATCGAAACGACGGAGAAGAGCAGGCGGTGCGACACCTTCAACTTCCGGAACTTCGCCCTCGCGTGCGGGACGAAGATGATTGTTGAATAGCGTGAATCCATGCTCACTCCTTGACACCGTATTGGACAGCGGCGAGTTGCGTATTCTATGGAAAGGAGGTGCGGAGTCAACGCCTAACTTCTGTGCATACAAGCACTTCCGGGCCAATTTTATGGTGATATCCCATATTCCGTGAACATGCGGAAGGGTTTTTGGTGCATAACGCAAATAACTCTTTGGGGAGTCGGGAGTCGGGGGTCGTAGCTTTTGAGAACCAAGCCCACGACCTGTCCCAGCTACGACTCCCGACCCCCGACCCCCGACTCCCGCCTAGTCAGATAATTCGACCATAAGTTCCTCAGGATGGCCGGATGCAGGTCGAAAATCCCTCGGTTTTCATTCAGCCAGGTGTTGTAGCAGTCGAAGCAGGAGTGGCTTGACGCGTGGCGCCACGCCGTCTCGACGCCATCCCGGAAGGCGTTCTTCGGCTGAAACGTCCCGATCTGCAACACGCACGGATAGATGTCGCCGTTCGGCTCCATCTGCAGAAAGTACTTGCCGGCCGTGCACGGCGAGGGCTGGCCGGGACGCTCATCGCGTTCCTTCGAGAAATCCTCCCACTGCAGCGTCCGGCCGTACGAGCGTGATGAGAAGAGGACCGGCGCGCCGGCATCTTTTGCAGCGATGATCTTGCCGATCAGTTTGCGGATTTCATCCGGCGACGGCATCCACTGTTGCGCGCCCGGGCCGTACATCTCCGGATTGAACTGCGGGATCTGGAAGTTGACCGAGACGCCGTAGCGGCGAGCGGTGTCGATGAGCCAGTCCACCTCGCCGGTCGTATCCCGAGTGACGACGGCGCTGAGAAAGAAATCGAGCTTCGCCGCCGCGCACGCGTCGATGGCGGCCATGACCTTTTTCCATGTCCCGGCTCCGCGCTGGGCGTCGTGCGCCTCTTCGCTGCCGTCGATGGAGATGACTACCTCATCGAACTGCGTCATGAGGTCCATCCGCGACGGGATGAGAAAGCCGTTCGTGACGACGGCCGTGCGCATGCCGTGAGATTTCGCGGCGGCGACAAGAACTCCGATGTCGCGGTGGAGCAGCGGCTCCCCGCCGAGGAACTTGATGCGGACGGCGCCGAGGCGGGCGAACTCGGCGAGGACGGCAAGGTGCTGTTCGAGCGAGGCGCGCGGATCTTCGCGTTCGGGACAGTTGCAGTAGACGCACTTCGCGTTGCAGGCGTTGAGCAGCGAGTACTGCACAAAGAATGGTCGCGGCCTGTTGGTGATCTTCGACGCCAGGATCTTGCTGCCGATGACGAGCTTGTCGCGGTTCTTCATCAGTATTCGCGGTGCTTTATCAGTATTCAGACGCTCGGAGGATTTTCGGAAAGGAGGCCTGCTGCCGCGAGAAAGGATGCATCAGCAGCGCCGCCGCGGAGACGGCAGCGAGCAACGCCGCCAGCGCGAACGCGCGTGCGGGCGGAATGACGAACAGCAGCGTCGCCGCGAGTGCCGCGACGATGATTGACTCGAAAGACGTTGCGATGGCCGCAATCGCCGCCACTCCTCCGACTACGGCAAGAAGCGGAACGAGCGTGAGCAGCGCCGCGCGCCAGAGAAAGATCGTCCGCATCGGAGGCGGAATGCGGCGCACCTCGGGGAGGAATCGGACGATCTCGCGCAGGTAGGCGTCCGCCTTCCGATACTTGTGGCGCACGAGCGCGCGCAACGTGCGCGGCGAGCGCAGTTCAACGACCGCGGCGTCGCGCGCATGGCCGATGCGGCGTCCGGCCAGCATGGCCCGGCAGGTGACGTGAACGTCATCGGCGAGCGTGTCGTCGGGCATGTTCGCGAGAACATCGCGATGCGCGAGGTAGCACGGCGCCGCGACGATGCCGGCCGAGCCGCGATCCGATTCCCGCGCGCGGAGCCAGTCGGTGGCGCTCCAGTGCAGCGATTCGAGCGCGTGCGCCGCGACCGGCCGGACGTGCGACCCAACCACCGCCACGCGCGCGTCGGCGGCGACGACGTCGAGCATCCGCTCCAGCGCCTCCGTTTCCAGCAGCGCGTCGGCGTCCGTGACCAGAATCCACTCCTCGGACGGATTCAACCGCAGCGCGTCATTCAGTTGCGCGGTCTTGTTGCGGTGCGTCGTCTCCAGCAGCGTGAAGGCGGTGTGTCCGGCGATCCAATTGCGAACGATGTCGATGCTGCCGTCGGTCGAGCCGCCGTCGACGATCACCACGCGCCGCGGAATGGTGAGCGCGGCGAGATTGGCGAGCTTGCGTTCGATGAGCGGCGCTTCGTCGAACATCGGAACGATGATGAGGACGGCTTCGGGCCGTGAACGCGCGTCGCCGGACGATGGTCGTCCCCGCATCAGCCACAACGCGTACGCCGCTACGATTCCGAGGGCTGCGGCGAGCGAGCCGGCGGCGGCGAGGGGGAGCAGCATCGACGGGCAGTGTAAGCGAAGGCACTCATCAGAACGAGAAACGGAACGGCGGGTACGCGAAAGCGGTGATATCCCGGCACGCCTCCGCCGGCGACGACGAGCCAGGCGGTGATCAGCGCGAAGAGACCAAATGCGAGGCGCGAGTCCGGAGGAACTCGCATGCTTCCGATCATCGGCAGCAGCACGAGCGGAAGGAGAACGATCGCCCAGGCGATCGACACCGCAACCAGAATCGGATGCGCGCGCGCGAACACCGCGAACCCGCCGTCGACCATCGCCGATAACCCGCCGTTCGCCGTGTAAAGCCCGAACGTGCGCGCGTATTCGGTGACACCCGGTTCGAAGAGCGTGCGAAAGATGCCGAAGACGTGCGTCTTGGCCCAGCCGATCGGATCCGAGGCGATGCGCGAGACTCCCTCGCGCCGCATTTGCGCGTAGCGCTGGGGATCGGCGGCACGCGCGTCATCGCGCGCGATGAGCTGACGCCGCATCTCCGCGAACGCAACGCCTTCCTGCCGCGCCGCGACCGATCCGCCGGCGGTGATGTAGATCGAACGGTCGATGAGGCTCGAGAATCCGGGATAGCCCGCGACCATGTAATTGCGGATGTGCCACGGCGCCAGCAACGCGATGCAAGTGACGAAGAGCGTAAGCACGCAACGGAGCGCTGGCGTCCTCGCCGGCGGGCCCGGCTGCGTCCTCGCTGCCGAACCGGCAACCCCGCCACAATCGCGGGTAACCCAGGTCTGCGCAAGCCTCCCATTCGGCGGCGGGGACGCCGCCGAGCCAGCCGGCGAGACGCCAGCGCTCCGGCTGCGCGCGAACGTTACGTTAAGACCATTGAGTGCGCGCTTCGGCTTGAACCACACCCCGACCAACGGCACGATCAACACGAGCGGCCACGCGATCGGCTTCACATAAATCGCGGCGGACAGCGCGATGCCGGCGGCGATCGGTTTCTCCCTGATCGCCGCGTACGCGAAAAGCAGTAGGCACAATGTGAACAGCGTCTCCGGCATCACTTTCAATGACCAGATCAGCATCGTCGGCTCGATCGCGACGATCAGCGCGCAGATGCCGGCAACGCGATCATCGGCGAACAGTTGTCGCGCGATCCGCCACGTCACGAGAACCACGAGCACGGCGAAGACGATGTTCATCGCCACGATCAGTTCGTCCGAGGCATGGAGCGCCATGAACGGCGCGAGCGTCAGCGGGTAGCCCGGCGTGCGGAAGATCTCCGGCTTTCCCTGCGGATCGAGGTATGCGCCGCTCGAGGCCAAACTTTGCGCGCCGGACGTGTAGGTGATCGAGTCGCTGGCGCGGAAGGCATCCGGCGGCCCCAGATTTCCGAGAAGAAGGATCAGAAAAACGCGGAGCGCGATGGCCAGGACGATGGCGATGCGCAACAGGGAGAACGGCATTTTCGGCATCAAAGGATCGCCGGCGATTCTAACGGCCTTGTGAAATGACCACGCCCCTCGCATAAAATCGCCGTTCGCATGCTTCGCTCCGTCATTGCCGCCACCGGGAGCTATATCCCGCCGATCCGAGTGCCCAACTCGGAATTCCTGAATCACGACTTCCGCACGGCGGACGGCAAGCCGCTGCAGAAATCAAACGCTGAGATCGTGAAGCAGTTCGAAGCGATCACCGGAATCCAGGAGCGCCGTTACGTCGAAAACGGCACGGTCACCTCGGACATCGCATTCGAAGCGGCGAACGAAGCATTGAAATCATCCGGCATCGACGGCGAGTCGCTCGATCTCATCATCGTCGCCCACAACTTCGGCG
>JAXDIO010000286.1:0-12335 GCA_034663965.1 Thermoanaerobaculia bacterium | reverse complement strand
TCGAATACCGCGGCTACGACAGCGCTGGAATCGCCGTCGTGGACGGCAACGGCGTCGAAGTCGTGCGCGCCGAGGGGAAGCTGTCGAACCTCGAGGCAAAGCTGGAGGCGGCGCCGATCAAAGGCACCTTCGGCATGGGGCACACGCGCTGGGCCACGCACGGCAAGCCGAACGAGAACAACGCCCATCCGCATCGCGACTGCACCGGCAAGATCGTGGTCATCCACAACGGCATCATCGAAAACTTCCTCCCGATCAAACAGAGACTGCAGAAGGCAGGACACGAGTTCAAGACCGAGACCGACACCGAGGTCGTCGCACATCTCATCGAAGAGACCATGAAGGATGGGACGAAGTTCGTCGACGCGGTCCGCAAGACGCTGAAGGAGCTGGAAGGCCACTACGCGCTGGTGATGTTCGACGGCGACGAGCCGGGCACGATCATCGCCGCGAAGCAGGGCCCGCCCCTCGTCATCGGCCTCGGTGAGAACGAAAACATCATCGCCTCGGACGTCGCGCCTCTGCTGGCTTACACGCGCAACATCATTTACCTGGAGGACGGTGAATACGCCGTCGTCGATCAAAAGAGCGTCTCGCTTTTTAGTGAGAACGACCAGCCGATCGAGCGTGAGCCGAAAAAGATCCTGTGGGACGCCGTGATGGCCGAGAAGGAAGGCTACCGGCACTACATGCTCAAGGAGATTCACGAGCAGCCGCGCGCCGTGCGCGACACCTTCACCGGCCGCATGTTCGAGGAGTCGGGCGAGATTTTCTTCAACGACCTGCAGCTCACCTCCGACGATTGGGCCAAGATCAAGAAGGTCCACATCGTCGCTTGCGGCACGTCGTGGCACTCGGGGTTAGTCGGCAAGTTTCTGCTCGAGGACGCCGCGCGCATTCCGATCGAAGTCGACTACGGTTCCGAGTATCGCTACCGCAATCCGATCATCGACGACAGCACGCTCGTCATCGGCGTCACGCAGTCGGGCGAGACGGCCGACACGATCGCCGGCATGCAGGAGGCGAAGAAGCGCGGCGCGAAGCTCATCACCATCTGCAACGTCATCGGCGCCGCTGCCACGCGCATGTCGGACGGCGTGATCTACACGAACGCCGGTCCTGAGATCGGCGTGGCCTCGACGAAAGCGTTCACGACGCAGCTCACCGCCTTCTACCTGCTTGCGCTCTACATCCGCCAGCTTCGCGGCGACGACATCGACGACCGCCGCTACGCCATGCACGAGATGCGCGTGATCCCGCACAAGATCGAAGACATCCTGCACAAACAGGAGAAGCACATCGAAGAACTGGCGCACAAGTATTCAAAGTCGCAGGACTTTCTCTTCCTCGGCCGCGGCGTGCACTACCCGATCGCGCTCGAAGGCGCGCTCAAGCTCAAGGAGATTTCGTATATCCACGCCGAGGGCTATCCGGCGGGCGAGATGAAACATGGACCGATCGCGCTGATCGACGAGAACCTCCCCGTCGTCGCCATCGCCACGCACACGCCGGTCTACGACAAGGTCGTCTCGAACCTGCAGGAAGTGAAAGCGCGCGACGGCAAACTGATCGTGATCTGCGACGAAGGCGACGAGGCGATGAAGAAATTCGCCGACGACGTGATCGAGATTCCCTGGACGACCGAGCCGCTCCAGCCGATCCTCTCCGTGATCCCGACGCAGCTCCTCGCGTACTACATCGCGCTCCGGCGCGGATGCGATGTGGACCAGCCGAGGAATCTGGCGAAGAGTGTGACGGTGGAGTGAGTCGGCGCTCGGCGTTTTGATTGTCAATTGGTCCCGAGCCTGACCAGCACAGACAAGAGTGTCTGTGCCACATTGATCCTGCCGTGGTGCCCAAATGCTGGTGAACGGGAGAGCCCGTGTGGCACAGACACTCTTGTCTGTGCTTTGGCAAGATGCAGAGCCGGAACTTGCTATCCGTGATTCGCCTTCACTACACGCCGCCGTACGACTGGACTGGCATCCTCAACTTCCTCCGCCCGCGCGCGATCGCCGGAGTTGAGACGGTGACGGACGATGCCTATGAACGCGGTGGCATCCGTGTCACGCACGATTCTGCGCGGAAATCGCTGATCGTGAGTGATGAAGCGGCACGCGTGCGAACGATGTTCGACATCGACGGGGATATCGCCGCCATCGAGAAGCAGTTTTCGCGCGACAAAACCCTGGCTCCGCTCGTGCGCAAGTTTCCCGGCATTCGCGTCCCGGGAACATGGGACCCATTCGAGATGGCCATCCGCGCCATCGTCGGGCAGCAGATCAGCGTAGCCGGCGCGACGACGCTGATGGCGCGCATCGCCTCGCGCCACGGCGTCACGCCGCAGTCACTCATGCGCGCGCGAACGAATCCCGGCATGCCGCAAACGCGCTGGAACACGATCCGCGGCCTGGCGCGCGCGGTCGCGCGCGGCGAGGTGACGTTCGAACGCGGCGCAACCCTCGAAGAATCGATCGCGAATCTGACGAAGCTCCCCGGCATCGGCCCCTGGACCGCGCACTACATCGCCATGCGCGCCCTCCGCGAGCCCGACGCCTTTCCCCACACCGACCTCGGCATCCGCAAAGCCGCTGGCATGATCACCGACCGCGAGCTGCTGTCCCGCGCCGAGGCCTGGCGGCCGTATCGCGCGTATGCAACGATGCTCCTCTGGCGGAGTCTTTAACGACTTTCTCCGCGTCCTCCGCGTCTCCGCGTGAACCCGTACTCTCTTTGTTACTCTAAGTGCCTTGATCTACACCTACGTCGACACCCCCATCGGATCGATTCTCATCGCCGGCGATGAAACCGCCATCGTAGAAATCCACTTCGCCGGCGCCGAGCCTGAGCCCGATTGGACGCACCACCCCGCCGCACTTCGCGAAGCTGCAAATCAGCTTCGCGCCTACTTCGCCGGCGAACGGCAAACCTTCGATCTCCCGCTCGCGCCGCGCGGAACAGAGTTCCAGCAATCCGTCTGGAGCGCACTCCAGAAAATCCCGTACGGCGAAACCACGACCTACTCCACGATCGCCGAACGCATCGGACGCCCCGCCGCCGTCCGCGCCGTCGGCGCCGCGAACGGCGCCAATCCGATCCCGATCGTCATCCCCTGCCACCGCGTCATCGGCGCCAGCGGATCACTCACCGGTTTCGGCGGAGGACTCGACGTCAAGCGGCAACTGCTGGCGATGGAGGCGCGGGTGGCGGGGCAGACGCTGTTCTGACTTTAATATTGAGTCATGAGCAGAGGACTACTCCCCGATGAATTCCTGAATTCGATTCATGCACAGCTTGATCCGATCGATGACCTTCAGTCTGCAGCGCTAACGCTGTCACCAGACTTTTTTGCGATGAACTTCACTCCCGGCGTGCAGGCGCCCATCGCGGCGGTGTGCTTTCACGATTGCACCGACTTTCTCGCGCAAATTCGATACGCGTTGTTTGAACACTTTGCGCACGGCGCGTACTACCGCGATTTCGTTCAGCCGGCCAACCCTGTCGCCGCTACGTTTTTCGAGCGCTACTACCTCGATGATGCGGCGTTTCGACTTTACGCCGCAGCTGAAGATCTCGCGAATGCGCTCATCTTCATGCTCGATCTGAAGGACGCGCAGATCGCTCCATATCGGAAGAACAATCGTGTGAGCGTTCAAGCTACAGTCGCAGCGTTCTTAAAGAAGGAGCGAGCTGACTGGCCATTGACTCAAACCGTGCTCAGGATGGGCAGCTCAAGAGAATGGACATTCGCCATGAGCTATCGCAATCGATGGGTGCATGAGCAGGCACCTACGGTTGCTGGTCTCGGTATGAAGTATCGGCGAAAACATCCGTGGATAATGTCAGCGGACGGTGAGAAACGGTTCCTGGCGGTCGGTTCGGGCGACAAGGCCGAATACGAGATTGCTGATTTGCGCACGCCAATCCTTGCGGCGTTTAGCCAACTACACGATGCAGTTCGAGCGGCTTTGAACGAGTACTTCCGAATTCTGAAAGACAACGGAATTACGAGTGACGGGAAGACTGTGACCATGCGGCTGAGATTTCCGTCAGCCGACGACTACCCATCGCCTTAACTCCGCGTTATCCACCCGCCGCCCAAGCACAAATCCCCGTCATAAAACACGACCGCCTGTCCCGGCGCCACCGCGCGAAGTTTTTGCGCGAATTGCACGCGGGCGCGGCCGTCGGGGAGGGGAATGACCGTTGCCGCGGCGTCCGCAGATCGGGAGCGGACGCGGGCTTGGACCTCGATCTGGCCGGATGGTGCGTTGCCGCTAATCCAGTGGACGCGCTCGGCGGTGAGTTCGTCGCGCTCGAGGTCGGAGGCTTCGCCGACTACGACGCGCTTCGTGAAGGGATTCACGTCGACGACGTACATGCGCGCCGAGGTGCCGCCGATGTCGAGGCCGCGTCGCTGGCCGATGGTGAAGTGGTAGTAGCCATCGTGCGTGCCGATTACGTTGCCGGAGACGTCGACGATCTCGCCGGCGCCGTCGGCGGGGGTGATGCCGGCTTCGCGCTCCACGATTTTCGCGTAGCTGTCGGTTTGCGGGACGAAGCAGATCTCGTACGACTCCTTTTTGCGCGCCACCGTCAGCCCCGCCTCCTCGGCCACGTCGCGCACCTCGGGTTTGGTCATCTCGCCGAGGGGGAAGAGCGCGCCGCGCAGCTGCTCCTGGGTCAGCTCGAAGAGAAAGTACGATTGATCCTTCGCCAGATGCAGCGCCTTGCGCAGCTCGAAGCGGCCGTCGTCGCTGCGCGTGATGCGTGCGTAGTGACCCGTGGCGATTTTCTCGGCGCCGATGGCGCGCGCTTTTTCGTGAAAGAGATCGAACTTGACGTGAGTATTACAAAGCACGCACGGACTCGGCGTGAGGCCGCTCAGGTACGACTGCACGAACGGCGCGATCACCTTCTCGTGAAAATTCTGCTCGAGATTGAGCGTGAAGTGCGGGATGTCCAGCTTCCACGCCACGCGGCGGGCGTCGGTGAGATCGTCGATGGTGCAGCATCCGCCGTAGGTTGTATCGGCGTTGGCGAGGTTGTCGTACATCTGCATCGACAGACCGACCACCTCGTGTCCGGCGGACTTGAGGATGTACGCGGCGGTCGACGAATCGACCCCGCCCGACATGGCAACGGCAACTTTCACGGCCATGCGAGAAGCGCCCGCGCCGCAAGTGAAATTCCGTAAAGGCACCTGTTGTGCATGCCTGAAAGCGCGTGGTCCAAACTGGTCAGGAAGTATCCGATAAACATTGCGTCCTCGTCGTCGATGACGATCCGAGCATCCGGCGGATGATCGTGGCCGCGCTCAAGCGCGACGGCTACACGTTTTGCGAAGCGCCCAACGGCAAAGAAGCGCTGGAGATGATGCGGAAAGAGCATCCGAACGTGGTCGTGCTCGATCTGATGATGCCGGTCCTTTCCGGCTGGGACGTCCTGCAGGCGCGCGAGCTGGAGCCGGAGCTGCGGCAGATTCCGGTGATCGTCATTAGCGCGAATCGCGCCCCCGAGGTCGCGACGGCGGTTGATAAAGGGATCTGCGCGTTTCTGCCGAAGCCGTTCGACATCGGCGCCTTGAGCGCGCTGGTGCGGAGCTGTTTGCCGGTGGCTGGCGCTCGAAGCGCAACGGTGGCCGGCAGCGACGCCGAAGTTCCAGCCTGCTAAGATTTCCCGCCATGTGGGTTTGCATCATCATGGGAAGTGATTCCGACGCCGAGGTCATGGCGCAGGCGTGTGCGGCACTCGATGAAGTGGGTGTCGCGTACGAGATGAAGGTCGCCTCCGCGCATCGCAGTCCGGAGCGGACGAAGCAGATCGTGACGGATGCCGAGCGCGAAGGTGCAGGCGTCTTCATCGCCGGCGCGGGGATGGCGGCGCATCTTCCGGGCGTCGTCGCCTCACTCACGACGAAGCCGGTCATCGGCGTCCCGCTCAGCGGCAGCGCGCTGCAAGGCGTCGATGCGCTGTACGCCGTCGTGCAGATGCCGCCGGGAATCCCGGTGGCGACGGTCGCCATCGGCGGCGCGCGCAATGCGGGCGTTCTCGCGGCGCAGATCATCGCGTTGACTGATACCGCTCTCGCCACACGCCTCCGCGAGCAGCGCGTGTCGATGGCCGAGGCGGTGGCGGCGAAGTCGAAGAAGGTGGAGAAGTCGACCAGGTGAAAAGCGAAATGTTGAATGTTCAATGTTGAATGTTGAATGTTGAATGAGGCTGATACGAACGGGCCATTCAACATTCAACATTGAACACTCAACATTCAACATTCAGCTTTTATGGGTCACTCACACCACGCTGCCGGGCAAGCATCGCGAAAGCTGCTGATCGCCTCGATCGCCACCGCCGCGTTTGTCGTCGTCGAAATCGTCGCAGGCGTTCGCGCGAACTCGCTCGCGCTGATCGGCGATGCGCTGCACAACGTCACCGACACGCTCGCGCTGCTGCTGGCCCTCTTCGCCGTGCGCGTTGAGCGGCGGCCGGCCACGAGTGCGAAGTCCTACGGATGGCATCGCGCAGGCGTTCTCGCCGCGTTCATCAACGCCGGTGCGCTGGCGGCGTTCACGATTTTTCTGTTCGTCGAAGCAGCCCAGCGTCTGCGAACGCCCGCCTCCGTCAACAGCGGGGCGATGCTCATCACCGCCAGCGCCGCTCTCGTGCTCAATGGCGCGATCACGCTCTGGCTGCGCGGCGAAGGGCGTCACGATCTCAACATCCGCGGCGCCGCCCTGCACATGCTCGGCGACGCGATCTCCTCGGCGGGCATCATCGCGGCAGCGCTGCTCATCCGCCGCACCGGCGCGCTGTTCTGGGATCCGGCCGTTTCGATTGCGATCGGCGTCCTGATTCTCTGGAGCAGTTGGGGCATCCTGCGCGAGGCCATCAACCTGCTGCTCGAAGGGACGCCGGAAGGGATCGACCCCGAGGCGGTGACGAGGGCGATTGCAGCACTCGATGGCGTCGACGGAGTCCACCACCTCCACATCTGGGCCCTCGGCGCGTCGCGTCCGGCGTTGTCGTGTCACCTGATGGTTGGCGACATTCCGGTGCGCTCCACCGGCAACCTGCTGGCGCGCATCAACGAGTTGCTGGAACGCGAATACGGCATCGCGCACACGACCATCCAGTTCGAATTCGCGACTTGCGATGTGGATGATCCGTACTGCGTTCCGTACGGGGAAAACGCGAAGAGCGACGCGTAAAGAACGGAACGCTGGCGTCTCGCCGGCTGGCTCGGCTGCGTCCTCGCTGCCGAATGGGAGGCCTGCGAGGGCGTCGTGTTATAGCGAGATTTGAGGGCTTGGCGGTTCGGCGGCGAGACGCCGCCGGCCAGCCGGCGAGGAGGCCAGCGCTCCGGCCCGCGAGTTTTCACAGACCCATCGTCGCGCGCAACTTCGCCTCGTGCGCGCGGGCGCGTTCGAGCGCGGCTTCGAGCGCGCGGACGACTTCCTGCGCGGATGCCAGCAACTCCGCGTTCGCTTCGCGCCGCGCCGATGCATCGTCCGCGGACGGCTCGTCCGCGACCATCACACCGAACGGATCTTCTTCCTCGATCGAGACATCGAGTGGATCCACCTCGAACGGTGACACCGTGATCGTCTCCTCGGCGTCGAACGACGGCGTCGATTTCATCGACAACTTCGGCGTCCCGGCGGACATCTGCGTCACGCCGGACTTGGCCGACATATCCGGCGCCTCGAGCTCCGGCTCCTCGTGCAGCGTCGTGTCGACGTTGTTTTTGAGATTGTCGAGGATGCGCGCGACCGCGGCGCGCAGCGTAGCCGTCACGCCGGTGCCGGTGATCGCGGACGCCTCCACGATGGGCACGCCGTTCGGGTTGAGGTAACCGTTCATCGTCTCGACCGAGTCGACGTTCGGCAGGTCGCGCTTGTTGTACTGATAGACGAGCGCCACCTTCTGCGGATCGATGCGGTTGATGCGGAGGTTCGTCTTTAGATTCTCGAGGCTGTCGAGATTCGAATCGCGCATCGACGACTGCGAATCGGCCACGAACACCACGCCGTCCGCGCCGCGAAGGACCAGCTTGCGCGTGGCGTCGTAAAACACCTGGCCTGGCACCGTGTAGAGCTGCACGCGAACCTTCTGTCCCGCGATCGTGCCCAGCTCCATCGGCATGAAGTCGAAGAAGAGCGTGCGGTCCGTCTCCGTCGACATCGAGATCATCTTGCCCTTGTTGTCGAGCTTCGGATTCCCGTAAATCTTCTCGAGATTGGTCGTCTTTCCGCAAAGCCCAGGCCCGTAGTAAACGAGCTTGACGGTGACCTCGTTGATCGCTTTGTTGATGAGGACCATGGGTGGGTAGCTTACCTGAGTTGTGGGAGTCGGGGGTCGGAGGTCGGGGGTCGAAGAAAGATCGGCTGCGGCGCTTTTTCTACGACTCCCGACTCCCTACTCCCGACCCCGCCAAGCGCGATATCCTTCATCCCATGTCCCGCAAAGAGCTGTTCGAAAAAGTTGCCATGGAGCAAATCATCGGCGTCGTGCGCGAGAACAGCGTCGCGGTCGCGGAGTCGGTTGCTGAGGCGTTCGCAGGGAATGGGATACGAATCCTCGAGGTGACGTTGACGACACCGGAGGCGTTCGGACTCATCGAGCGATTCGCGGACAAGTACGCGCCGCTTGGCGTCGTCATCGCCGCCGGTACCACGCGAAGTGCGAATGATGCCGCGCAGGCGAGACGTGCTGGGGCGAAGATCATCGTCTCGCCGCACACCGACGTCAGCGTCATCGAATACGCGAACGAGCACGACCTGCTCTGCGTCGCCGGTGCCGGCACCGCCACGGAGATCATCCGCGCGTGGGAAGCGGGTTGCGACATCGTCAAAGTTTTCCCAGCCCTCTACCTCGGCGGACCCGACTACATCCGCACGCTGCGCGGTCCGATTCGCGATGTGCCGATGCTGGCCGGCGGTCCGGTGCCGCTCGACACGATCGAGAGTTACCTCGATGCCGGCTGCATGGCCGTGAACCTCGGCGCGTCGCTGGCCGTGCCTGACCTGGTCAACACCGAACAGTGGGAAGAGATCGGACGCCGCGCGCTGCTGGCCACGTCGATCATCCAGTCGCGCAACGTCGCGGTCGCAGCCGATTCGTACGTGCACTAAATCGTGAGCGCATCGATTCACAAGGCGTATCTGGTTCCCGGGCAGCCGCACATCCTGCTCGCGGCCGATCAGAACGCCGGCTGGGCGTCACTCAAGCAAAGCTACGAAGCCATCGGACGCGAGATCGAAAGTTCCGGCGCGGAGTTGATGCTCGTCTATTCGACGCAGTGGTTCTCGGTCATCGGACATCTGTTTCAAATCGCTCCGAATCCGCAGTGGACGCTCGTCGATCAGAACTGGTACCAGTTCGGCGAGATCCCGTATTCGTTCCGCATCGATCCGGAGTTTGGGAAGTTGTACGCCTCGGTCTGCAAGGACCTCGGCATGCAGACCGCGACCGTCGACTATCACGGCTTTCCAATCGACACCGGCACCGTCGTCGCGCTCAAGCTGCTCAATCCGAACAATGCCATTCCAGCGTCGGTCGTCTCGTGCAACATCTACGCGGAACGCGACGAGACGCGCGCCCTCGGCCGCGCCGCGCGGACTGCGATCGACCGCTACGGCAAGAAGACGATCGTGGTCGTGGTGACGAATCTCTCCAACCGCTACGAAGTCGGCGAGATCGACATCGCGAACGATCACATCTCGTCGTCGAAGGACGATGAGTGGAACCGCAAGATCCTGGAGATGCTCGGCGAAGGACGGCTCGAAGACGTCGCCCAGGTTGCGCGCGAATTTGGCCGCGAGGCCAACGCCGACATGGGCTTCAAGGCCATATGGTGGCTGGCCGCGCTGGCCGGCGAGAACAACAAATACGACGGCAAAGTGTGGGACTACCAGCCGGTCTGGGGCACCGGCAACGGCATCGTCGAACTGACTCCGAATCCGAACAAGGAGCTCGATTTCGAGAAGGAGTTCGATGAGGGAGCCGTCGAAGTCGGCACCGGCCTCGAGTCGCATAACGTGCTCGAAGGCGGACCGGACGTCGGACGTGCCAGCGAGATGTCGTCGCAGGAGGAGTGGCCGGAGGATCGGGCGATCATGGCCACCAACGCCGCCTCACCGGTCGGACCGTATCCGCATGCGCGCCGCGTCGGCGATCTGCTGTTTTTGTCAGGAATCGGTCCGCGCCGCCCGGTCACCAACGAAATCCCCGCCGGCATCGAGGCGCAGACGCGGGCCACGGTCGAAAACATCAAAGCCATTCTCGAAGCGGCCGGAAGTTCGCTGGAGAAAATCCTCGACGTGACTGTCTATTTGACTGACATGAAACGTGACTTCGATCGATTCAATCGCGTCTATGCGGAAGTGCTGGGCAAGATCCAGCCCACGCGTACCACCGTCGGCGTCGACTCGCTGCCGACTCCGATTTCCGTCGAGATGAAAATCATCGCAGCCGCCTGATGGCACTCATCGATATCTCGCCTGTCATCGACGCCGGCATCAATGTCTGGCCGGGCGATACGCCGTTCGTGCGCACGATCAACGCCGACATGAACGCCGGCGCGAACCTGACTCTGAGCGACGTGCGCGTTTCGCTGCACGTCGGCGCGCATGCTGACGCGCCGAGCCATTACATCGCCGACGGCGCCGACATCTCCCTTCGCCGTCTCGACCTCTACCTCGGCCGCTGCATCGTGGTCGACGTCGACGTCGCGCGCGGCGAGCGCATCATGCCCGATCACGTCGCCGACAAAATCGAAGCGCTCTGCGCGCCGCGCATCCTCTTCCGCACCGGCACCTTCCCCGATCACCGCCGCTGGAACAACGATTTCGCCAGCCTCTCGCCCGAACTCGTCGACGATCTCTACCACCACGGAGTCCGCCTCATCGGCATCGACACGCCCTCGGTCGATCCCTTCGATTCGAAAGCGCTCGAAGCCCACCACGCCTTCGCCCGCAACGACATGGCCATCCTCGAAGGCCTGGTGCTCGCGGGCATCGAAGAAGGGGAGTACGAACTGATCGCGCTCCCGCTCCGCATCAAAGGCGCGGACGCAAGCCCGGTAAGGGCGGTGCTACGGACGCTGTAAAACAAAAACGCCGCCGAAGTCGGCGGCGTTTTTCGATGAGTCGCGGGTGATGTTTAGCCTGCTCTGCGTTTGCGCTGCTGCGGGGGGACGTCCTGTTTCGTCTCGACGCGGGTCGGACGATTGGCGGGACCGGCGAGGTCGTGTTTGCGCCCGGTGAGGTTGTTCCAGGCGATGGCCACGGCGGGGACGATCGTAACCGTCGAGTACGTGCCGGCCAGGACGCCGATGAGGAGGATCCAGGCGAATTCGTGGATCACTTTGCCGCCGAAGAGGATCAGCGCTACGAGGACGATGACGACCGAGCCTGAGGTCAGGATCGTCCGCGACAGAGTCTGGTTCATGGCCAGGTTGAGCTGCTCTTCGAGGTTCATGCGTGTCTTGAGTTTGCGGCGGTTCTCGCGGACGCGGTCGTACATGACCACCGTGTCATTGATCGAGAAGCCGACGATGAGCAGCAGCGCGGCCACGATGTTCAGTGAGAACTCGCCATTGATCATCATCAGGAAGGCCAGCGACATCAGCACGTCGTGGATGATGCAGACGATGGCCGACACACCGAACATCAGGTCGAAACGGATCCAGAGATAGAGACCCATGGCCAGCGTGGAGAGGACGACGGCCAGGATGGCCTTCCGCTGCAGATCGTGGCCGACTTGCGGTCCGACCGTTTCCTGATCGAGCACGTTGAACGCGCCGAGGAAGCACTTGTCGTTGAGGAAGCCGGCGATGCGTGTTGTTACACCCGGAGCAGAAGTCACCTGCGCCATGTTCGTGAAGACGCCGAGCTCGGAACGGTGGGTGACGATATTCTGGGCGATGTTTTTGTAGTAGTCGCGCGCCGCCGGAGCGGTCCCCTTGGCCTCGGGATCGGCGGAGGCGAGAAGCTCCGTCAGTCGATCTTTGCCGTGGAAATTGAGGTCGAGCTTCGTCGTGGTTTGCGGGTTGAGGTCAGCATTCAGCTTGCCGACGACCTGGCCGGCGTAGTCCGTCTC
The DNA here is from genome assembly GCA_034663965.1 of Thermoanaerobaculia bacterium. Classification (GTDB taxonomy): domain Bacteria; phylum Acidobacteriota; class Thermoanaerobaculia; order Gp7-AA8; family Gp7-AA8; genus JADGNZ01. The sequence continues at coordinate 236 of JAXDIO010000286.1, read as the reverse complement.
TTTGTTCAGCTCCGGCAAGCGGATCAGGACGGCGTGGTCGTCTGCCTTGCCGTACTGCTGGATCGAGGCGCTGGTGAGATCGGCGCGAAGGCGGTCCATCGGAACGGCATCTTTGAACCGCAGCGTGATCGTGGCGCCGCCGGCGAAGTCGATGCCCCAGTTCACGCCGTGCTTGAGGAACATCGCCAGGCCGAGAAGCATGAAGAGGACGGAAAACGAAACGGCGTAGAAACGCC
>JAXDIO010000213.1:0-8847 GCA_034663965.1 Thermoanaerobaculia bacterium | reverse complement strand
GCTCGGAGCGAATCACTCCGAGCGCCTCGTCAACCGAATGTGCGGACGACGATCGATGACCGTGCTGCTTCAGCAGGAGCGCCAGCGAAGCAGTGATGGAAGGGTCGTCGTCGACGATGAGGATCATGGTGTGTGCGGGCGTAGGGAGTCGGGTGTCGGGGGTCGGAGCGGGTTACCGGCGGAATCGATGTCTCCGACTCCCCACTCCCGACCCCCGACTCCCGCGTTACTCATAATGCAGCGCCTGGGCAGGTTGGACGCGTCCGGCGAGCCAGCTCGGGTATAGGCCGCACAGTAGCGTGAGGCCGTAGATGGTCGCAAGCGCGCCGACGAGGCCGATCGTGAACGACACCGGACTGACCAGAGTGAGGAAGCCGAGGAGCGGCAGTTGCGCGATGACGATCACGCCGATGATCAACGCGAAGGTCGCCAGCAAGGCCACCTCGGCCAGGATCTGGCGATTGACTTCGTTGCCGGTCGCGCCGAGCGCGCGGCGCAGGCCGATCTCGCGCGTGCGGCGCGTGACGTTCTGCCACAGCACTCCGGAAAGTCCCAGCGCGACCATGGTGATCAGAAACGCCGCGATCACGCTTCCCACAGTCACCGGAGTCAGGTAGATCCGCAGGGCGAACGTGCGCATCGCCTCCATCCGCCTCACGCGTTGCTCATACCGCGGAAAAATCTCGTGCGTGCGGCGGCTGATCGCTTCCTCGAACGACGCCGGCGTACCGGGCCGGACGCGGATGATGACGTTCTCCGGCACTCTGGCGTCCTTCTCCGCCAGCGATAGACGGCGGAAGACCATGTTGACCTTCTCGCTGGTGAACTCGCCGTTTTTGCGGAACGGCGGGATGATTCCGACCACGCGCTGCTCGTGTTCGCCCTCTTCGTCGAATTTCTTTCCGAGCGGGTCTTCGTCGCCGAAGAGCGCTTCGGCAAGATCGCTGTCGATGACCACAGGCGTGTAGCCCACCGCGTCATCCTCCGGTTTGAACCAGCGCCCGCGGAGAAGTGGGATCTTCATGGCGTTCGAATAGCCGTCGGTCACGTTGTCCATCGTCATGCGCACGCGCTTCCCGTGGATGTGCCATACGCCTTCCATCGTCGAGAGCGAATACGGAGGCGTGTGCGAGCCGCCGATGGCGATGACCTGCGGCATGGCCGCAATCTCCTTCATCAGGCGGTCGAGCGCTGAGACATCGGCGGCGTTGTCGCCCTTGCGTTCCCCCTGTGGCAGACCGCGCTCGGATGGAATGGCCACGTTCAGGACGAGCACATCATGCCAGTCGAAGTTGAGAGGCTTGTTGTAGCGCAGGATCGCCGAGGTCCCGAACGTAACGACCACGAAGAAAACGAGGAACGAGAAAAAGATCTCGACGATCAGCAGCGCGTTTGCGCGCTTGCGGCGCCATACGAGCTTGAGCAGATGACGAATCACAGCGCACCTCCACGCAGAGCGTTGACTGGATTGAGCCGCGCCATTTTCCAGGCGGGATAGAAGCCGGAGAAGACGCCGAAGAAAATCGCGATGAGCATGCCGTACCCGAACACGCGCGAATTGACGTTGAACTGCGCCTCGGGGATGAACGAGGTGTGATTGAGCGCGGTCAGGGCGACGATCGTGAAGACGAATCCGAGCGCGCCGCCGAGGAGCGTCAGGATCACGTTCTCAGTCACGAACTGCGCGATGAGCGTGCGCTTCGGCGCGCCGAACGCCTTGCGCACGCCGATCTCCGGCGCCCGTTCCAGAATCCGGCTGAGGTTGAGCGTGACCAGGTTCAGCGCCGGCAGCGTCATGAAGATGAGCGCGAGGCTCACGAAGATCGTCCGCAGCACAAGTGCCGCGTTCATGTTCTCCGGATTGTTGAGCATCGGACGCGCGAGGGCCTCGAAGGCGGTGTCGAGGCCCGATCGCGTCACCGTGCCCGGCCGATCATCAAACGGTTTGTAGTTCGCCACGCGCGTGTTGAACTCGCGCTTCAGCGCGGGGAAATCGTCACGGCTGCGCGCGAGTACGACTCCGTTGTATTCGCCGATCGTGGCGCGCTGCAGCTCCGCCGTGACCGTGCCGATCGGCACCCATACCTCGGCATACGCCGACATGCGCGTGATGGGAACGCGCGAAACGACGCCGGCGATCCGATACTGCTGCCCGCCGAGGTTGATGGTGCGTCCGACCGCGGGGCCGGGACCGAGGACCTTGTCGCGAAGCGCGTCCGTGATGATGGCAACCGGCCGGTCCGCCGCATCATCGGCGACCGTGAACGGAGCACCTTCAATGAAGTGGAAATCGAGGATCTGCCAGTACGACGGCATGGCGCGTTTCATCTGCGTCTCGATTCGCTGCGCGCCGGAGTAGATGACGGCCGTTTGTACCTGCGTGAAGTACGCAAACCTCTCCGCGCCGGGCAGATCGCGGATCGTCTTCTGTAGAAATCCGTAGCCGGGCTGGCTGGTCTGATTCATGTCCTTGCTGTAACGCCCGACGACGGTGACGAAGAGCATGCGGTCGAGGTTCGACTCCGGTTTGCCCGCCGCGAAGATGTTGTCGAGGATGGCCGTAGCCACCATCAGCACTACCAGCGTGAGCGTGATGCCGACCAGCGAGATGGCGGTGAAGACTTTCCGCCGCGCCAGGACGCGCAGTGCGAGTTTGAGGTTGGCGATGTTCATGTCACGCCACCTGCCTGCCGTCGAACAAACGGATCGTGCGGCCGGTCTGCTGCGCGAAACGATCGTCGTGCGTGACCATGACCACGGTCGTGCCGTCTTTCTCGTTCAGCTCCTGCAGGATGCCCATGATCTCGTCGCCCATGGCCGAGTCAAGGTTCCCGGTCGGCTCGTCGGCGAGCACGATGCGCGGCTTTCCGACGATGGCCCGCGCGATCGCAACGCGCTGCTGCTGCCCGCCGGAAAGCTGCGTCGGAAAGTGATGCACGCGCGATGAAAGGCCGACGCGGTCGAGCGCCGCCAGCGCGAGCTTCTTCCGCTCGCCCGCTGCGATCTTGCGATACAGCAGCGGAATCTCCACGTTATCGAGCACGGTCAGATCGGGCACGAGATGGAAGCTCTGAAAAACGAATCCGAGCTTCTCGTTGCGCATCTTCGCCAGCGAGCGATCGCCCGCGCCGTTGATGTGCGTGCCGTCCAGCAGCAGCTTGCCATGCGTCGGCTTGTCGAGCAGCCCGATCAGGTTCAGCAGCGTCGACTTCCCGCAGCCCGACGGCCCCATGATCGAAACGAACTCGCCGTCCGCGATGTCGAGGTTGATATTCTGCAACGCGAGCGTCTCGACGCGCTCCGTCCGGTAAACCTTGTCGATGTTGTTCAGTGTGATCATGGTTTCTCCTTGTTCCGTTACTTCAGCCGCAATTCCTTCAGACCCTGGTACTCACTCATGTTCGAGATGACGACCTCGTCGCCTTCGCGCAGGCCGTCGATCGGTTGAATCAATTCATCACCCGCCAAACCCCAGCGCACTAGAGTCCGCACGAGCACGTTGCCGCGCACGACGAAGACGTCCTCGCGCTCGCCCTGCCCGAGCGCACCGCGCCGCACGCGCAGCACGTTGCCGTGACTGCCGAGAATAGGGAGAACGTCGGCGCGGAGGTTGTTGCGCAGCCGCGGATGCGCACGCTGATCGAGCGTGACGTAAAACTTGGCGATGCCGTTTTCGATGCGCGGATCGATGCTGGAGATGGTCCCGTCGATGGTGGTGGTGTCGTCGAGCTTCACGTGCGCGCGCATGCCCGCGGCGAGCTTCGACGCGTGCACGTCGGAGATCGTGGCAACGATGCGATACGCGGAAAGGTCCGCCACGCGCGCCAGCACGTCGCCCTTGCGAACGGTCGCGCCGACTTCCGGCAGCACCCACGTGAGGACACCGTCCTGATCGCTGCGCGCCATGGCCAGATTGAGTTGCCGCGCCGATTGATCGCGCTCCTTCTGAGCCGTCCGCAGATCGAGTTGCGCCGCTGCGATCTGCGCGTCCGCGGTCCGTTTGGTGCGTCCCATCGCGTCGCGAAGCTGCGCGATTTCGATGTCGCTCTTCTTCTTCGCCGTCACCGCCACCAACTCGTCCTGCGCCGACACCAACCCCTCGGCATGCATGCGTGTGTTCTGCGACGCCTTGAGTTTCAGGATGTCGGAGTCGAGCTGCTTCTGCTCCAGCGCCGCGCCGGAAGCCGCGATCTGCTCCTCGGCTTTCAACCGCGCCTGCGCCAGCGCGCTCTCCTTCTGCGCGACGGCATCGTTCAACTTGTCGAGGTCGAGTTTCGTGGCCGAGGTGTCGAGAGTGAGGATGGCGTCACCGGCGTGGAGTTGATCGCCCGCGCGATGCTGAATCCGCAACGCCCGCGCCTCGACCGGACTGGAGATGACCGTCTCAACCTCGGGCACGACCGTGCCGGACGCCTGGATGGTCGCATCGACGGTGCCGCGCTCGACACGCGCGATCTGCAGGTCGGAGCGGCGCACCGAGGGACGCAGCCAACTCACGGTGGCGGCGACGCAGAAGACGAGTGCCGAGAGGGCGACTGCTGCAACGATCACGCGCCGTGTGACGCGCTTCGTCCGAACCGATTGTGCGATTTCGCGATCCATGCTGGACCGCTACATAACCAAGCGCAGTGCCACGCGAGGCTGACTGAAAACAAAAGAGTTATCGGCGTTGATGAGCCTTCTGTTCGTTCAGTTTCAGGCTGAGGTGTTCGGAATCGAACAGTGAGCGATCGTCCCGGATCGCACGCTGCACGCGTTCGACGTGCGACTGCACAAAGGCCGAGAAATCGTTCACGATCGCTTCGACGGATTGCGAAGTCGCCGACGGCGGCTCGAGATAGATGTGGACGACGCCATCATCGCTGAGCGCACTGGCGATGAACAGAATCGCGGAGCCGCATTTTTGGGCGATGCGAATGAGGCCGTCCGACAGGAGCACTGGTCCCGCGGGCGTTTGCACTTCGAACGCGCGGTGCGCGGTGTCCGGTTCGTGATCGGCCATGGCGCCGACGATCGAGCCCGCGCGAAGCTCCGTCCTGACGCGCAGCAGGAAATTCGGCGAGGTGAGGATCTGCCGCGGAGGGTGCTTCATGCCCCCGAACCGCATCGAGTCAGCGACGACGATGATGGGCGAGTACTCCTGATCGCAAAGAAACCGCACCACGAGTTTGCTGAGCGCCGCATGGGGACCGATCATCAGCAATCCGCGTCCGGCTTCGCGCGCAACCGCAAATGGTTCCGCGCCGTGAACGCGCACGATCGGGTCGTACTCAGTACCAACGCGGTCGAGAGTTCGCAGCACCATCTGCAACGCGACTTCTGACGGCGTCTCCATCATTTGCGCGCTGCGAAGCCGGGACACTGCCGGGAGCCGAAGTAATGGCGCCATCGCGTTTGCGGCGATTCTGGCGGCGTCAAAGCGACGCGCGCGCGGGATCAGCCGCCAGGCGATTCCGGCGCAATTCGCAGCAATGTGAATGGGAAAACGGAGGATTCGGAGGACCGGGGCAGACACCACCGCATGATAAGCGGCTCGGCCAGTACAGGCTCTTGCGAAGAATCGCAAATCAGGCACCGGAGATTCATCTGCTGGCCACCAGGAATCGCCCTACCTGCGTCCTCTTTGGATACCTCGCATCGATCCAGGCCGCGAGTGCCGGGACGCGGTCGCGATTCGAGACGCCGTCGAAACTCGCGACTGCGGGATAGCCGGTCAGGATCACGCACACCGGAGGATTTGCGTTGAGCTGCAACATCGCCTCCGCCAGCATTCCAGGTACGGAGAGCATCGACATCTCCATGCAACGTGTCGCCGGGCGGCGCTGAAGAAGGTAGTAAAGCGCGCGCTCATTCGACAAGTCGAGGATCCGGCCGTCGCGGGGCCCGAGCGATTCGATGAAACCGTTCAATTCCGCGAGTTCGGCGGCGTTCTGCGGCGTCGTGTAGATCCCCCGACCAGTTGCGAATGGATACGGAACCAGCCCGATATGTCGCTGCCGCCCGGGCCATGCAGCCAGAGACTTCATTCCGGCCAGAGAGTTCGGCCAGACCTCGAAATAAAAGAAAAGCGGCATCACGAGGACGATGGCGGCAATGAACCGTCTTTGCACGAACAGAGGCTCGAGGACGAATGCAACGACAGCGATCCCGAGAAGTGGGACCGCATATCGCGTGTGACTCCATGAACAACGCCCCGCGGCCGTGCGGAAGAGCAGTGCTCCCAACAGGGCAATGATGCCGATCTGCGCTACGCGCAAGGCGTGACCACGCCGGTAAGCCAGCAATCCAATCGCGAACAGAAATCCGAGGAAGACTGGCGGAAGGTAATACCGCATGGCTTCGACGGTCCGTGGCGCGGGCGCGGGAAGAGCCCAGATAGGATCGATGGCCCTGGGCATGACCACGAACGAATCGATGACGAACCGGCGCATGTCGGAGTGCGTCACCACGAGCACGACGAATGGGAGCGCCAGCGCGGCGGTAGCAAGCAAGAAGGAGCGGACGAGCGGTAGCGGGGACGATTCGAGTCTCAATACGCGAATGGTGACGTATCCAATCGCGGCTCCAGCAAGCGCCACCATGCCGGTATCCAGACTCCAGAGCACGCCGATGGTTCCGCTGGCAAATGCCAGAAAGAGTGGCGCGGCACGCCCGTTACGCACGTGCCGAAGGAGTCCAATGACGACGAGGATTACGGGAAGTAGTCTGAAGTAAGGAAATACTGGTAGCCAGAATCCTGCAATTCCGCAGAGTGACAGAAACACGCCCGACAGCAGCCCGGCCGTCGTGGCCGTCAGTTCGGCAGCGATCGGCACCAGGAGCGCGAGTGTGGCCGCATCGAGAACGGTCTGCAGTCGCCGGACGCGCCGCGGCGAAGGCCGATCTCCGAGGGCCAGAGCATCGAGGCCGGCATCGACTGCCAGCCCATGAAAAATGTAGAAATCTCCATAGGGACGCTCCCCGCTCTTCAGAAGCGAACCCGCCGTAAGATGCTCGCCCTCATGAAAAGGGTCCATGAGAGCGTAGGGGTGATCGTGGATGAACAGCATGAGGATGAAGACCGATGCCGCGACAAAGAGTTGCGTCCTGCGGCCCGGCCGGTGCGGCTCTTTTTCAGGCTGCTGCTTCGAAGATCCGACCCGCCACGCCACGATTGCGCCGCCGGCAAATGCTCCGAGAATGAGCAGAGCGATCACGGCATAGTCCCAACCCTTCGGATAGCCGTTCACGGTCACGAATCCGATGCCGCCGGTTGGAACGGAGAAGAACGGCCGGAGAAACGGGGCCACCGCTGCGGCGAGCGCGGCGCCGGCGAGCGAGCCGAGCGCTACGCGACCCGAGCCATTCATGGAGCGCCATTCTACGAGAGTCGCGCAAAAAGATAGAACACGTATTGGCCGAGCCGGCACTTCTGCGTTCTGCCGTTGACGGATAAACTCCCGAGGATTGATGGCCGCTGCAGAGAATCCAGTGCTTTCGGTGATCGTCCCGTGCTTCAACGAACGGCCGACCATCGCCGAGTTGCTGAAACGGGTCGTCGCTGTGCCGGTCGCGAAGGAGATCCTCGTCATCGATGACGGATCGACTGACGGATCGGGCAGCGTTATCGAGGCGCTCGCCCGGCACGAGCCGTCGATCCGCCTCCTCCGTCAGGAACACAATCAGGGGAAGGGGGCAGCCCTGAGGCGCGGATTCGCGGAGGCTCGTGGCGAGGTCGTCATCATTCAGGACGCTGATCTCGAATACGACCCTCGCGAATTTCTTCGAATGATCCAGCCGATCCTCGACGGAGATGCCGACGTCGTCTATGGCTCGCGCTTCGAGGGCCATCCACGCCGCGTGATGCTCTACTCGCACACAGCGGCCAACCGCTTCCTCACCTGGCTGTCGAACCTGACCACCAATCTGAACCTTACGGATATGGGAACGGGCTACAAAGCCTTCCGCAGGGAGGTGATCCAGTCACTCGGGTTCGATTCGAACCGATTCGGTTTCGAAGCCGAGGTGACGGCGAAGATCGCGCGGCGAGGCTGCCACATTTACGAGGTCCCGATTTCCTACCATGGCCGTGACTACTGGGAAGGAAAGAAGATCGGCTGGAAAGACGGTGTGGCGGCGGTCTGGACGATTTTCAAATACGGCTTCCTCGTGACCGGAGACGCGGAGGGCGGGCACGTGACGCTTGAGCGGATGGGACGTCTCTCCCGCTACAACGATTGGATCTGGCAGAGCATCGCGCCGTACGTCGGAGATCGCGTACTCGAAGTCGGGGCGGGCATCGGAAACATGACCCGTGTGATGTACGGCCGGGAGCTGATCATGGCCACGGATATAGGGGTTTCCTATCTGCAGATTCTCCGCAATCGCTTCGCGCGCAATCCGAGTATCGTCGTGGCGAAACTCGATTTGGGCTCGGACGACGATCTCGCCTTGGAGCAATACGAATTCGACACGGTGGTCTGCCTGAACGTTCTCGAGCACATCGAAGACGACCGGGCCGCGCTGGCACGGCTCCATGACGTTCTGATCCCCGGTGGCAGGCTGCTGCTCTTCGTGCCGGCTGATCAGTCACTCTACGGAACGATCGACAAACAGGTCGGACATTTCCGGCGTTATTCGCGTGAAGAACTGCGCCCGATGATCGAGTCTGCCGGCTTCACGGTCGACAAAATCGTCTACCAGAACTGGTTCGGACGTTTCGGCTGGTGGCTGAACGGGCGCGTGCTGAAACGTTCCCATCTGCCGTCCGCTCAATCGAAGGTGTTCGATGCATTCGTTCCACTGCTGCGCGCTCTCGAGTTCCGTGAACCGCGCAAAGGACTGAGCATCGTCGCGGTTGCGACCAAG
>JAXDIO010000159.1:0-4253 GCA_034663965.1 Thermoanaerobaculia bacterium | reverse complement strand
CGCCAGCGAGCCGCTGGCGGTCCAGCCGCCGAGCCGGCGGCGCTACGGTTGTGCTCCCCGTCGGCGAAGCCCTCGTAAGAACCGTAGCCCACGGCTTTAAGCCGTGGGTACACGCGGCGATCCTGGTTTTGTGAGCCCGCTTGAGCGGGCGAAAGGGAGGGATTTCGCGCGATCCGTTCTTTCGCGCGCTTAAGCGCGCTCTCACTTGAACGACATTTCGGAACCCCCGGCTTGAAGCCGGGGGCTACGGTTCTTACGGCGGCTACGCCGTCGGAGTGCCTCAGAGTTTTTGCCATGGGAGTTTTTCGAATAGATCGTCGAAACCCCATCCGCCACCTTCCTGCGGTACGAGGCGCGTGCCATCGATGCGCATCCGTTCGATGAATGGATCACTTTCGAAAAGGACATGCGTAATCAGGCCACACGTCGACGTGATGTTTGCAGTGGCGGCAGCGTAGGCGGCGCAGAGTTGTCCGATGGGATGATCCATGTACGAGGTGACGACGACCTCCGCATCGGTACAGCGGATTTCGTCGAACGCGGGTTTCAGGATCAGAACGTCGTACGAACCGGCTTCTGACGAACTTGCAGCGCGGTCGAGCGCAAGCCGCAATCCGGTGCGTTTGCGGAGTTCGCGCCAGACGGCGGCATCGTACGGACACGGATCTTCGATGAAATCGATCCGTTCGCGAGGCAGCGTCGCTGCAATCTGCACGAATTCCTCGGCAGTCAGCGTCGCATTGAAGTCGATTCGCAGCCGGACGCGATTGGGGATGACGTCGATGCTCTTCAGTTTGACCGTGTCGAAGTCCGGCGGCGGATCGGGCCCGGGCCAATGGCTGGGCGGGATGGTCAGTCCATCGAAAAGGCTGCGTCCATCGCGGCGCGCGGACGCATCGAGCGATGCGAATTCGAGGGACGCTTTCGTTAGGGGCGTGGTTTCACCGCGGGCGAGAAGTGCTAGCTGTTCGTCGAGCGGGAGGTCACCCAACTCCGGCCACGGGTGAACGTCGGCGACGCCACCGTTTACGCGGATCAATGCGCCGCGACGGACACCGTCCACCGCGACCGCGCTCAAACGCCGTTTCGGCGTCAGCTCGTAGCGCCAGTACTCGATCAAATCGCGACTCCGACGACGTAGAGGATTCCGAAAATCCACTCCAGCGCGCCGGCGAGCGCGAGGCAGCGATTGAGCGATGCGCCTTCGCTTCGCGCGACCCGTACGAGCAACGCGATTGCGGGGATCACCGCGAGCATTGGAAGCAGGAGTTTCGACGAGTGGCGGAGATACGCGATCGACGCGGCGCAAACGAACGGCGCCAGCGCTAAGACGACGATCTCCGTCCGCGCGAACGTCGCGCCGAAGCGGGCGGCCAGCGTGCGCTTGTTGCTGGCGCGGTCGTTGTCGATGTCGCGCAGGTTGTTGATGGCCAGGATCACGACCGCGAGCGAGCCGACGGCGAAACCGCCGATCCAGGCGGTGGCGTCGAGCGTGAGGCGTTGCAGGTAAAACGATCCACAGACGGCGATGAAGCCGAAGAAGATCATCACGAACAGTTCGCCGAGGCCATGGTACGCGAGCGGGTACGGTCCGCCGGTATAGGCGTAGGCGGCGAGAATCGAGGCGACGCCGACGATCGCGATCGGCCAGCCGCCTTTCAAAATGAGCGGGATTCCGCAGAGTGCCGCGATGCCGAAACAGACATAGGCGCCGCGCAGGACGGCGTCGGCGTCGAGCAGGCCGGCTTGCGTTACGCGCAACGGGCCGAGGCGCGTGTGTGTGTCAGCGCCCTTTTTGAAGTCGAGGGCGTCGTTGACGTAGTTCGTGCCGATCTGGATGAAGACGGCGCCGAGCAGTGCGAAGACGAACGGCTGCCAATGAACCGTCGCATCGACACACGCGAGCGCCGTTCCGACGAGCACCGGCGTCACCGCGGCAGCGAGCGTTTTCGGGCGTGCGGCGAGGAGCCAGGGGGTCATGCAGCCTCCCTGCTAATGCCCTCAGTCGCGGAAGCTTGCACAAGCACAGACAAGAGTGTCTGTGCCACACTAATCCTCTGCAAGTGCACCGGTATTGTGAGAGAGAAGAGAGCCAGTGTGGCACAGACACTCTTGTCTGTGCTTGTGAGGCTCGGGAGAGCTGTGCACATCACGGAAATCTCGGGAACTTCTTGAAATCCGGCTTGCGCTTCTCGACGTACGCGTCCCGCCCTTCCTGCGCTTCCTCGGACAGGTAGTAGAGCAGCGTCGCGTCGCCGCCGAAATCGAGGAGGCCCAGCTGGCCGTCGCAGTCGGCGTTCATTGCGGCCTTCAGAAAACGCAGCGCCATCGGGGAGAGCGCCAGCATTTCGCGGCACCATTTCAGCGTTTCTTCTTCGAGTTGCGCGAGTGGGACGACGGTATTGATCAAGCCCATGTCCAGCGCCTGCTGCGCGTCGTACTGGCGGCAGAGGAACCATATTTCGCGCGCTTTTTTCTGGCCGACGATGCGGGCGAGATAGGACGAGCCGAGGCCGGCGTCGAAGGAGCCGACGCGCGGGCCGGTCTGGCCGAAGCGGGCGTTGTCGGCGGCGATGGTGAGGTCGCAGACGACGTGCAGCACGTGGCCGCCGCCGATCGCGTAGCCGGCCACCATGGCCACGACCGGCTTGGGCATGCTGCGAATCTGTTTCTGCACATCGAGGATGTTCAGGCGCGGGATCTTTTCCTTCGGATCGACGTAGCCGCCTTTGCCGCGGACTCGCTGATCGCCGCCGGAGCAGAACGCCTCCGTTCCTTCCCCGGTGAACACGATGACGCCGATTTCGCCGTCGTCGCGCGCCATGTCCAGCGCCTGCTTCATCTCGCTCACCGTCAGCGGGCGAAACGCGTTGCGCACCTCAGGACGATTGATCGTGATCTTCGCGACGCCGTCTTCGGTGCGCTCGTATTTGATGTCCTGAAAGTCGTGAAGCTTGATCCAGTTCTCTGCCATGCGGCGAGGCTATCAAGCGCCGCTCGCTACATCAACGGCACGCTGATGTGCTGGCTGGCGGCGATGCCTTTCTTGAACACGGTGACGTCGAGCGTGGTCGCGCCGTCAGCCGCGTCGATCTGCAGGATCGCTTTCGTCACGCCGTTGCTTTCGGTGACGCCGAGGACGTTGGTGCGCGGCCGCGTTTCGAAGGTGAGATCGGCCGGTCGCGCGCCGAAGATGAAGAGCGCGACCTTGCGCGGACCTGCGCTCATGTCGGCAGTGGCAGTGGGCGAAAACGTTCTGCCGCCATATTCGAACGGATAGTCCGCGTTGTCGCCGCGGTTCGAGCGGACGGCCAGCCACTTGCCATCCTCATCGATCGGGATCGGCGGCAGGATCGCGATCTGACCTTCGGCCGGAACATTGATATTGACGCGTGCGTAGCCGCGCTTTTCGAGCGCCTCGCTGGCTCCTCGCTCGGGATCGCCGGTGCGGACGAGCGCCTTCACGGCGTAGCTGCCGGGCGGCAGCATCAGCGTTCCGTAGTAGCGGATGCCGCTCGTGCGGACCTTCTCGCCGACCTTCGCCACCTCGATCGTGACGCGATCGTAGAGCCGGTCGCGAACGACGCCGGCGGTGTCGAAGGCGTAGATGAAGACGTCGGCGCCGCCGATGACCGTGCCGGTTTCGCGCATCAGATCGGCGCCGTTGATGTCGATGATGACGGGAACCTGCGCCGGTTTCCCGCCGCTCGGCGGAAAGGCGGTGGCGAGGACGTTGACGCGCAGATCGGTCTGCGGCAGATCGTTGATGATGATCTGCGCGTTGGTGAGCGCGCGCTCGACGGAGTTGACGCGGCCGCGTTCGTAGTAGCCGGCGGCGTAAACGGCGCGAGATCCTGCCGGCACGTTTACGAGCCTCACGCTGACGTTGTGGAACGTGCCGGGTACATTGTCGGCGGCGGCGTGAAAGCCGAGGACGTAGACCACTTCCTGTTGCCGGAGAAGACGCTCGAAGTCCGAGTGGAGATCGTTCGAGTTCTGGAAGACTTCGCCGCCCGTCGGACGCGAAACGAGAAAGAGGCCGGCGTTGGAGTTGATGATCGAACCTTCGTCGAGATTGTTCTGCACGCGAACGCCCTGCACGTCGATGGCGTGGAGCACGACGTCCGCGGCGCGGAAGCTGTCGGCCATCCGCTGGATGCGCGTCATCGAGGCGGAGTTGCCGAACATCTTGTCGGTATCGACCTTCTCCATATTGCCGGCCACGATCTGCGTGTTGAGCTTCGTCTGTTCCT
>JAXDIO010000129.1:0-2969 GCA_034663965.1 Thermoanaerobaculia bacterium | reverse complement strand
ACGAAGATAGCGTTTTTATCAACGTACCCTTCGACAGAAAGTACCTCCGCCTCAGCGACGCCATAGTGTTCGCCGTCTACGACTGCGGGTTCGTCTGTCGGTCGGCTCTCGAGATCGAAGACAGTGGCCAAGCGAGAGTCGACAAGATTCTCGACATCATCGAGCAGTCGAAATTCGGGATCCACGACATCTCCCGCGCCGGTATCGATCGGAAGACGCGCGTCGCCAGGTTCAACATGCCCCTTGAACTTGGCTTCTTTCTCGGAGCAAAACGCTATGGCAGTGAGCGGGATAAGGAGAAGCGGTGTCTCATCCTCGATCGCTCGCCTTATCGCTATCGCAGTTTTTGCTCGGACATATCGGGCCAGGACATTCGAGTCCACAACGACCAGCCACGCGACGCCATCCGCGCCGTGCGCGATTGGCTAAGCAGCCATCGCACCGAACTAATGATTCCCGGCGGCAAAGCGATATTCGATCGCTACCAACAGTTTCGGATTCAGTTGCCGCAGCAGGCGCGCGAGATCAATCTCGATTATCGCGAACTGACATTCGACGACTACAAGCGCCTCGTCGTCGGTTGGCTTGCTGAAACTCCATGGTGATCGAATTACGCGCGCGCGGCTTTCCACTCCGCCCACTGCTCATCCAGCGACCCGGTGAAATCGCGCTTCGGATTCCAGCCGAGTTTCTGGCGGGTGGCTTTGCTGGAGACGCGCTGGTCGATGGCGAGGGCGTCGGCGAAGGGGCCGTATCTCTCGGCGGCGACTTCGATGGGGATCGTTTCGATGACGCAGCCGGTGGCGACGGCGAGGGCGCAGCCGAGGAGGGTGTCGTTGGTGTCGTCGACGGCGTGGAAGATGCCGGTGGCGCGCTGCTCGGTGATGCGGACGTAGCAATCGGCGAGATCGTGGAGGTTCACCATCGCCCACTGATTGTTGCCGTCGCCGACGAGGTAGACCGGCTTCTTCTGCTCGGCCGATTCGAACCAGCCGGCGCAGAGGCTTTGTTTGCCGCCGTAGACGCAGCCGGGGCGAATGACGGCGCTGCGTCCGGTTGCGAGCGCGGCCTGCTCCTGCGCGGGACGCCAGGCGACGATCGGCAGCGGATGGGGCGGCGTCGATTCGTCGGCGACGTCGAAGCCGGTGTTGCCGCAGACCCAGACACCCGAGGTGTAGACGAAGAAGGCTGGCTGGGCGGTGAAAACGTCGAGCGCGATCTGGTTCAGCGCCGGCGCGTCCGCCGAATTTGACTGTGCGATGTGAAGGATCGCGTCGTAACTGCCGAGCGAGTCGGCCAGCGACGGAAGCGACGCGAGATCGCCGGCCACGATGACGACACCGAGGTCACGGAGCGCTTTCGAGTCCGTTTCCGGGCGCACCAGCGCGGCGACATCGTGACCGCGTTCGCGAAGAGCCGGCGCCACGGCGCTGCCGATGTAGCCGGTAGCGCCTGTCATGAAGACGCGCATTACTTCTTCTTCTCCATGGCGCGCTTGAACGCCAACGCCATCGCGCTCTCGCCCGACTCGTTATCGCCGCGTTCCTCGGCAAACTTCACGTATTCATCGCGCTCGGCCGCGGCTTTGGCGGCTTCGTGCGAGAGCGAGATGCGCTTGCGCTGCGGGTCGATGCTCATAATGCGGACGGCGAGTTTCTCGCCCGCTTCGTGCGCGCGCGACGGATCGGCGCCCGGGGCGACGGAGATTTCGGAATTCGGAATGAGTCCGGTCAGGCCCGGCTCGATCTGGACGAAGATTCCCGGCGCGCCGCCGTGATCGACGGTGCCTTCGACGACCTTCCCGGCCGGATAACGCTGCGCGGCGCCGTCCCACGGATCGCGCGTAGCCACTTCGCGGAGCGACAGCGACAGGCGCTTCTTCGAGGCGTCGACTTCGCGGATCCAGCCGGTGACACTGGTACCGATGGCGATGTCGGCGTCGCCCTGCTTCACGCCGAACGGAAGCTGCGAGTAGTGAACGAGTCCGTCGATGCCCGGCTCGACCTCGACGAAGAGGCCGAAGTCGGTGGTGCGGACGATGCGGCCGCTGAACTGCGTGCCGGCCGGATAACGGTCGGCGACGTCGCTCCAGGGATCGGGCTCCTGATCTTTCATCGACAGCGAGATGCGCTTGCCGTCGTTTTCGACTTTGATGACCTTGACGCGCACTTCCTGTCCGACCGCGACGACTTCGTTCGGATCGGTGACGCGGCGACGGCTCATTTCGGAGACGTGCAACAGTCCATCGATTCCGCCGAGGTCGACGAACGCGCCGAACGGGGTGATGGTCTTGATCGTGCCGGTCAGTTCCGCGCCGGGCACGATGTTGCGCCGCGTCTCCTCGGCTTTCGACGCGTTCGCTTCCTTGAGCAACGCGGCGCGCGAGACGACGATGCGGCGTCCGTCGTCGGAGAGCTCCGTGACGCGGAACTCGTACGACTGGCCGATGAACTGATCGGGATTGTCGATCTTGCCGAGAGCGATCTGCGACAGAGGACAGAACGCGCGCAGGCCGCCGATGTTGACGTCGAAGCCGCCTTTGTTCCGGGCGGCGATCTTCCCTTCCACGGGCAGACGGTTCTCGTACATCTGCCGGAGCAGGTCGAGCGACGCCTTGCCTTTGGCCAGTTTGCGCGAGATGCGGATGTCGGGAGAGGTCTTGACGACCGTGCCTTCGACCGTGTCGCCCACATCGAGGCCGTCGAGCTCATTCGCGGCCATGACCGCTTCCGAGGGGCCGCCGTAGGAGACGAAGGCATCGTCGCCGGAGATGTTGACGATCTGCCCTTTGAGCAACTCGCCCTGCTCGGGGGTCTTGAAATTCAGGCTCGCTTCGAACGCCTCGGCAAACGTTGCTTCGGCGGTTTCTCTACTCTGGGTCATGGATCGTAAAGCCTTTCAGTGGGATGGATCTCAGGACGGCGAGATCGGTTGGGCAGCGTATCTTACTCGAAAGTCGGACAGGCTGG
>JAXDIO010000113.1:0-7729 GCA_034663965.1 Thermoanaerobaculia bacterium | reverse complement strand
CGGCCTCTTGTGTACTCTTGCACCCCGAAGGAGGGTTAGCGCCCATGCCCGCTCCCGTCATCGTCCCACGGGATAAGTCTCTCGATCAGGTGCTTGCCACCGATCAGGTCCGAATGCTCATCGTCGGTTCCAGCCGCCGCGCCACGGAGTTGGCCGAACTCGCCGGCGAAATCAGCGGCCGCGAGACGTTCGGGCCGATCCCGCGTTGCGCCGTCCAGGTGACTACCGACGCCGCCATCACCCCGTCGCTCCGCCAGGAAGTCGGCGAAACCCCCGACCCCACCATCATCACCCTCAAACGCGACGGCACCGTCGTCCGCGCCGTCGTCGACGACGGCGACATCGAGAAGATCGATCTCGAGGATATGTTTATGGAGGCGGGGACGTAGGTCAATTCAACCTCCGCGTCTCGGCGTCTCCGCGTGAGCCGTCCCCTGGGATCGCACTCGCAGAGATTTCAACCGCTGGGATCCGGATGTTCTACCGAACGGTCGACGGCTCTCACCTTCGGGACGAATGCCGCAATACAAACTTCTCCCTCCCAAAGCTCCATGATCTCGCCGTTTCTCACGGCTTCGATCACCTCGTCTAACCGTTCCTTGAGTTCGCTTACCTGTACGATTCGCATGCCCGGCGAGTGTACCTCGGCATGCGCGAAATCTTGTCTTGACATCATCCACATTTAGACTTAGTCTAATCATCGTGCGCGACAGCGTGACCATTCTTCAGGAGCACGGCATTCAGCCCTCAGCGCAACGCGTCGCGGTGGCGGACTACGTGCTCAAGACGATCGAGCATCCCTCGGCGGATGTCGTCTGGACCCGCGTCAAGGCGCGCGTGCCGTACATCTCGCGGGCGACGGTCTACAACACGCTGAACCTGTTCGTCGAGAAGGGGTTGCTGCGCGCGCTCGCACTCGCCGAGGACAGCGTGGTGTTCGATCCGAATGTCGAGCGGCATCATCATCTCGTCGACGAGAGCGGCACGATTCACGACATCCCGTGGGACAAGGTCCAGGTCTGCAATATCGAGACGCTGAAGGGATTCGAGATTCACGATTACCAGGTGGTCATGCGCGGGGTGCGGAAGAGCGCCCGGCGCAAGTCCTGAAGTAGATCCAAATCAAAGAAGGAGAGTAAACGCAACATGCCCATGCTTACTGTTGGAGACAAGTTTCCGGAGTACAAACTGAAAGCGTCTGTCGGGACGGAGAAGGGAAAAGAGTTCACGACCATCAGCACGAAGGACAACGCTGGAAAGTGGCTCGTGTTCTACGCCTATCCGAAGGATTTCACGTTCATCTGCCCGACCGAGATCGTGGAGTTCGGCAAGAAGGGCGGCGATTTCGCCGACCGCGATGCCGTCGTCCTCGGCGGCAGCACAGACAACGAACACTCGCACCTCGCGTGGCGCGTTTCGCACCCCGACCTGAAGGATGTGAAGACGCCGCTGGTCTACATCACGCCGGCGTTCGCCATGCAGCTCGGCATTCTTCATCCGCAGGCCGGCGCCGCGATCCGCGTGACGTACATCGTCGATCCGGACGGCATCATTCGCTGGGTCAACGCGAACGATCTCTCGGTCGGCCGCAACGTCGACGAAGTGATCCGTGCTCTCGATGCGCTGCAGAGCGACGAGCTCTGCCCGTGCAACTGGCGCCCGGGCCAGGAAACGCTGGGAGCGGCGTAAGCATCATGAGCGCCGTCGAAGCGTTGCGCGCGCGTCTGCCTGAAAACGCGCGCGATACGAAACTGAATCTGCAGAGCGTGATGCAGTCGGTCACGCTCACGGCGGCGCAGCGATGGGGGGTGGCGGTCGCTTCGGCGGCCGCTGCCCGTAACCCTGAGCTGCTCGACGCGATGCTCGCGGACGCGCGCGACGAAGCGGGCGACGCCGTGATCGACGACGCGCTCGCGGCTGCGTCGTTGATGGCGATGAACAACATCTACTACCGTTTCCGCCACATGGTCGGGAAGCCGTCGTACGAAGCAAAGCCGGCGCGGCTGCGCATGCAACGCATCGCCAAGCCGGCCACGAACAAGATCGACTTCGAACTTTTCTGCCTGGCCGTCAGCGCCATCAACGGATGCGAAATGTGCATCCGCTCACACGAGGCGGCCGTGATCGAGGGTGGTCTGACCGAGGACCATGTTGTCGATGCCGTACGGATCGCGGCGGTCGTGAACGCGGCGGCGGTTGCGATCGAGCTGCCGGTGGTGATTGGCGCTATCGTTTGAGGCGTGACTCCGCATGACGTCGCCGGCGACTTTGACGCAATCGCGTCGCTGACGCCACGCGCCCGCCTCGCGCCGCATGCGGCGTGGCTGCTGCGCCAGATCCCACACTGCAGCGACCTGCTCGACGCCGGCTGCGGCCTCGGGTTGACCGCGAGCATCGCCGCGGATCGCGCAGCCCACGTCACCGGCATCGATCTCTCGCCGGTCATGATCGAGCGCGCCCGGCGGGATTTCGGGGATCGAGCCACGTTCGAAGTGGCCGATTTCCTGGAGTATCTGCCAGCGCATCCCGAGTCTTTCGATTGCATCATCAGTTTGGCCGCGCTCCATCACGTGGACGCGGCGGCGGCATTGCCGCTGATGGCATCATCGCTGCGAAGCGGCGGAACGCTTCTGATCGTCGACATCCTCGACCGGGACGGCATTCTGAATCTACCCGTAAATGCATTCGGTGCTGCTGTCTCGGTGTCGCGCCGGATCGTACTCAGGCAGTGGTGGTCGCGAAAGCTACACGCAGCCTGGAACGCGCACGGCTGCGGGGAGCGGTACGAGTCTGCCGCCACGCTTCCGAGGCTCCGCGAGATTCTGCCGGGAGCACGCATCCGCCGGCATTTGATCTGGCGCTATTCACTGATCTGGACCAAGCCCTGACGGCCGCACCGATTACGATACGCGGCATGAAACGCATCGCGATCGCTCTTCTTTTTTCCGTCGTTGCGCTCGCTGCCGCGGCGCAGCAATTCGATCTTTCCATCGACAACATCATGCGCGGGCCCGGCCTCTACGGCTGGACGCCCGAGGACGTGCGTTGGTCGCCGGACGGTCAGCACGTCTACTTTTCGTGGAAGCTCTACACCGACACGCTGGAACACGATCGCGACACGTACGTTGTCAATCGCGACGGCAGCGGCCTGCGAAAACTCAGCGATGACGAGAAGAAGGACGCGCCGCCGGCGAATGCGCAGTGGACGCGCGACAAACATCGCGCCGTCTACCTCGATGACGCCGACGTTTATCTGTGGGATTCCGCAACCAACAAGCGGCGCGCGCTGACGCAGACGAACGACGTCGAGTCGGCGCCGCAGTTCACCTTCGATGAGACGCGCGTCACCTTCGTCCGCACGAACAACGTCTTTGCCATCGACCTCGGCAACGGCTCCATCACGCAGCTCACGAATATCGTCGCGCCGGACGACAAAGGTCCGAACGTGACGATGTGGGACGACGCCGCGAAAAAGGGGACGGCCAGTCAGGAGTACATCAAAGCCGAGGAGCGGAAGCTGCTCGACATCGTCGACCGGAAGGCGAAGAAGCGCGAAGAGGACGAGGCCAAGCGGAAGCGCGAGCACCCTATCAAGCCGTTCAAACTCGATAAGAAACAGACCGTCGTCAACGCGCGGCTCTCGCCGGACGGGAAGACGATCGTCCTCGTCATCAACAACGAATCCGACAAAGCGAAGAAGACCATCGTTCCGAACTACATCACCGAGGCGGTTTACACGGACACGATTCCGGGGCGGGAGAAGGTTGGTGATGCGCTGCTGCCGGCGCGCGTTGCGGTGGTCAGCGCAACGACCGGTGAGGTGAAGTGGTTCGATCATGGGCTGAAACCATTGCCCGCGGCCGAACCGCAGAAGGCTGTCACCAGCGCCGCGGCCGAGGAGCAGGGGAAGGCGAGCGAACAGAAAACCGAAAAGAGCACGGAACCGAAGGAGCGCGAGGTCAACCTGCGCGCGCCGGTCTGGTCGGAGGATGGCAAGCACGCCTTCGTGGTGGTCCGCTCGGCGGACAACAAAGACGCCTGGATCATGGAGTTCGATCCGGCCACGGCCAAGGGCCGCACGATCGTGACGATGCACGACGACGCGTGGCTGCGCTTCGCCGACGCGCAATCGTTTGGATGGGCGAACAACGACACGATTTACTACCTCTCGGAGGCCACCGGCTTCATGCATCTGTACGAGGTGCCGGTCACCGGCGGCGCGCCGAAGCAGCTCACCAGCGGCAAGTGGGAAGTCGATTCGGCGGTGCTTTCGGACGACAAGAAGTCGCTTCATCTCACCACCAGCGAGGAGAGTCCCTTCGTCCGGCACTTGTATCGGATGCCGGTCGCCGGCGGGACGTCGACGAAGTTGACGTCGATGGATGGCGACAACCAGGCCGTCGTTTCGCCCGACGGCAGCGCGATCGCGAACGTCTACTCGTACACGAACAAGCCGCCGGAGTTGTACGTCAGCGGCAAGCGCGTCACGACGTCGCCCGCACCCGAGTTTGCGAACTATAAGTGGCTCGATGTTCCCATCGTCCACGTGCCCGCGCGCGACGGCGTCGAGGTTCCGGCGCGCATCTACAAGCCCGCGAACTGGAAGGGCGGGCACGCCGTCATCTTCGTCCACGGCGCCGGCTATCTGCAGAACGTCAATCGCTTCTGGTCCAGCTACGCGCACGAGTACATGTTCCATCACCTGCTGATGTCGAAGGGTTACCTCGTGCTCGACATCGATTACCGAGGCTCGCGTGGCTACGGGCGCGACTGGCGCACCGCCATCTACCGGCACATGGGCGGGAAGGATCTCGAAGACAACGTCGATGCCGCGCGGTGGCTGGTGAAAACGCACGGCGTCGATCCGAAACGAATCGGAGTCTACGGCGGCAGCTACGGCGGCTTCATCACGCTGATGGCGATGTTCACGACGCCGGATGTTTTCGCGGCCGGCGCGGCGCTGCGTCCGGTGACGGATTGGGCGGCGTACAACCACGGCTACACCTCGAACATCCTCAACGCCCCGCAATCGGACGCCGAGGCGTATCGGAAGTCGTCGCCGATCTACTTCGCGCAGGGATTGAAAGGACATCTGCTGATCTGCCACGGCATGGTCGACACGAACGTCCATTTCCAGGACAGCGTTCGCCTCGCGCAGCGCCTGATCGAGTTGCGAAAAACGAATTGGGAGATCGCGCCATACCCGGTCGAGAACCACGGATTCGTCGAGCCGACCAGTTGGGCCGACGAGTACAAGCGGATTTTGAAGTTGTTCGACGCGATGTAGTCACGCGGAGGCGCGGGGACGCGGAGAAAAGCGTTTACAAACGCGATCGGGCTGCCACCGCGGCGTCGCGGATTTGTGGTTGGTGCGGTTCGATCGATAGCGAGCGGTTCCAGTAATCGAGCGCGCGGCCGTAGTCGTTTTGTTTCGCGTAGAAGAGGCCGAGGTTGTTGAGGGCGAGCGTCGATGACGGTTGCAGGCCGAGGGCGCGAACGAGCTCGGGGACGCCTTCGGTGTAGCGCTCTGCGGCCAGCAGCGCGGAGCCGAGGTTCGCGCCGATCAGATACGACTGCGGGAAGAGTTTGCGTCCCTGGTAGAGCAGCGCGATCGCGCGTGCGTTCATGTTGCCCGCGCGGTAGAGCGCCGCGAAGTCGATGAAGTACTTCTCCGCGTTCGGCAAGCCGAGGGCCGCGGCTTTCAGGAATTGATCGTCGGCGGCTGTGTACTGCTGGCGATCGAACATCGTCATCGCTTCATTCAGATGCGGGATCGGACTCGTTGGATTGATGTCGATGGCTCGGTCGAACGCGTCGACCGCATCGCTCATCTTTCCCTTCGACCGAAGCTCGATGCCGAGGTTGTTGTAGTACGCATATTGACCGAGCCGTTCGGGCGACAGCGGCGCCGCGGCACGCTGCGTTTGATCTTCATCCTCGAGCACCGGCGTGAGATTGCGCGACGGATCGTTGAGATGACCGATGGCCTGGAGCTCTTGCGCATATGCGGGAGCCGCGACGCGCGCCGTGGTGGCGGCCGGCTTGCTGCTGACGAACTCTCCGTAGCTCACCACGCGGACAGATGTGATCGGCGCGATGTCGCGGAACGCCCAATCGGCGGCGTGGCCGGGCATCTCCACCGACGGCGGCAAGCCGAGGAGCGAGAGAACCGTGGGCGTGATGTCGTAGACCGACATCGCATGCGCGGCACGATTCGGCGCGACGTGCGGACCGTAGGCGATGAAAATGCCGGGATTGCGGTGATCGGAAAGCGCCGCGCCGCCGTTCGGCATGCTCCGCGGCCGGTTCTTGCCCCAGCGGAAGCCGTACGACGACACGATCATGACGGTGGTGTCGCGCGGCAGCACTCCCATCCACTCGCCGATCAGCCGGTCGACCTCGGCGTAGTAATTCGCGACGGCCGGCCAGAACTTGCGGTAGTTCTGCTCGCTGATCCCTTCGCGATACGGCGGATGAAACGGCGCGAAGAGGTGATTGACGGCGTCAGTGCCTTCGTATGAAACCATCATCAGCATCGGGTCCTGCCCGTGCTGTCTTTGATCGTTGTAGAGATTGATGGCCACGCGATGGTCATTCCACGTTTTCGCCAGGATGCGGCGGAAGATCACGACCGGATCGGCGGGATTGTTGGCGTTGATCGACGCGTCCCACTCTTCCGGCGAGATGTTGAGGAAGCGCCGCACCTGCGGATAGCCGACCGTTTCCGGCGGAACGGCCAGCGAGGTCACGCGATCGGTCAGTTCGGCGGGATAAACCG
This sequence comes from Thermoanaerobaculia bacterium, assembly GCA_034663965.1. GTDB lineage: Bacteria > Acidobacteriota > Thermoanaerobaculia > Gp7-AA8 > Gp7-AA8 > JADGNZ01. The sequence goes on along the minus strand of JAXDIO010000113.1, from coordinate 951 downwards.
CAGTCGCCGACTGGTCCACCGGCATGTCGTAGAAGATGCTGTTCGGCGCGGTGGGCGGCCACGACGTCCACCAGCCGGTGACGAGAGCCTGGCGGCCAAACGCGTCGGCGATGTCCCAGATCGCGGGAACGCGCCGCGTGTAGGAATCGACGGGCGTGTGGTGCGCGGTGTCCATGAAATCGATGACGCCGTGCCGGTCGGGCGTGAGACCGGTGGCGACGGTGGTCCAGACCATGGGCGAAACCGTCGGCTGGATCGTCTGCAGGGACCCGGTCGTGCCGCCCGTGGTCAGCGCTTTGATGTTCGGAATGCGGCCGTCGTCGGCGAGCTCGTGGAGGAGCTCCCAGTCGGCACCGTCGATTGCGAAAACGGCCACGCGCGACGGCGAGCTGCGCGCGTCGCGCCGAAGCTCCGCGCGTTTGACGCGGAGGAGCGCGTCTTTGTCGGCTTCGAATCGCGCCACTTCGAACGCGGTGACTTTCAGCCCGCTGCGCGCGAGGTGGTTGGCGACCGTCTTTCGCAATGGATCGCGCTGCGAGTTGAATTGTGAGTTCGGCGAGAGCAGATCCTCGATCGGGATCTGCTGCGTCACCGCCGACACGGCCTCGGCGACGCGCGCCCGGATCCAGCCGTTCCATCCTTCGTCCACCATCCGCCGCGCGTCGGGCAAACGGTCGCCGGAGATGCCGAAGCGCAGCCGGTAGTAGACCGTGACCGGCACGCCTTCCTTCGAGGTGATGCGGATGATGCCGTCGCGCTGGGCGGATCCTTCGCGGCGCTCGAAACGCAGCCGGAAGAACTGGTGCGGCGGCAGGAACGTGACGGTGTTCTGCACGACGCGGACGACGCCGGTGTGCTTGTCGACGCCGAAGATGAGCCAGCGCGACGACGGCAGATAGAGGCTGATGAGCAGATACGTCACCGCCACCAGTGCGGCGATGAGGGTCAGAG
>JAXDIO010000062.1:0-6940 GCA_034663965.1 Thermoanaerobaculia bacterium | reverse complement strand
GACAGCTCGTCTTCGGTGTAGTGACTCATGATCGTGAACGGGTGATGGAGCTGTAGATCTGGCGCGCGCGTTTGCGGCACGACGACAACAGTTGCCATATGTATGCAGGAGACGTGTCAAGCTCCTGCGCGATCGATTCCGCGCTCTCGTCGCGGAGGTAATAGCGGCGCAGCGTTTCGCTGCATTTGCCGCCGAGACGGGCCAGGGTCGCGCCGAGGCTGAGGCGAAGCGCCCAGCGCTCCAGCTTCTTGGCTTCGTCGTCGTTCGGCGTCAGTTCGTGATGCGGCAGCAGCGGCTCCTCGTGTTGCCGCTTCCGCCAGTAGTGCCGGCAGGCGTTGTTGATCGAGCCGATGAGGAAGGCCTTGATGTCGTAGGCGTCCGGCTGCCGTTCGAGGAACGAGGCGAAGATGTCGTGGACGAGCGCTTCGGCATCGCAGGGCGGGACGCGGAAGCGATGTTGAGCGATGGCGCGCAGCAAGCTCTCGTGCTCGCGATAAACGGCATCGAGAGGATGCACAGTCGAGAATTCGGACTGATCGTTCGTCACCGTCGCCCACCACAAGTGCGCACACTTCGCGGATGTTCCAGAAAAATAACCTACCTGCGGCCACACAGCCGCCCGATGGCGACGGCGGCTGCCGCATGGCGCCACGCTGCAAGAGAGTTTCCCTTTCGACTTCCGGAAGCGCTCTTCAGCACCATTTGCGGCAGAGTTGCCCATCACCAATCAACGTCTCCTGACTTAGGAGTGACGGAAAGGCGGCAGTCCCTACCCTCCGAGGCAAAAAAAGTTGAAGAAGGAACGGACAGGGGTCACTTAATTCACCGCTCGGAGGACGACGATTCGCTTCGCCATCCAGCGAGAATCATCGGCAGCGGATGAAGTTCGCGCCGCAGCGGATCAAGTGCGAGGCCGAGCGCTTCGAGCGTAAACGCGCCGAGGAGATTGCTGTCGCCCGGTTCGCCGAAGATCACGTCGGCGCCGCCGATGAGATCTTTGAAACGAAACAGCGCGACACCTTTGCGCCGAGATATCGTCGATCCGTCGGCAAGGCGGAAGTCCTCGGTCTTGACTGGCTGCACGCCGAGATCGTCGAGAATCGCCGCCGGCACGACGCTGTAGATGGCGCCGGAGTCGATCAGAAATTCGACCGAGCGCGTGTCATCTGGACGGGCGACATTCGCGATGTCGACATTCAGCACTGTCAATCCCATGCCGGCGATTCTACCTCGGCGGTGGCGGCGAGGTGCTGGTCGTGCTCGTGTTGGTCGACGGCGTCGGCTCGCTCGTATTCGTACTCGGCGGCGGCTGGTCGGAGCGGTCGCGATTGGGATCGCGATTCAGATCGCGCTCGCGGCGCGGCTCCGAGGTTGTCGTTGTCGGCGGCGGCGGGGCGGTGTCGGTGCGGAAGTAGCCGCCGGTCAGGATCGTGTCACCCGGTTCAGGCGTGATCGGCGGGAGCGGCTGGAATGTCGTCGTCGTTTCGGGCGCGATCGGCATCCCCGCCGTATCGAGCGCGATCGGATTGCCGAATTGGTCGAGGGCCGGCGCCGGCGGCGCCTGCGGACTGTGCAGCGGACACGGATTGCCGGGCTGCGTTCCCGTCTTGAACGCCTCGGTGACGACGGAGCGCGGCGGACAGTTCGGCACCGCCAGGCCGCCGCTCGTTTCGTCAATCTGCGCCGTGACGACGCCCTCGGGCGGCGCGAAATCGACATTCGGCTGGCCGACCATCACCGCCTGCATGAAACGCGTCCAGATCGGAACGGCGCCGGTGCCGCCGGAGAGGCCGGTCGGCGCGTTGTCGTCGAAGCCGAGCCACGTCAGCGTCAGAGCCTTCGGCGTGAAGCCGATGAACCATGCGTCGCGCTTGTCGTTCGTCGTACCGGTCTTGCCGGCGGCAACGAGTTTGAAGCCCATCGAGCGCGCGACGCCGGCAGTGCCGCGATCGACTACGCCCTTCATCACGGTGACGAGCATGTACGAGTCGCGGGCCGGAAAGACCTGCACCGGCTGGACCTCGTCGCCCGCGGAAACCTGACGGCCTTTGTCGTCAGTCACGAACTTGACCGCGTGCAGCGGCACGCGCGATCCGAGGCGGGCGATCGTCGAGTACGCGTCGGCCATCTCAATCGGCGTGAGATCGACGGCGCCGAGGAGCATCGCCGGATTCTTCGTATCGATGTCGGAGACGACGCCGAGCGTGTGCGCCGTGCGGGCAATCGGATCGAGTCCGCACGCCAGTCCGATGCGCACCGAGGCCGAGTTGAGCGACTGCTCCAGCGCCTCGGCGACCGTGACGGTCTGGTGATAAACGTCCTCGTAATTGCGCGGCGACCAGTCGGCGGAGAAGCGGCGCTTAAGGACGAAACGCGTGTCGCTGACGAGCGTGGCCGGCGTGATGTTCTGATTCGAAAGACTCGGCTCGAACGCAGTCGCGTAGACGAACGGCTTCACCAGCGATCCGATCTGGCGTTTGCTGTTCAACGCGCGATTGAACTGGTTCATGTCGTAGTTGCGACCACCGATCAGCGCGCGGATCTCGCCCGTTGGAACATCGACGTTGATGATCGCGCCTTGCAACGGCTGATCGGGACGCCGGAGACGCTTACTCCCCTTCTCCAGCGCACTTAGTCCCGCTTCGATGGTGCGCGCCGCGGTGTCCTGCGCGTTGAGATCGATCGCCGTGTAGATCTGAAGGCCGCGGCCCTTCACGTCCTTGATGCCGTAGTCGCGCGCCATCTCCTGCAGCACGCGATCGACGTAGTACGGAATCGACGAAAGTCCGCTGCGCTGCCGGAACGGCTTCGGCGGCAGCTTCGTGGCCATCGCGGCGTCGTATTGCTCCTTCGTGATTTTTTTCTGATTGAGCATCAGCCCGAGGACGGTGCTGCGCCGCTGCATCGCCAGCTCCGGATGCGTGAACGGCGAGTAGTTGTTCGGACTGCGGATGATGCCCGCGAGCAGAGCGGCCTCGGGAAGGCTGATCTCGGACACCGGCTTGCCGAAATAAAAACGGGCCGCTTCGCCGACGCCGAGGATCGAGATCGAACGATTGCGGCCGAGGTAGATGTCGTTGAGGTAGGCCTCGAGAATCTCGCGCTTCGAATACTTCGCGTCGAGGATGACCGCCATGAACGCTTCCGTCGCTTTGCGTTTGTACGTGCGCTCCCCGGTCAGGTAGTAGTTCTTCACGAGTTGCTGCGTGAGCGTCGATCCGCCCTCGGTCACGCCGCCCGCGCGCACGTTGCGAAAGAGAGCGCGAAAGAGTCCGATCGGATCGACGCCGGGGTGATGCCAGAAGCGGACGTCCTCCGTCGCGACGACGGCGTCCTGCAGTTCTTTCGGCACCTGATCGAGCGTGACGGGACGCCGGTTTTCGAGCTGGTCGCTGAGGATCGACGTCAAGAGTTCCGGCTCGAGCGCGGCGCTGTCGATCGGCGAGGCCTGCTTCAGCGAAACGACCGAGGCGATGCTGCCGTTGCGAAACGCAATGCGCACCGGCTGCGACGGATATTGGCCGGTCGGATGCGTGAACGGCCGCGTGTAGAGATCGATCTGCGCCGAACCGGGAACGTAGTCGCCGGCTTGCGAGAGCACGGAAACCTGCCGGTAGCCGAGACGATTGAGTTTTTCCGCGAGGTCGTCGGGGCCGAGGACCACGCCGCCGCGGAGCGGAGTGAAGTCGGTGAAGATCCTCGTCGGCAGCGAGAGGCGGCGGATCTCGAACTTTCCAACGGATTGTTTGTAGACGTAGAGCGCGAGGATCGCGATCAGAACGAGCACGACCACGACGGAGATCGAGATCACCTTGAAGACGGTGCGGCGGCGAGGTAGACGTTCTCTGAAAGTGGCCAAGCTAATGCGCAGCAATTGCAAGGTTTCGTCCACCTCGGCCGGCGTCGCGCCGGTAGGAGTGGAAGATCGATCCTTCGCAGCGCGTGCAGAGGCCGGAGTCGTGAATGTTCTGCGGCGCAATGCCGCGCTTTGTCAGCAGCGCGGCGGTGAGTCGCGGCAAATCGATATGCGGCTTGACGCCGCCGCGATCGATGAACGATTCAACCTCGGCATACGACTCCCGAAACTGATCGACGACTTCCTCGCCAACTTCAAAGCAGCAAACACGAATCGATGGCCCGAGCCAAGCGTGCGTCGTTGGCGTTATGCCCCCGATGGCGTCGATCGCTTCCGCCGCGATCTTCTGCACCGCACCCCGCCAGCCGGAGTGAACGTTCGCGATCACGCCGTTGGCCATGTCGGCGATTGTGACGGGAAGACAGTCCGCGACTTTGATGCCGAGGGCAGTGCCGGGTTCGGAGGACCAAAGCCCGTCGCACGAATCGCACTCACCTTCGGTTTGCGCGCGCACGACGTTCTTTCCGTGAACCTGAGAACACGTAGCCAACGCCGCGTCGATCCCGAATCGGTCGTGGACGATGCGCATCAGCGTCGCCGCGGCGTCCATATTCAGACGACCTTCGAAATCAACCGTCGTGTAGAAAAGTCCAAAGCCATCCGGCAGCGATGGCGGGACGACGATGCGCCCGATCTCCGTCTCTTCGATTCCCGACATGCGGGCGCGGATTGTACGTAAACTCATCGCCGATGACGCTGCACCGATTCCTCATCATCATCGAAGACGCGGGCACGAATTTCTCGGCGTACTCACCCGACCTGCCCGGCTGCGCGGCGACCGGCGGCACGCGCGCCGACGCGGAAGCGAACATGTACGGCGCGATCCAGATGCATATCGAAGGTCTGCGCGAAGACGGCCTCCCCATTCCGGAGTCGACGACCTTCGCGGAGTACATGCTCGTCGGCGCCGAATCGCGGTAAGCCTACGAAATCCAGTCCGCGATCAGCGCCCCAAGCTCCTCTTCCCTCCCGCTAAAACCGTGATCGGCATCGTTCACGACCACGATCTCCGCGCGGGAGTTGACGTGCTGCGCGAGGATGGAGACGCAGCGCGGGACGTCGTCGAAACAGAACTGGTCGCGATCGCCGTAGATGTAGAGCGACGGTTTGCGGATCGCGCGGAGGTAGCGGAACGGACGGCGGGAGAGCTTCGTCCCACACATCGCTTCGAAGAAGGGAAAGACGTTGTAGTCGCCATCCGGATTGGCGACGTCGTAGAGCGCGCGCCAGCTCAGCATCGTCTGGCCAGGAATCGGCGGCGCCCACTCCTCGCCGCGGCGCGACTTGATCATCGCTTTTGCTTTCGTCAACAGCGCGTTGAACTTCCGCGCACCGAGTAGCGCGTAGAGGATGCCGGTGTCATCGCCACCGGCGAGGAGAACGTACCGCTTCGCGCGATTGCGTGGCTTGTAGTGATCGTAGACGGCGATCTTGTTCGCGCCGGTGGAGTGGCCGGCCAGCGTGATGTCGCGATAGCCGCGGCGCCACAGCTCGCGAATGGCGCCGTCGATATCGGCCACGCAGTCGCGGATCCGTTCGAATGCAGAGCCGCCGAAATCATCGCCAGCGCGGCGGACGATGCCGGAGCCGCGGTTGTTGAAGGGGAAGAAGGCGATGCCGTGCGCGATGAAAACGGACGCGAGCAGATTGGTCCGGCGCGATTCGAATACCGACGCCCCGCCGCCGCCGTGAAGCCAGATGATGGCGCGTTTCGACTTGCGGCGCGGCTCGTACAACAAGCCGGCTAACGCCACATCGTCAGCCGCTTCGAACCTTACGAGGCGACAGGCTGGCTCGGCACGATCTGCCGCACGTCGGCGTCCCATCGCCACATCCTTTCGCGCGTGAGGTGCGCGCCGCCGAGCCAGAAGTTGGCGTTGTTGATCTCGATGAAGTCGACCTTCCCCTCCATCACGTTGACGCCCGCCGGCGTGACGGTGAAAAGCGCTTTGGGCGGATTGGCCTTCTCGTCGCCGATGATCGTGATCACGGGCACCGCCACATTCGCCAAGTGCTTCAGCTGGCGCAGGAACTCGCCGTCGCCGAACCCGAAGCGCGGCGGGTTTTTGTCGAACTGGCTAAAGAGCGAGACGAAGTCGCTGGCCCCCGCGGCGATGCCATCGACCGCGCGGCGCTCCACTTCGCCGAGTCCGTTCCGCGTCGACGGAAAGCGCGACGCGTGTACACGAAGGCCGTCGCGAAGGAACGGAAAATCGGCCACGTCGTGATCGAGAAAGCGATTGAGCGCGGTCGGATCGTCGGACGTAAAGGCGCGCCACGCCAGCGACGCGGCCGCCATCATCGCCGGCAGCACTGCCGCGCGCGACTGGAAGAGGTTGAACAGCTCTTCTTCCGACTGCAGCCCCAGCGGCTGCGAACACCAGATCAACGTGATGCGGCGGCATTTCGACAATCGCGTCAGCAAATACAGCAGGTGCACGAGGCAGAAAAGATCGTGCTCGAACCATAGGACGACTTCCTCCTCCTCGCGCGCCTTGTCGAGATTCAGCTCCTGCTCGAGCAGCTCGTTGCGCACGCGCAGCAGACTCTCACCGTGATGTTCGGAAAGAAAAAGCGCGCGCTCTTCGACAAATTCATGCAACGGCAGATTCGGACGCACCGGCCCCCCGACGAGCGACTCCCGAAACGGCACATGCCGCCCCGGAACCCCCGCACGCCGCGCCAGCGACGCCGCAACGTCGCCGTTATGGAAGTGAATCATGGGCGCGGATGATAGCGCGGGGTGACGTCATCGGATCGCGGCGGGCTCTTGCATTCATAGGAGTGGACGTAAGAGAATTTGCCGTCCATCCCCAACGAACGAAAAGAAGCCACGCGGAAGGGCATCCCTTTCGAGCAGGAGAGATTGAGCGATGAGCAATCACGAAGGGTTCGACGTCGCGTACGACTACACGGTGCGGTTCTATCCGCGGTTTTTCAGCTGGGTGCAGTTCAACATCAACCGCGAAAACAGCAAGGGACAGACCGCCGGTGACAATTACGAGAACCGGCTGACCGGACCGC
>JAXDIO010000386.1:0-18073 GCA_034663965.1 Thermoanaerobaculia bacterium | reverse complement strand
CGCCGAGGCGGTTCAGACCGATGGTGGCATCGAGAACGACGTAGAGGTTGTAGCCCTCGTCGCGGATCCGTTGAATGTGTTCGTTGACGTCGTCCGAGCTCGAGATCGAATCGTTGATTGCCGTCCCAAGCTGTTGCAGGAGCTGCTTGATTTTGTCGTCCAAGGGTTCGTTCCGGTACCGAGGAAGTGTAGTACTCCCTCGGCGAACGTCAATATTCCGAAGCGGCGCGGCGAGGCGTATCCTATTCGCCCTTCTGCGCCGCATCCGGCTGCAAACCGGCAGCCACCGACTCCCACAGCTCCGACCAGTAGGCGAGGTACTTCCAGCGCCCCCACTTCGCATAGCGCCGCAGCATGGTGCGATCGGAAACCGCGCGTCCGCCGTGGTAGCGCTCGCGCACGAAGCGGCGGAACTCGGTGTCGACGGCGATGAAGTCGTGCCGCCCGTCCATCGCCAGCAGATGCGCGGCGCCGTACGGCCCGATCCCCGGCAGCTCCCGATAACTCTTGAACAGCTCCTCGGTACTCTGCGACGGATCGCTCAGCGCGTTCATGTCGATCGATCCGCCGGCGATGCCGCTCGCCAGCGCATGAATCGTTTTCGCGCGATAGCCGAGGCGGCAGTCTTCCTGCAGCTCGCCGGGTGAGAAGCGCGCGACATCTTCCGGAGTCGGGAAGGTCCTCGCGAATTTCGTCTTCCGTCCGCACTTCTCGACGAGCAGCTCCGTCATCCGGACCGTCTGACGCCACATCGTGTTGGTCGTGGTGATGATTTTCACGACGTCTTCGAAGAGCGTGGCGCCGCAGAGCAGGCGTCCGAATCCCGACGATTCCACCCACGCATGTGCCGGTGAGTTGAGGGAGAGCGCGACGAACTCGCCGGTGTCGACGCCGAGCTGGAACATGCGTCCGAGCTTGCGCCGAAGTTCATCGGTCTCCTCCGCGCCATCGATTCGTAGGAACGCACCATCGAACGAGATCCGAAGATCGACCGCCTTCCCGCCGAGGATCTCTGGCCGATGCAGCGTTTGCTCCTCGCGCGCCCAGCGAAACGGCGCGAGCAGATACCAGCCATGCGAGACGACCGTGGCTGCGAAGTTGAAGTGGGGAGGAACAGGAATGGAGGCGACGGCCGGGATCGAACCGGCGAATGGAGGTTTTGCAGACCTCTGCCTTACCACTTGGCTACGTCGCCCTCTCAGAAGATTGGCGAGTCTAGTGAACCGGCCCCGAAGCGTCAATATTCAGCGTTGACACGAGCGCATCGCGTCGTCCACCATGCCCGCCCTCGCATCGAATACTGTGGTGTAGCTCAGTTGGTAGAGCGCCGGATTGTTAATCCGGTGGTCGGAGGTTCGAGTCCTCCCGCCACAGCCAGGTGAACATCGTCAAGGACGTACGAGAACGGACGATCCGTGCGGCTCGCAAGATCGACACTCCTCACCGCGAGCTCCGTGTCTGTGAACGTGAAGCCGAACCGTCGCGACAGGTAGCGGAGCGCGAGGAAGTACGAGCCGTCCGTGGATCCACCGAGGAAGGCGAGCTTGCGGGTCGCGTCAATGCGGTAGTCGAACCACGGCTTGCGCAACGCTGTTGCGAGGCGATGGCCGCGAGTGCGTGTAGTCCACCACTTCCACGAGCTTTGGAACACGGCGATCCGCAGAGGAGTCTCTACAAAGCCGATTCTCGCTCTTCGCAGATTGTCTCGAGCTCGGCGATTGCCTCAAGATCCTTCCCTCGACCTGCTGCTCTCTTGGAGACGATCAATGCCTCAACCCCGAGGAACGGATACCGAACCCCTGATATGTCGGCGTCGATCGCATGGGTGCGAACGACAGCGAGAGAACCTACCCCGGCCAGCTCCCCGAGGAGGTCGATCCCGCCTTTAGCCGTCACCAGGGCGAAGTTCAAGCCGCGACTCAACGTCTCTACATCGAGTCGAAAGGGCAATCCCGGCGGCGCACCGCGAAGGTAAGGTTTGAGTGGGGCGATCGCCGCGACGATGCGTTGAAGATTCTCGAAGGATCGATCGTAGACGATGTCGAGGTCATAAGTGACCCGCGCGGCGCCATGTAATGTCGCCGCGACGCCGCCGGCGATGACGAACGAGACGTCGTTCTCGCGAAGTGTGGTGACCAGCGCTTTGAACTGAGTCGTCGCTGGACGCCCGCCCGGCGAATGAAGCCGCTGAATGTAGGCGATCGTTCTATCGAGCGTGAGCAGGCGCTCTTCGTGTGATTTGCGAAGGTTCTCACGGATCACTGTGCGATCGATGCCGCGTTTATACAATTCGATGACAGGGTCGAGTGATCGATCGAGGGAAATGGACGACGCGCCGTTCACGGACGCGAATTCTACATCCAATGGCGGCAAGCGGGCCTGTAAGGCAGAACCAGCCGGGCATATGCTTTTGCCACGCGTCTCTCGTAGTGCCAGGCGACACGGGGATTTTGACTACATGCATCGGGGCGGCGTATGCTGCCGCCTCGCTCAGACCACCAACCCGGAGGATTTCTCAATGAACGTGCGGACGGCAGTCTGCCGACAGTTGGCCGGCCTTCGCCCTTGGCATGCCGTTTTGCTTTTGATTCTCTTTATCGTGCCCTGCAGCGGTATGTACGCTGCCCAGCGAGCCGGCGGCAGTCTTGATGTCTCCGTTCGCGCCCGTTCGACTCATGGCTCACTTTCGGGCGTCTATGTGGCGTTGGTTCCCCTCGACGCGCCGTCGTATCGGCCCACGATGGAGACGATTGTCGACGGCGCTGTGAAATGGGAGGGGATCACCGCGGGCGACTATGTACTGCTCGCCGAGGCCTCGTCGTTCGAGCCGGCGATGCAGAACGTCACGATCAGTGAGGGGAGAAGCGATCAGGTCACGCTCGAGTTTCAACCGCTGTTCGAGCTCAGCGGCTCGGTTACCGACACCGCAGGCCGTCCGATCAAAGACGCCGCGGTGTCCCACCCCCGAATCGTTCCGCCCAGTTCCCTCGGCGTCATGAGCAATCTGGCGCGGCGGAATGCCAGACACCTGCGGACAACGACCGACGAGAACGGCTTGTGGAAGATCGAGGTCATTCACAAAGAGCTCTACTTGCTCGTAGAGGCACCTGGGTATGAATCGGCCTGGGTTTCGTGGAGCCCGGATAAGGGCCCGCGGCTGCCGCCGATCAAGTTGCAGCCGGGATCATCACTACGCGTAGTGACCAATCGTGCGGCTCCCGACCTGGTGCTTACGCTCGTTCCGAAAAGCCCTGTGAACACGTCCATTCCGCCCGTCTGGCAGGACCGGATCTGGGCGCGCGACGTGGAGACGACGTCCGTTGAATGGAAGTCGATGCCGGCCGGCGAATACGACCTCGTGGCAAGCTGGCCGGATCCGAGGCGATTTGCAGACCCGGTCCCGCTTCGCCAGGTACACCTGAGCGGAAACGGCATTGAGGAGATCAGGGTCGAATTGCCGAATGTCGCGGCATTGACAACGAAAACCGCCCGCATCCGCATACCGAAATCGGACGTGCTCGGTTTGCGTGCGTTCGTGCGCACGTCCAGTGGAGCAAAAGAGGTCGCGGCTGCGTCCGAAAACGTGATGCGCGGGCGGGTTCTTTACGCGAATACCGATCCGGCGTCCGACGTCTTCTTCACGACAGAAGGAGAGGTTATTCTGGGCCGCTTGCCAGCGGCGACCGCACAGAATCAGGAACAGGCACCGGCGATCATCGGAGTCAAGTTTCCGAGGGCGAACGGCACGTTGCGAGTGAGCGTTCCGGAACATGCAGAGCTGCCTTCCTTCGGGAACGCCAGATTCGACGAATGCACCGGCGATGCTGCGCCAATGAGTTTCGTATTGCCCGTCAGCGTGGGAAAGGGGGGAGACGCCGCTCTTCCACTGCTGGTCGGCTGTCACGCACTGACGCTGCGCTTTGAGAGTTTCTCACCGGTCGCTGTCCGCCCTCAGGCTCGCGCTCGCGAAAAAGTCTGGCTTGGCGCGCATAAGCTCACAAGCGCCGCGTCGGCGCAGATTCATGTCGTTCATAAGTCCGACGGGACCAACGTCGCCGAGGCGGTGGTCACGGCTTCCGTCGACCGCGGAGGCACCGACCGCCTGATCATCGCCAAGGGCATCTCACGAGCGGACGGCTGGCTGACGTTGGGGGGCCTGCCCGCGGGCGAAGAGATCATTTTCCGGGCTGAAGATTCGAGGAAGATCGCGGGAATGGTCACACGGACCATTGACCCCGGGAAAGAGGACGTCATTGATCCATTGCCCCTGACCGAGGCTGGACAGCTCACGGTGATCCCGCATCTCGAAGCGTCTTTCAAAAGCGAGAACCCGAAGGCCGGGATCGTCGGCGTCATCGTTCTCCCGGAAAACGGCGGCAAGGCGGACATGAAATCGGTCGACTTGAATTCCAGTATGCAAGAGGCAGTATTCCCCGGACTGAAAGCGGGATCGTGGAAGGTCGTCGCGGTGGTCGCGGTGGATGGCCTGACGCAGCCCATCGACGTCACGGTTCTGAAGATCGAGGATGGCGACAAGAAAAAGATCGAACCGGAGATCAAGCTGCTCGTCGTGAGCGGTCACCTTACATCGCATGGCCGGGGGGTGGCCGCCTCGATTCAGTTTACCGACCCTCCGGGACCGGGGGCCATCGCTCGCCGCGTGCGTTCGGAGCAGGACGGGTTGTTTCGGGCAATTCTGCCACGTCCCGGGTACTACGGCATTGCAGCGCGGCGTCAGCTCGCGGATCCCGACATCGAGCTTGCTCCGATTCAAATCGAGGGCTCAGTGTATGACCTCCGCATCGAGCTGCCTGAAGGCTCGCTCTCCGTCCGCGTGTTTTCCGATGAGAAGCCTGCAGCCGATGCAGAGGTCACTGTGTCGATGCTGGGCGACAGCCGTGAACAGAACCAGCTCCTTCGGCTCGGGCGAACGGTGAGGACGAATTTGATCGGCGAGGTCGTGCTCGACGAGCTGCAGGATGGAATCTGGCTCGTCAGGGCCCGTGGAAACGATGAGAGGGTCGCAGAAAAAACGATTGAGATCGCGGCGGCGCGTCCTGCCTCCGTGAGGCTCGACCTCGATGGCGGATCGACGCTCCAGGGATCCGTGTTCGACAGCAGCGGGAATCCCGCCGGAGCGGCAACAGTGAACTGTATCTACTCCGGGAGCGACGGCATCCCTCGCGTTGGTTTCACCGACACCGATTCGTGGGGTAAGTTCCACATACATTTTCCGAAGCCAGCCCCCGAGCGGTTGCAGTGCGGCGTGGCTACGGCCGACGGCGGAATCGGCACATTTGTCACTGCTCCGGTCGACCAAGCGAGTTGGACACTCCCAGCGGCCACCGGCGCCGTCACCCTGACGAACTGGTCCGACCGCGGCAACCGGGATCGTTACTGGCTCCTCGGCGCAGACGGCGGTCTCTTCGACGTCTCGTGGGCCGCGCGCAAATGGGGCATGCTGGACGGTCCATTCACAATTCGCAAAGTTCCCGCGGGAACCTGGTCCGTGGTGCGGGTCGATTCGGCGGGAGCGTTCTCGATCGTCGCGGGGGGTGGAGCCGGGCAGTTGCCGAAGCTCGCCCAAGTCCGTTTGGGCTCGGGCGAGCACGAGGAAATCGACATGAAATCCGGCACCTCTTCCCGGCGGTAGGTGCCGGCGTGTCACTACCACTGGGCGAGCTCCTCGAGGGTACGAAGATTCTCCGCACGGGCGGCGAACCGGACATTTTGGCCGTTCGCATCGAGCGGCGTCAGATCGCGCAAGGCGACGTTTTCTTCAAACTGCGTTCGTCGCGGCTCCGTCTGTCCGCGGCAGACGCGATCCGGCGGGGAGCGGCCTGTGTCGTGCTGGAGGCTGGAGACGAAGAGGAGGCTATCCTTCCACCGGACTTCCCCTATGCAGTCGTAGACGATGTCAATGGGGCGTACGCGCGCACATGCTCGCGGTTGTTCGAAGCTCACCGGCAACTGACGCTCATCGGTGTCACGGGTGCGAAAGGGAAAACGACCGTATGTCATCTCATTGACGCCGCGCTTCGCGCGTCCGGCATCAGGACCGGTTTGGTCAGTTCCCTCGTTTTCCGTTTACCCGATTCCGAGCGGCCGACCGCCGCTTGGGCCCCCGACACGCTGACGATTCATGGTTTTCTTGCGGCTCTTCGCGAGCAGGGTGGCACCCATGCGGTCATCGAGCTCGCCTCGATCGGCATTGCCGAGGACCGGCTCTACGGATTGCAGTTCGACGCGCTTGCCTTCACGAATCATGACGCTGATGACGCTCATATGGCCGTCAACCGCCGTCTGTTCACCGATCGTGGCTTTTACAAATCATCGATGACGCTCTGTGCCTTCAACAGCGACGACCCGGCCGGCCGTGAGCTCGCCAAGAGTTCGCCGGGCCGGGTCGTGACTTTCGGTTTTGGCGCCGCGGATGTCACGCCGGAGCGTTACGCGTCCGATCGCGCTGGCATTTCCATGCGACTCAACGGACACGATCTTCGTTTCCCGCTGATCGGCCGGCGCAACGCGGAGAACGTTCTGGCGGCAGCGGCGATCATCGCCGGCATCCTGCCGTCGGAGGGCGCCGCCGTGCACCTGCAAATCGTGCAGCCGCTGCCCGGGCGGCTGGAAAGGCTCCCGGCACCGGCCGGCATCGACGTTTACCTGGATCAACCGTACATGCCTGCGAACATCGAGGCGTCACTCGCCGCAGTGAGGGAGTTTGCCGGTTCCCGCCGAATCGTCTGTGTCATCGGCTGCGCTGGGGGAGTCGACAGGGCGCTGCGGCCATTGAGAGCCACAGCGGCGGTGAATGCCGCCGACTTCTGCATCCTCACCATGGACGATCCTCGGGACGAGCATCCTGGCTCCATCGTGATGGACATGCTCAAGGGTCTGCGCGATGCGGCACCCGATCGCTGGAAGACGATCCTACATCGCCCCACAGCGATTGCCGTCGCGATTCGTGAGGCTTCGCCCGACGGGATCGTCGTTCTGATGGGAAGACGCGCCAACGGCGCAGAGCTCCGGAGCAACGACCGGCATCTGGCGATGGACGTGCTGCACGAGCTGGTTGCCTAGCGAAGCGGTGATCTCATTTTGTCGGAGAAGTCTTCCCGATATCCGTCGTCCAACGTTCCGCCAACCGAGTCGAGAACCTCGCGCGCCAGTTGTATGAGCAGCGAAAGTGAGTCGTTTTGAAATACTGCCGCCAAGGCCGCCTGGCCCCGATCGGAAAAAGCCGCGTCGAATCTCTTCACCTCTCGAACCATATAACGCCCTCGGTTCGAAAATCGCCCGTGCGACCGCAAGAAGGTGTCGATGATGCACTCGTACAAGTCCATCGCCATCATCCGGCGTTCATCCCGATCGGCGCACCGCCCGATATCCGATAGAACAGCCGTCATGTAGCGCCGGGGCAAATCCCACTTTTCCGGGCGAGGCGGGCCGGAACGAAGCAACCCCCGCGCGATTTCCTTCAATTTCGACGCAAGCTCGCACGGCTGTGGCAACACGAGACTCTGATCGACCTTGGCTGTCAGGACGGCAACACCACGTTTGTGTTCTGACCGCATCACGGCATGAAGGGTTTCGGGATCATGAACGAGAGCGTCAAAAAGAAAGCCGTTCGACGAAAAACGCTCCCGATACGCGTGAGCGAGATGGTTCATGACAACGATCACGTCGATGTCGGAATCGGCATCGCCGCGGCCAAACGCGTGAGAGCCATAGAAAAAGCAAAAAGAGGGCTCGCCGTATCGTTCAGAAACCGTATCGAGGATGAATGGATGGCTTGGCCGAGTGATGTCAGACGGCACGAATGCCTCGGTCTACCGAAGATTCACTCGAGGCTTCGAGGCTGCGGAGAAACTCGCTCTCCGCAGCCTCAACCACGATGTTCGGGTCGTGATACTCAGCTGAGGCAGTGACCCCACCCGCTGCAGAAGAAGTAGTCGCACGAACCGTAGCCACAGTAGTGGCCGCCGCCGCCACCTGATCCAGTGCCACAGTCGCCAGAAGCATAACAAGCGCTGATGCCGCTGCTATCAGCGCCGCTCCAGCACGAGGCGTATCCAGAATCACCGGACCACCAGCATACATTGTGGTTCTGAGCGTCCGTGGTACATGACTCGCACGCTAACGCGCTCGGCGCCGCGGCCAGTCCTGCAACAGCCAGGGCATACATCGGTAAGGTGTTTAACTTCATGGGACCCTCCTTCCTTTCTTAATGTGGATGCCGCCGACGCTACACCCAAGGAGCCGGCGCAGTCAAGCGGACGATGGAAGGTACTTGGCTGTGGCGGCTGGACTCGACCCAGCGACCACCGGATTAACAATCCGGCGCTCTACCAACTGAGCTACACCACAGTGTTCGGAGGGGCGCGGATTGTACCTAGCGCGCGCCCGTTCTGTGTGGCGCCGACGATCCTGCCGGCGCCTTTTTATTCGGGCTCGGCGAACTCGTGCAGTTTGTCGTCGGGCACGCTGTACGACGCCGCTACCAGCGGCGAGTTGAGCTCGAGCAGCTCGGGATAGACCGCGCCGTGCAGCACCTGCACGTCGAAGAGCTCGCGGACATCCCCTTCGAAGCGCAGGAACGCCGCAATCGCGCCGTTGCGGAGGTCGATGGCGTAGACGCCGCACTCCAGCTCCGCCACGCGCTCGGTCAGCGGAATGCCGCTGAAGAACTTGCTCTCACGCATCTGCGACAGGCCGACGAACGCGAACGGTCCGGCGAATGCGAGACCGCGCGTGAAGCCGGGCAGCTCCGCGATGGTGTCAACACGACCGGTCGCCAGATCAGCAGCGGCAATCGATCCTTTGCCCGACTCGAGAATGAAGAAGTGATCGCCGTAGCGCCGCGGTGAATGCGGCATCGAGAGGCCGTGCAGGACGATCTCGCCGGAAGGAACGTCCAGCAGCACGCCACCACGCGCTTTGTTCTCGCGCCAGCCGCCCGGTGTATCCGCGACGCCGAGGGCGGTGACGAAGCGGACGCAATCATCGATGATCGCCATGCCGTTGAGATGACACCGATCCTCCGCTGCCAGGCGCGTGATGAATGGCGGACGCCACTGCGGCACGAACGTACTGTCCGCGTCCAGCGTGCAGAGCGCCGACAAGCGTGTGTTCACCATCCACAACTCGCCCGCCGCAAAGCCGATCTCGTGGATGCGGATATCGCCGGTGACGTGAATCTTTCGCGGCATGAAGCAGGCGTCGTGTTTTCCCGCAGGCTCGAGCTTCGCTGCCACCGCCGGCATGTTGCGAAACTCCCACACCTCCCGTTCGGTTCCGAGCGCGACGCGCCCGTTGCCGACGGCGATGCCCATAGGGTTGGCGAATCGACGAAAGTGCGTGTTGAGCGTCGTTGTGCTTTCGGCGCGCACGAGAATGAGGCGTCCGCTCTGATAGGTGGAGACGAGAAGCGAGATGCCGAGATGGCGGAGGAGATCGGGGAACGACTGCGTCGAGACGCTGCGGAACCAATCGCCCGACGCACGCGCCGGAGGCTCATCCATTAGATCGCGTACCCGATCCGCGACTTTGCGCGTCGTCACATCGACGACGTCGAGCTTCCGAATCTCGTCGGACGGCGGTGTTTTCAGCGGCTCGGGTTTCGGCGGCAGCATGCCGTCCCAAGACAGTTCGAGAAAATCGGCTACCCGTGCGATCGCCGTTTCCGGCTGCTCCACGATCGCGTCGTAAGCCGCGATCATCCATGATCCCGGCGGGAGTTGATCGAGGTCATCGAGCAGCATGTTCGTGACGGCACACCACGGCTGCGTCAACTCCTCGGCAGAAACGTCGTGGAGATTGCCTAGGTCATAGACCGCGCGGCGCGGCTCGCGGTAGACGTAGACGAACCTCCCGTCGGGAAAGACAGCCTGCAGAAAAGGGACACGCGACGCGTGGCGCGGCGACGCGTCGAGCAGCCGCGCGTCCGACGCCAGGTCCGCGCGCAGCGCCGCAACGATTTCCGGCGTCGCGTCGGCAGCCGTGAGCCGTTCCCGTTCGCCGCATCGTGCCTTGATCGCGGCGTCGATCCGTCCGCGGACGGCGAGGCCGCCGGCCGAGCGGGCCAGTGCATCGGCGAGTAGCGCGCCGCCGGAACGTAACGGTGCAATGATGAACACCGGCCCGGACATAGGAGCCCAACGATACGTTAAACACCGATTCTTTTCAATGGTTTGCGATGGCTTCGCGATTGCGTATGTAAAACGAGCATGCTGGCCATTCTCTTGATCGTGAAAGTCCTCGCAAAGCAACGCCGGCGGTCTTGCCAGCTCGCAGCAGGTCAACGCAGCGGCGGCCTCCCACCGGACCACCGGCCTCGCTGCCTGGCAGAAGGTCTATTCGGTGCTCGACGGGCCGCACCTCTTGAAACACCACGCCGCGCGGCAATGGGTCAAGAAAGGCACGCCATGTCCATGACGACCGTCCACCTTCTCGTGAACGGCGAACGTAAGATGGTCACCGCCGATCCTATGCGGAAGGCGTTGTTCGGCGGTCAGAGACCTTCGCAAGACGTGTTAAAAATGGCCAGAGGAGAAAGCTCATGAAGCGAGCCGTCACTGCCGTCCTTCTCGGATTGTGCATCGCAACGTGTCCGTACGCGTTTGCCCAGACTCCGCCGCCACCCACTTGCGTGACGGTCTGTCCGACTCCGCCGCCGCCCCCACCCCGGCCCCCGGACGCCTCTCGCGGTCTGGAAATGAAGTACGTCCGCGACAGCGCCGAATACGCGACTCTCAGCCGCGAGGTGTACCGCGTTGCGACCAAGGCGGTCACGGGGACCACGCATACCGGCACCTGGGGCGTGATCCTCGACGTTGACGAGACTACGCTCGACAACTCCACGTATGAACTCGAGCGCGCGGCCTATGGCCTCCCTTTCGACGATGTTTCGTGGTCGGCCTGGGTCATGCGGAAGGAAGCAGGCAGCGTCCCGGGCGTCGAGGGTTTCGTCAATGCGGTGCGCGCCGCCGGCGGCAAAGTCATTTACATCACCGATCGCAATACCGAGTACGTCGCGTCTGAGGGCCAGACATTCGATCTGGTGACGGCGACGCGCGAGAACCTCGAGCGCAATCACCTTTGGAACAAGGCCGATCTTCTCTGCCTCAAGACAGGCAGCTCCGATAAGAAGCCAATGCGCCGCAAGGCGGTGGCGACGGGCGCCGGCGTCTGCTCGTGGAGCGGTGTAAGCGTGAACGTCGTGGCTTTTGTCGGAGACCAGATGGGGGATTTCCCTGCCGCGGGCGAACCGTTCACCGGTGCCGGAACGGATGATCAATTCGGCCGGTCGTTCTTCCTGTTGCCCAATTCGATGTACGGGAAATGGACGAACGGGGTAACACGGGTCAGCGGTTCGTTTCCCTAGGAAAAGCTACATCGGAAAACGGGTAGCTCTGCGGCGCGTAACATTTCACGCGAATGAGCATTCTCATCGGCACGCAGGGATGGAACTACACGGCTTGGGTGGGGCCGTTGTACCCGCCCGGCACGCGCCCTTCCGAGTTTCTTTCGACGTACGCTCGTGCGTTCCGCGCTGTGGAGGTCGACTCCACGTTCTATGCCGTTCCTGATGCGCGGGCGGTGCGCGCCTGGGCCGAGCGGACGCCGCCGGAGTTCACCTTCGCGCTCAAGATGCCGAAGGAAGTCACGCACGAGCGCCGGCTGCGCGATGCGGACGACGTCGTGCACGGCTTCCTCGACAGCGCCCGGGAGCTCGGCTCGAAGCTGGGGCCGATCGTGCTGCAAATGGGTCCTGACTTCGCGCCGGACGAGCTGCCGGCGATCGAGATGTTCCTCCCCACTCTGCCGGCCGATCTGCGCTTCGCCATCGAGCTTCGCCAGAGCCGCTGGATGCGCTCCGATGTGCTGCCGCACCTGCTGGAGTTGCTGGCGCATCACGGCGTCGCGCTCGCGCTCAGCGACGGCAGGTGGATCCCGCGCGAGACGATGCTGGAGCTGGCGGAGCGCCCGACGGCGGACTTTCTCTACGTGCGCTGGATGGGGCCGGACCGCGAGATCACCGACTACTCGCGCGTGCAGTTCGATCGTTCCGAGGAGATGCGCGCGTGGTCGGTGGCGCTGCAATGTGCCGCGAATACGAGAGACATTTTCGGCTTCTTCAACAATCACTTCGCCGGCCACAGCCCGGCCAGCGCTCGTGAGATGCAACGCCTCCTCGGCCAGCATCCCGTCGATCCCGAGTCGCTGCGCAGGCAGCGAACGCTGTTCTGAGTTATCCCTGCGTGAAATCCAATCCCCGCAGGCGCGTCTGGGTGTAGGTCGAATCGGCGGCGGTGCCGTTGCTTTCGAACCACGACATTGTCAATGAGTTGGTCGCGAGATTCAGGTATCCCGCGATGGCGACGACCATGTGGCCGTCGGGAAGCAGTGCGGCCACGGTCAGGCCTTGCAGTGTCAGGCCGGCGGCGCCGGCGCCGGTGTCGGTGAAGCCGGTGAGGGGCACGCTGCCGATGGCCGTGGTGAGAGTGCCGGTCAGGTAGCCGGAGATTTCGTCTTGCACGTTGAGAGTCAGCGTGATGTTGGGGTCCTGGATGCAGGTCCAACTTCCGTCGACGGGGTCGGGAGATGTTGGCGGCTGGAACGGTGGTGGCCAGTTCGGCGGGGGGCCGGGCGGACGTGGGACGTAGGTGAGCTTGTCGGGGTAGCTGCCGATGATGTCGACGACTCCGGGGTCGACAGCAGTCGCTACGAGGTCGTGGATCATTATCAGACTCGGAGTGCCGTCCCTGACGATCATCTGTCCGCTGAAGCCGGAGACGTAGTGCCAGCTGGGGTCGGGCGTACCGCCGTCGAACGAGCGCCAGAGGATGCTAAAGGCGAGGCTCTGTCCGTTGCCGTTGCCGTTGGTCGGCGGGTTGGGGTCGGTGAAGCCGACGACCCAGTAGGTTCCGGACGCGCCGGTCGTCGAGGAGTAGGTGCCTACGACGACGACGTCGTCGACTTGCAGAAGCGTAACCACCGAGCCGTAGACGTTGACCCATGAACCGTTCACGGTCATGACGGCCTCCTTTTAGAGTGAGTGTGGCTGCCGGGGCCGCGTTGCGAATGCGGTCTGGCTCGTTGTCTGAATCAGTTGCGGACCACCAATCTTGTTGAAGATCCACATCCCGACGGGATCGAGGTGGTAGCCGGCTTCGTCGACGGTCACGTTGTACTCATATGTCGTGTAGAGCTGGTCCATCAGCACGGAGCCGACGAGTACGAGACCGTTCAGTCCGAGGGGATTGAATTGCGGGAGGGTCTGTCCCGCCTGCGGGCCGGCCTGGATGTTGACCATGTAGACGGAAGGCGGCACTACGACAGTCGCCGGGGAGCCGTCGGGCGTCATGCCGATGACGAGCGTCACGTCGGGCTGCGGCGACGCCGCGACGAGTTGCAGCGTCGTGTTCATGATGTTGTCGTCGCCTTTGAATTGCGACGAGCCGCTGTCGAGGGCGAACTGCCGGTTGGCCGCGACGACCTGGTTGCCGACGATGTATTGAAAGAGCGGCGTCGTCCAGATGTAGGCCACGCCGGGAAGTTGCGTGTAGGGCGTCCACGGCAGGAAGACCGCCGAGTTCGGATCGATCGCGCCGAGGTCGACGCCACCGAGGAGCACGGTGCCCTGGCCGGTAGTTTGATCGGTTGAGAAGGAAACGTAGGGAAGTTGCGAGTCCACCAAGCCGGCGCTCATCAGCTGCGGGATGAGGAACGACACTTGCGGGTCGGCGTACAAGCTGCCCGAAGGGATGCCGAGGCCGCCGTCCCAATTCAACTGGTCGAACTGCGAACCGGAGTACGACGCGGAGAGAAACATGGCGAGGTCGACGGACGCGCCGGGAATGATGGCGACGACGTCTTGTCCCGTCGCCACCTGCATCGAGCCCCACGGTCCGAAGTCGACCGTCTGCTGGTTCTGATCGATCCACTGGAACGTCGACGAATCCTGGTAGACAAACTCGCCGCCGCCGTAGTGCTGACAGGAGTCGGGCGGGCAGAGGCTCGAAGTCGTCCAAATGAAATTGGAGCCGGTGTCGAGCATGATTTTTAGCGGCTGACCCGGCGTTCCAAGCTGCATGTTTGCGAACCATTGGCTGGCACCGTTGTTCTGATATGGCCCGGAAACGAGCGGAACGCTCAAAGTCTGGCCGGTGACGGCGGCGGGTGCGACGCGGGCGGAGGCGGCTTTCGCCGCGAGTGTCCCAGGCGCAGAGGGACGGGCAACCGATCGGGGGCTTCTTCCACGCATCGTGGACCTCCTTCAGTCAATGCATAGATACGGACAATGGGATTGTGCATTCTTGCACATTTTTCAGGGATAATGCCTTCCTTCCGAACATGACGACATCGACCGCGGACATCCCTGCATTCGCTGCCGGAAGTTTTGCCGGCCGCACGCGCGAATTGGCCCGATTGCAGGAGGCGCTCGACGATGCGGAGGCCGGCAAGCCGCGCGTTCTTCTCCTCGCGGGCGAAGCAGGTTCGGGGAAATCGACGCTGCTCGCGGAAGTCATCCGCCGTGCGGAAGCTTCGTCGTTCGCGTGGGCGATCGGCGAATGCAGTTCGGCGACCGGCGCGGGCGACGCATACCTGCCGTTTCGCGACATCCTGAAAGTTCTCACCGGCGACGCGGAAGACAAGCCGCAGGGAGGCGCGAACCTGCTTTCGGTGGCGCGAAAGGTATTGATCTCGATGGCGCCGGAGCTGATCAACGTCTTCATCCCGGGCTCGAAGCTGATCGCGTCCGCCGGCATCGCCGTGGCGAAGGAAGCTGGTTGGATGAGCAAGGATCCGACTCCGGCCAAACGTCCGACGGAGCTCGATCAGGAGAAGATTTTCCGGCAGTACACCGAGGTGCTGCAGGAGGTGGCCAAGGATCGGCCGTTGCTCATCGCGCTGGACGATCTGCAGTGGTCCGATGCGTCGTCGATCGCGCTGTTCTTTCACATCGCGCGTCAGATCAAGCAGGCCAAAATTCTTCTGATCGGCACGTATCGCCCGAACGACGTGACCATGGGGCGCGGCGGCGAACGCCATCCGCTCGAGCAGGTCCTTTTCGAACTGAAACGCTACTTCGGCGATCTCGTCATCGACCTCGGCGAATCCACCTCCGACGAACGCCGCGCCTTCATCGATCAGATCGTCGACAGCGAGCCGAATCGCATCGGTGAGTCGTTCCGCCTTGCGCTGCTCCAGCACACGAACGGCCATCCGCTGTTTACCGTGGAGCTGGTCCGCTACCTGCGCGAGCGAGGCTGCCTGGCGTGCGACTCCGGCGGAAATTGGACCGTGGCGCGCGAGGTCTCGTGGTCCGAACTTCCGCCGCGGATCGAAGGGGTCATCGGCGAGCGGATCGGCCGGCTCGAGAACGAGCTGCGGGAGATTCTGACCGTGGCCAGCGTCGGCACGGGCAAGACCGATTTTCTCGCACAGATCGTTGCGCAGATCCAGAACGTCGATGAGCGTCGGCTGTTGAAACTGCTCTCTTCCGATCTCACAAAACGGCATGGCCTCGTGCTCGAGTCATCGGTCCATCGCCGCGGACGCCGCGTGCTCGCGCACTACCGCTTCGCGCATGCGCTCGTGCAGCAGTACCTGTACGGAAGTCTCAGCGACGCCGAGAAGATGCTGATGCATGGCGACGTCGCCGCGCTGCTCGAAGAGATGTACGAAGGCGACACCGATCAGATCGCGACCGATCTCGCCTATCACTACGACCAGGCCAGCGACGCCGAGAATGCGCTGCGGTATCTGGAGATCGTGCTGGACCAGGCGCTGCGAATGAGCGGCTATCGCGAAGCGCTGGTCCACGCCACGCGCGCGCTCGAACTGATCGACCAGCTTCCGAATACGCCGGAGCGCGCGAAACGGGAGTTCATTCTGATCCTGCGCTGGTCCGTGGCGATCAAGGTGCTGCAGGGATGGGCGGCGCCCGTTCTGAAGCCGCGCTACGACCGCGCCCGCGAGCTGACCCGCCAGTTTCCCGATTGTCCCGAGGCCACGCAGTTCCTCTTCGCGCTCTGGACGTACTACCTGGTGCGATGCAAGCTCGCCGAATCGCTGGCCACCGCTGCGCAATGCCTCGATGTGGCGGAACGAATCGGGTCGGTCGAAGGCGTGCTCGCCGCGCATACGTCGATCGCGAACAGTGCGTTCTGGAGCGGCGACCTCGCCACGTGCGCGGAGCACACGCGCAAGGCGATCGAGCTTTACCCGAGCATCGACACCGCCACGCATCTGCTGGAGTACGGGATGGACACGAACGTGA
The DNA here is from genome assembly GCA_034663965.1 of Thermoanaerobaculia bacterium. Classification (GTDB taxonomy): domain Bacteria; phylum Acidobacteriota; class Thermoanaerobaculia; order Gp7-AA8; family Gp7-AA8; genus JADGNZ01. Next base: position 1,785 of record JAXDIO010000386.1, on the reverse strand, counting down.
TCGTGAATCAGTTCGGAGTCTGGACTGCCTGCCTCGAGAACCGCTTCGACGATGCGAGAAACGAGTGGACTGCATTCCTGCCGCAGGCGGAGGCGCTCAACCATCCGTTCAGCCTCGTCATCGCATTGAACACCGGCGCGTGGATGTATCAAATGATCGGCGACCGCCTCCGATGCGGCGAGATCGCCGACCGCCTGCTGTCCCTGGCCAGATCGCACGGCTTCCCGTCGTACCAGGGCCTCGGCGTGATGATGCACGGATGGGCCACGAGTTTCGAAAACATGGCCGACGGCATCAGCGAGATCCAATCAGGATTCGAGAAGTGGCGCACGACCGCCGGCCCGCTCGTGACGACGTACTACGCGATTCTTTACTCCGACGCTCTTCTGCGCGACGGCCGTCGTGACGAAGCCGCCTCGGTCATCGACGGCGCGCCGGCCTTCGCCGAGGAGAATGGGGAGAAGGTGTTCATGCCCCTTCTGGCAAAACTGCAACTCGCGGTTGCGAGCTGATAACGCAACGCACCTTGGTCAACTACTGTGAGAACCTACGCGTCATGCGGGTGAGTTCGGATAAATAGACAGTGGCTAGCGTGGTCTGATTCGGAACCTCGCGCCTTGGAGTTTGACGCTGAAGTGTGTCGGCAAGGCCGCTTGAGACCAATTGTTGCTATTTGTGGCGAACCTCGCTGCTTCTTCGATATTAAGCTTCGTCTCTTTAAAGGTGTTCAGCCACTCCTCGTCGCAACTAATGGACAGTTGATGTTCTTCGCCATTCTCCCACAAGACAGCAGGCATGATTGTTCCGATAGCTGCCTTGGACACTACAACGTCCTTAAAGCCACGCTCCTTGAGTAACTCCGCGGCTCGCGACGTCACGGCATCAAGCGACTGCGCGTGAGCCGCTACCCATGTGCTCCATGCTTCCGCTCTCTCGAACGCGCGCATCATCTCGGGATCGCGTTGCCAGTCAGCGAACAGTGTCCGAACATCATCGATCTCAAACAGGTGCTCAAGAACTCCAGTGATGATGCAACCTCGCTGACCTTCGTCACCGCTCCGATATTGATCCCGTAAGAACTGTCTCGCGAGTCGCAAGCACTCCTCTGCTTCTGCATCCGGAAGAGCGGCTTGCGCGGCGATTACCCACACATAGAATTCCTTTCCCGCTTCATGACAATTGTATGCGTAGTCGCTCACCTTCTGACCCCGAGTAAGGAGGCTTACAGCGAGATTTTTCATCAAAACATCGCCGACTTCGCCCCTTGTTAGGGGCGGTTCGATGTACTCCCAATGCTGAAGCACGGCGTCCGCCGCAGCGCCGATGACATTGGGATCATCAGATGCAAACCAGTCTCGTAATCGTTTCTTTTCCAAAGGCCCGGGGCGACTCCGAAACTCGAGCACTTCGATAATGCGAATAACATCAGACCTCATGATTATGGCGTAAATGGTGCTAACTCAGGCACCGTGCAGAGTTCGATGATCTTATAAGCGATGTAGCCGCCGATCGCAAACGCCGATGGAACTGCGATTTTCTTGCATATTTTGCAATCAGAGCGGCGGGTGCAGTTCTTACGAATCAGCGAAGCACACCGATTGCGGGCGTTATACCAGTCGTCCATTTCCCCGGCGTGGTCAATGTCGATCTCATCCGGGTGCTCTTTGATCCACTGTTTGTGCGATTCGATCGCTTTTTCTATTTCCTCGATCTTCTGATAAAGAACACTACACGGGTCTTCCGGCCGGCATCTTGTCGGAACGCTCGGATGATACGGCCCCCCAG
>JAXDIO010000042.1:0-41704 GCA_034663965.1 Thermoanaerobaculia bacterium | reverse complement strand
GTTGGTTTCAGGGGCGGATGGAGTGGGGGCCGCGCGCGCTCGGCAATCGATCCATCGTCTGCGATCCGCGCCGCGCGGACATGAAGAACATCCTCAATCAGAAGATCAAGCGCCGCGAATCGTTCCGCCCGTTCGCGCCCTCGGTGCTGCGCGACGCGGTCGGCGAATGGTTCGAGACCGACTACGACGTGCCGTTCATGCTGCAGGTCTACCAAATCCGCGAAGAGAAACGCGCGCAGATCCCGGCGGTGACCCACGTGAATGGATCGGGACGATTGCAATCGGTCGATGAACAGCAGAACGCGCGCTACTACCACCTCATCGAAGCGTTCCGCGACGCCACCGGCGTCCCGCTGGTGCTCAACACATCGTTCAACGAAAACGAGCCGGTGGTGAACACGCCCGCGCAGGCGCTCGACTGTTTCCTGCGCACGAAGATGGATCTGCTGGTGATGGGCGACGTGATGATTCGCCGGCAGTAGTCACTTCGTTGCGAGGATGAGGTAATCGCCGTCGGCAGCGCCGTCGCGCAGCAACTCGAGATTGAATCCCGCATCGTCGAGAATCGCCCAGCAGGTTTCGTGTTGCTGCCAGCCGTGCGTCGACAGGGCGATCGTCATTGGTCCGCCGGCGAGCAACTCTTTTGCGCCGCGAAGGGCATCGCTCTCGGCGCCTTCGATGTCCATCTTGATGAAGTCCGGCCGCGTGGCGCGGTCGGTGGCGATCAGGTCATCGAGCGATGCCGTGACGACGCGAAGATCGCCCTCCTCGCTCAAACCTCCCATCGACGCGTGCTGCGCGATTCGAAAATGCGCCTCGCCGCTGGTCGCGGCGATCGCCAGCGCCTCAACGTGAACGTTCGCGAGCTCGTTGAGGCGGATGTGTCGCTCGAGAAAATCGAGATTGCGCGGCAGCGGCTCGAATGCGTAGACTCGTCCCGAATCGCCAACCAGTTTTGACGCGAGCAGCGTGAAGAAGCCGGCGTTCGCGCCGACGTCGAAGACCGTCGCGCCCGGCCGGATGTGCTCGCGAAACAGCCGCTGCATGTGCCGCTCGTACGTGCCGAGCCAGCATCCGTTCGTGCTCGCACCGGCGATCCAGCGCCAGCCGTGCAATTCACCCGTACGAATGCGGACGACCGACTGCGAAGACATCAGGCCAAGCGGCAGCCGGATCAGATTCGCGAGAAGCCTGCGCACACGCGACATCAGCGGCGGCTCCGAAACAACTCGATCGACAGCATCCCCTCGGCCAGGAAGCGTTCGAACGCGTACCGCCAACCGGCGCGCCCGTCGAGAAGCGCGCGCTTTGCGATCAACGTGTAGAACAACGTGGCGAACGGTGCGACGACGCGCAGCCGGCGAATGCGGCCTTGCATCGGAAGGGAGCGCCACGATGCCGCGCGGAGCTTGGCCGCCTCCTGACGCATGTATTTGCGTTGCCGGTCGATGAAGCGGCGGAGGTCTTTGCGGTCGTCGTGGATGAGCGGCGTCCGCAGCCGTTCGATACGGCCGTGAACGCGGACGCGCTGCGTATGCCCGTCCTGCCAGAACTCGAACGCGCCGCGCCGCAGCAGGACGGCGCGCGGCGGATAGAGCGCCGATCGGAGCGGGCGCCCGTTGATCGCGTAGACGAATGCGGCTTCGTATGCCGCCAGATCCGGCGGCGGCTCCAGCGATGCCATCTCGCGCGCGAATGCTTCGGGGACGAAGTAGTCCGCGTCGAGTGTGAGAACCCACGGCGTCGTCACCTGCTCGACGCCGAAGGTCCATTGCCGGTCGTGCGAATCGAACGCCCGAGGAATGACGCGAACGTTTGCGAACCGCCGCGCGATGTTGACCGTATCATCGCTGCTCATGCTGTCCACGACCACGACCTCGCGGGCCCACGCCAGTTGCGCCAGCGTGCGGCCGATGTTCGTCTCTTCATCGCGCGTAAGGATCAGCGGTGTGATTCGGTCGAGCATCAGCGTTGCTCCCGTTTCAGGGCGCGTTTGATCGCCGTGTGAAGCAGGATCGCGTTGCGGAAGCCGAGGAGCCGGGAGAGGACGCGCATCGACCTCTGCTGCTCTTCATCGCGCGGTTGAAAGTCCGGATCGAGCTCGCGGATGTGCACTGCTGCCGCGTCGAACGCGCGCCGATCGTGCAGGCTGAGCACGCGCATTTCCTTGTAAAAATACTGAGCCAGGCGTTGCCGTCGCGCGGGCGTCAGCACGCCATCCGCTGCAAGCCGCTCTTCGATCTTCTGCAGGATCCGATGATGTTCGCGTGCGTTCGCAAGCATTGTTGTCGTCGTTGCGCGCGCGCCCGAATGCTCGCGCATGACGTACGCGGATCCTTCGACCGTGGTGATCGCATTCGCGCCGAGTGCGGCCTGGCAAAAGTAGTCCCAGTCGTCGAGCTTGCGCAGTACCGGGTCCCAGCGCCACTCCGGCCGCCGGACGTAGAGTGCCGCGGATGTCGGGACAGCGACGCCGGCCAGAATGTCGTCGACGATCGTATGGAAATTTGGTGCGGCGTAGGTCGTGATCCGTCCGTTCCAATCGGCTTCCCACCCCGAGGCGGCGATGTCGGCGCCTGTCTCCTGGATCGCGCGCAGCTCCGCTGACAAATGTCCGGGCACGAGAACGTCGTCCGAATCGAGAAACTTGATGTAGTCGCCGCGCGCGCGGTCGAGACCGAAATTGCGCGCCGCCGATTGGCCGCTGTTGGCGTCCATGCGAAAGCAGCGGATTCTCGAATCGTTGTAGCCGCGCAGGCGATCCCATGTGCCGTCGGTCGATGCGTCGTCGACGACGATAATCTCGATCGGCACATTGGCCGCCGCGGCGAGTGCGGAGTCGATCGCTTCCGCGACCATCGCCGGCCGGTTGTACACGGGGATGATGATGTCTACGCTCGCCATGCCTGACTTTCGCGAGCCTGGACGATGCGAACGTACTGTTCTTCCATCTCCCGGCCGACGCGGTCCCATGTGAAGCGGGCGCTCACGAGCTCGCGTCCGCGCCTGCCCATTTGTGCGCGCAGTTCGGGATCGTGCAGCAGGTGCTGAATCGCGCCGGCCAGCGACGCTGGCGCGCCGTCGATCACGATGCCTGCCTCGGCCTGTTCGACATCCGCCGCCAATCCGACCTCCCGCGTCACGATCACCGGCATCGCGGCGGCCATCGCCTCGAGCACGACGTTACCGAAATTCTCGGAGAGCGATGGCAGGACGAGAGCGGTGGCGGTTGCGAACAACGTTTCTTTTTCCGCACCGGCAACCGGACCGCGAAACTCGACGCGGTCGGCGATTCCATTGTGCTCCGCCTGTGCACGCAGTTGCGGCGTGAGATTCTCCTCATCGTTCCCGGCGATCACGACCTTCACATCCGGCACGGACTGGACGGCATCGAGCAGCCGGTCCAACCCTTTTTTCCAGTTGATGCGACCGAGGGCGAGCAGCGTGTCGGGAAGACGCGGCGTGGCGGAGGCAGCGGGAAGATCGATCCCGTTCGGCACGATGAACGGCGTGGGTAGCGGCATCGCAGTCCGGGCCGCGTCATTCCATTCCGTCTGTGCGGTGAAATGAATGCCGGCGGCACGGGCGAACGTGCGGCGTTCGAACGCGCGCATCCACAGCCGTTTTGCGAACGCGCTCTTCCGCGAAATCAACTCCGGCACCAGCATTCCTCGGGGCGAGATCACGTACGGCACACGACGGCGTTCCGCCGCGCGCGCCGCGGCATACGTCGGCCAGAGAAAGACGGAGTGAAGGTGGACGACGTCGTAGTTCGCGATCTCGCCGTCGAGCGCGGCGCGCATCCGCGGCGAAAAATATACGCGGCGGAAGGTCGACGGAAAGTAGCGGACGGAAACGCCGTCGAGATCGACCGGCGTGTTCAGCGCGACAGGCGATTCGCCATCGCCGTCGACGTTCGTCGTGAAAACATCGACTTGATGTCCGCGATAGCCGAGAGCACGGCACAGTCCATGGACGGCATAGATCGGACCGCCGTATCGCGTCGCGGGGAGGTAAGTCGGAACGACGTGGAGAAGCCGCACGCGTTGTACGGTGCTATGCGAGGGCGGGCGACGTCAACGACCTTTTTTGCGGCGTCGGAACCGCGTCCGCCGCTGCTTTCGCAGCCAGACGCTCGTCCAGCGTTGCCGTTGCGAACATGCAGCCGATGAAGAATGCCGTCAGCAGCGTGAGCACTGGATCGGAGTAGGCCTGTGCCGAGACCATGAACTCGACGATGTTCGCGGCGATGATTCCGAACAGGGCCGCGCGCGCCAGTTGCGATGAGCCGGGCACGTCGGGGTGGGCGGAGATTTTCAGCATCGTCAGGACCATAACCAGGCCGAACATGGCCACTGCCAGAAGACCTGGAATCCCCAGCTCCATGGCGAGCTTTCCAAGGCCGCCTTCCTGCCAGCCCAGCATGGTGGCGGCGCTGTTTTCTGAAATGACGTGATAGACGCCCTGCGTGGCGGTGCCGAGGCCGGCGCCCATGATGCCGGTTTCCTGAACCGTCCCGACGACGCCTCCTTCCAGACGGCCCCAGACTTCCTCCTGCGTGGTGTACGCGCTCTTGGTGTACGCGCTCGACTCTTCGTTTTGCGACAGTTTCGTGGTGACAAAGAGGCCGATGACGCTGATCAGCGCGAAGACAATCAGTTTCGGCGCCGAGAGGCGGCGGAAGTAGCGCCATAGAAAGGCTGCTCCGAATACGGCGATCATGTAGATCGCCTTCCGCCGTCCGCTCATCAGGCAGTTCAGAAATCCCCACCCGCTGACGACGAGCCAGATCCACGCGCTGCGAAACGATTGCAGCCGCACCGTCATGATGATTCCGATCATCGTCAGCGTGGCTGCGTGCCAGCCCATGATGTCCGGACCGCGGTAGAAGCCTGAGAGCAGACGAACGTTGAGGCCGGTCAGAAAGCGCATGTTCTCGCCGATCGCAACCGTGCCGAGCGCGCGCCAGGGGACGCGAAAATATTCGAGCGGCGTTCCGATCATCGCGATCGAAGTCACGATCGAATAGAACTTGAAAACGTCGAAGAGCTGCTCTTCCCGCTGCAGAAACGCGTAGCCGATGATGACCGCGGGCATCGGTGCCAGGTAGAGGAAGAAGCTCATGGCCGGTGCCTTCCACTGATCGAGCCCGAACGTGAAAAGGCCGTTGATGGCGGCGAGAAAAAGGAAGATGAAAAAGAAAATCAGGGTCCCGAAAAGACTGGAGAAGCGGCGGGAGAACTCGCGTCCCTCCTTCTGCAGCGTCGACTGTCCGGCGAAGAGCACGGCCACGTAGATCGCCACGATGCTGATCGACATGATCACCGGCGTTCCAGCGGTCAGCTTGCGCGCGGGATCCTGAAGAACGCCGCAAAGGATCGCCATCAGCCATCCGCGACGCCAGTCGACGAGCGTGAAGCTCATCGACATGAGCATGAAGGCGGCAAAGAGAACAGGGACGGTCATCGCGCTGTGCCGGTGGGAACGTGATCGGCCCGCCGCCCATTTCTGGCGATCAGGCGCCGCCCGCCGCGCGCCTGACGACGGGCCAGCATCCATCCCCGCAGCTCGCCGAGCAGCTTCGTCGGGATCGTCCACGGATGCGTGAGGTGATACCGCGTGACGACGTTGCGGCGCAGACGGCGGAGCGCGTACCGAAGAAGCGGCGGACGATGGTGGATGGCGAAGTAGTAGTCGCCACACGAATGCGCGGGCGACGGACTGCTGCGGTGATCGCCATACGATCGCAATCCGCCTGTGCTCAACTTCAAATGCCGCAGCCCGGCTTCCGGCGAAAACCAGACCTTGCCGCCCGCAGCGACGAGCCGCAGCGCGAAGTCGGTTTCGAAGCGATAGGCGACGCCGGTGTAGTTCTCGTCGAAACCGCCGGTATCGATGGCGTGCTCGCGTTTCACGGAGAGGTTCCCCGCCATCACGTTCGTTACGAACCGGCCGGTGTCGTGATTGAAGTGAAACTCCAGATCGTCTTCCGGCTGGTCGTGATGCTGCGGCGTTTCGCCTGGCTGCAGGATCTGCCCGACCACTGCCCAGATCGCGTCGTCCGCGTGCGCACGCTCGTGCGCGGCGATGAGTCCCGCCGCGGCCTCGACGTCGTCGTCGACGTAGAGCACAACCGGCGTCGTCGCAGCAAGCAGCGCTTCATTCATCGCGTGCGGAATGGACGGTTTTTCCAAACGAATGAGGCGAATGCGTCCTTCGCGATGCCACTCCGCGAGCGGTTGGTTCTCCTCCACGCTCTGATCGACGACGATGATCGCCTCCGGCGGCGGATCGAGTTCGAAGAGCCTTCGAACGGTCTCGGCCACGATCACCCCGCGGTTGTACGTCGGGATCGCCACCGTAATCATTTCGCCGATCCTCGGCTGACATACGCGAGCGCGGCCTTCACGCCCTCAACGCCGCGCGCGAACGTCCATGTGCCGATAATCTCGCGCGATCGCTGCGCCATCCGCTGTCGCAGCGACGGATCGTCGACTAGCTTTGCCATCGATACGGATAAGGACGATGCATCGCCGGCCGGATAGACGAATGCGTTCTCCCCTTCGAGCACGATGTCGCCGATCGAGCCGCAGCGGTCCGTCACAATCACCGGCAGTCCGCACGCCATCGCCTCGTTGATGACCGCGCCGCGCGGCTCGTACGTCGACGGCAGCACGAAGACATCCGACATCCCGTAGTACTTCGGCAGCTCGCTCTGATTCACGAATCCTGCGAAGTGGATGTTCGCGAGTTCATGTTCGCGCGCGAATGTCTCCAGCGCTTCGCGCAGGACGCCGTCGCCGAGAAAGAGCACGGCGGCGCGATCGCGATCGGAAAGCTGCTCGTACGCGCGCAGCAGCGTCATCGGATCTTTCCGTTCGACGAGCTTCGCGGAGAAAACGAAGAGCGTTTGTTCGGGCTGGATACCGAGTTTCGCGCGCATCGCTTCGCGCTCGCCCGGCGCGAAGCGGCTCGCCTCCGCGAAACGTTCGTTGTCGACGGCCCACGGCAGCAGAAAAAAATGGGAGGGATCGGCGCCGTAGTGACGGTAGTAGTCGGCGTTCAACGCGCCGGAAACCATGAAGCCGCTCGCGCCGCGAAACAGCATTCGCAGCAGCCGCGCGCGCATCCGGCCGCGCAGCGTCATCTCCGGCGGCGGAAAGCTGCTGTCGCCGTAGAGAAAAAACGGGATGCCGGTCCACCAGCAGGCCGCGATGCCGAGGAGCGCGCTGATCGATCCCCAGCCGAGCATGAAGATCACCATCTCGTACGGTTCGCGCAGTAGCGCCGGCACGACGCCGGGATTGATGTGGCGCGTCCAGCCGCGATTGCTGTCGTGCACGAGGTTGCGCAGAAACTCGTGCCGGTAGCCGCTGAGCAGCTCCACATCCCACTTCAGCGCCGTTCCCATGTCGGCGTCGCGATACGTGCGCACGCCGGCATCGGACAAATACAGCACCGTGAGATCGATCTCCGGATCGGCTGCGAGCAAGCGAAAAAACGGATCCTGATACTGGATCACATGCGACGCGACGATGGCGATCCGGCGGCGTTTCACGTCGCGTCATCTTCGCATAGCGCTCAGGCGCGACTGATAGAACGCTGCGGTTTCGCGCGCCACGCGTTCCCAGGAGTACTCGCGCGCGGTCTGCGCGGCAGCAGCGCTCATGGCCGTCGCGCGCGGCAAATCGTTGACGATCGCCAGCGCCTGATCGCCGAGTGTCTTCGCGTCGCCGGGGGGAACGAGAATCCCGTTTCTTCCGCTGTCGATGACGTCATGCATGCCGCCAACGTCGCTGGCGACGACGCAAAGTCCGCGGCTCATCGCTTCGAGAAAGGCCTTTCCGAATCCTTCGAAGAACGAAGGAAACAGAAAGATGCCGTGCGCGTCGTAAATGTCGCGCAGCGCGTCCTGCGTCGTCCACGGCACGATGTTCATCCGCTCGTTTGCCTCGGCGGTCAGCAGCGCGCGGATGGTCGCTTCGCTGCTGCGGTCGCAGACCCACGTGAAGCGCAGATTGCGATCGGCGGCGGCCAGCCGGTTCATCGCATCTGCAGTAATCATCGGCGCTTTGAAAAACGCGAACTGCGCCACATGCAGCACGCGCCCGAGGCGCTCTGCGGTCATCGGCGGCGCGGGAAGGCGCGTGTAGGAGTCCGGAGCCGCCTGCGGGATCACGGCAATCTTCTCCGCGGCCACGCCGAGACGATCGCGAAGAAACGCCGCATCGAGCGAGGCGGAAACGATATGGCCATCGGCCTCGGCGGCAATCGCGTGTCCATGCCGGTCCAGCAGCGAACCGATCGCGCGCGACGAAATCCTCCGGACGCCGCTTCGTTCATCGCTGCCGTACATCGCCCGCCACGGCCGCAGAGTGTCTTCGACGTTCAGCTCGAAGCCATGCGACCGATGGATGAAAACCGTTCCCGGCGAGAGTCGATGGACGATTCGCGCCGCGCGAAATCCGGCCGGCTGATTGACGTGCACGACGTCGTATGTCTTCTTACGAACAGCCCGCGCCGCCGCGCGTGCGTACGTCCGCGGCAGCTCCAGCAGCAGGTGCAGATTGCCGTGACGGACGCGGCGTCCGAGGGTGTCAGACCAGACGGCGTCGACTTCGTGGCCGAGGGCGCGAAGCGCATCCATCGTCTGGACTTCCGTGCCGGCCGCTCCACGGTTCGGATCCGCGGGGGTGTCGGCCATCACGAGAATGCGGAGCGGCGCCCCTTCAGAAGAATGATTGGACATAACGAATCCACGCTTTCAGAAGAAGGGGGCAAAGCGCAATCGCTTTACGAAAATACCGCCGGGCGCGGTGGTCGCGCTGCCGCCGCAGCGCTTCGGCGATCGCGTAGAACCCGCGCGCCGTATCGCAACGCGTCGTGCGCCGAACGATCGTCACCGCAGCCGCGCGGCGCACGATGTCGTCGTCGCTCTGGCCGCGCTGGCGCGCCAGCATTGCCGCATGGGAGAGTTTCGCCAGGGTCTGCTGCGCCTCCCGCGCGCCGCCGCTGATGCTGTTCGGCGTGACGGCGGCTGTGTAGAGGATCTTCGGCACGATCTGAAACTTTCCGATGGCCGCGAGGCGGTACCAGAGATCCCAATCCTGGCCGACGACGAATGCAGCGCGGTATCCGCCGGCACGTTCATAAGCGTCGCGCCGCATCATGACCGAGGGATGGGATGTCGGACCGTCGATGACTCCCCATTCCTGACCCAGATCGAGAATCGAAATCGGCTCTGACGCGGCGCCGCTGCCACGCACGACGTGGAGCGGCTCGCCCTCCGGGCCGGCGAATGCGGTCCACGACGAGACGAACGCCAATTCGCTGTTTTGATCGAGTAACTGCCTCTGCAACTCGAAGCGCGAAGGATCCGAGGTGTCGCCGCAATCGTGGCGCGCGATGTACGTTCCCGTGGCCGCTGCGCAGCCGGTGATGAGAGCGCGGGTGAGTCCGGTGTTGTCCTGCCGGATCACGCGAATGCGCGCGTCGCGAGCGGCGTAGGCTTTCAGAAGCGATGCTGTTTCATCCGTCGATCCATCGTCGACGATGATGCATTCGAAGTCGCGTTCCGTCTGCGCGAGGATGCTGTCGATCGTCGCCGCGAGCGTGGCGGCGCCGTTGTAGATAGCCATTACGACGGAGATTGCCGTCATCGGCGGATCCACTCTGCGGCTCGTCCCACTCGTTGCCACCCCACGATGCGCGCCGCGATCCCGTAGACGCGAAGATCGAGCGACGGGGAGAGCGACGCTGCGATGTCGACCAACAGCTTCGATTCCGCCGTCAGACCCGCCGCGCCGCACTGACGCGCCAAATGAAAAAGCTCCCGTGCGAAGATTTGCATCTCCACTGCATCCGGCGAAACACCGGCACGGCGCGCGTGAGACGCGATCAGCGCATGCGCTTGTGCGCGGTCGCGCAACGTTTCCCGGTTGTCGCCGCCGCCGCCGGACAGGCGCCCGTCGGAATGGTCGCGAATCTCCACCACGACCTCATCGACATACGCCAGCAACGCGCCCGTCGCGCCCACGCGGCAGTCGTACTCCCAATCTTCTTCGTGCCGAAGGCTCGTCCAGGGACCCGCAGCGTCGCAGACGGAACGCCGGTACAGCGGCGTCGGCGTATCCCACCAGCGCGCGACGAGAAAGGAGGGGAAGATCGTCTTCTGGATCTGATTGGCCGGTTTCCACGTGCATTCGATCTCGTTTCCCTTGGCATCGCGGTACCGCGTGATGCCGTACGCCACGCCGCACTCGGGGTGAGCTTCGAGCGCCGCGACCTGAATTTCAAATTTGCGCGGCATGAGGAGATCGTCGCTGTCGAGATACTGAATGAACCCACCGCTCGCCTCGGTCCGTCCCGCTTCGCGCGCCAGCCCGGGTCCACCATTCGGCTTGCGAATGCCGCGCACTTCCGGATGCCGCGCCGCCAGCTCTTCGATCATGCGAGGCGTGTCATCCGTCGAACCGTCATCGACGATGACGATCTCGATCGGCCGGTACGTCTGCGCCAGCACGCTGTCCACCGCCTCGGCCAGCATGCCCGGACGGTTGAAAACGGGGATGATCGTGGAGATGAGGGGCTTCACGAACGAGAGAATAGCGCGGGCCTAAAGGCTTCCGGCGTTGAAGATCGCGATGCCGAGGAGGATTAGCAGCATCCCCCACACATGATGCCGCCGCATCCTCTCGTGGAGAATCGCCACTGACAAAACAACCACGACGATGTATCCCAGCGGCAATAGCACCACTGTCAGGTGGAGCGGCAGGGTTTTGAGCGCAATCGTGGACATAACGGTGGAGCACAGCATCAGCGTGTAACCCGCGATGGTGAATGGGTCGAGAAAGGATCGGAGCAGCGGGCGGGACCCGCTGCGGAGAGCGCCTTTCTTCATCAGAATCTGGCCCGAAGATGCCATCGCCACACCCGCCAGAAAGATGGCTACTGCCTGTGTCACGAAAGGTCCTCCCGCACCACGAGATAAACGCCAGCCACAATGACCGCCACGCCGATGACATTGACAGTCGTGACACCTTCCAGGAAAAAGAACCGGCTCGCCACAAGAATGAGGAAATAGTTGAGGCTTGTGACGAGATAGGCCACAAAAAGACGGACTTCGCGTAATACGAGCTGCCAGAAGAAGGCCTGCAGGACAAGACAAGCCAGAGCGCCGAGGTACCAGGGATTGGTGAGGAACGCGGCGAGCGCCGGCTTGCCCATCCGCAGCGCCGCGGTCTTTCCGAGTACCACGGACGTTGCTTGAAACGCGAGGGATAGTCCGAGGAAAAGAAGCGAGACGGCCCGGATGCGTTGCGGCATCATGTGGTGCAATAGAGATTGACGAGAGCTGCCATCCGGCCATCCGGCCGGGAGAAATCAATGATCTGATCCAGATCCACATCCTCAACGCCGTGCGGCGTCCTGCCGTCGTAGAGAATCATGGAGCCAAAACCGGCTTCCGTTTCCATATCAATCGTTCTGCCTTCGAAGCTGACCAGAACACCGCCACCGGTATGGAAATCGACATTCTTACGACTCAACAGTACCAGCATCTGGTAAAACGGCTTGTCTTTCTCTGCGAGTTTGCCGGGTAAATATTCATCTCTGTGGACGGACATGAATCCGCCCCCTCGAGGATAGTGATGCACTCGGCAGGCATTCCAGAAGCCATCGCGTTGGGGATCGTTGCCAAAGTCGAGGTTCACCGCCATCAGTGTGTTTCGAACCCCGATCATCGTGTGGAACAATGCGCCTAATGCAGGGTAGTTCTCGTCGTTCGCATCAAAGTAGGTCGTTTGCAGATTTTGGGCGATGGCGAGTCCGTCCCCATTCCTTCCGCCAATCGCCAGCTTTCGCCAGGGCTCAGTAGAAAGTTGTTTGTAGTCGAACCGCGCGCGCGGTGCGTGAAGTTGGAGGGTCGTTAGACACGTATCGTATTCATCTCTTGCAGCGTCGCACTGTTCCTCAAGCTTCGTATCCTTGACGATCAGGTAGCCCTCGCTGCCGAGCGTGGCGTCGACAATCTTCGGATCAAAGTTCGCCAGGTCCATACGCTACCTCAAGGAGCCGCGAGCCCGCGGATCGTGCTCGGGAGAGTCCCACGGCGTCTCGCGACTGTCAAGACTTCGATCAGCGCTTGCGCGCCACGGCGAGGAGGCTGCCGCCGACGAATTGCCGCAACGGCGCCAAAAGGAAATCGCCCGGGCCGGAGGCCATCCGCAATGCAAGATTTCCGAGTCTCGATACAGTCAAGCCGCTTTCGCTTACGATCGTTTCCCAGGTTGCTTTCCGCGACAGAACGGAACGTGCGAGAAGTGCCGGCACAAGTGCTGTGAAGAAATATCTCGATTCCAGAATTTCGAACCCGGCGCGCTCGAATAGCAATGCTATTGCCTCGCGGTTGTACCGCCGGTGATGACCGGATAGCTCGTCGATCCGGCTCCATAGCCATCGGTGAGCGGGAACCGTCAGGATGACTCTTCCTCCCGGCCGGAGCATGTGATGAATGTTTTTGACTGCCAGCTCGTCATCCGCGATGTGCTCAAGGACATCGAAAAGTGCGACAACGTCGAAATGCTCACGGAACGGAGGCGTCCTCAGGTCGAATTGGTAGAGTCTTTCCAAGCCGTACGCTCGCGCGTACAGAAGACCGCTCTTGTGCATTTCGCCGATCGACAGGTTCTCATAGCCAGCCTCCATCAGCGTATGCGCCGTGTATCCGGTGCCGGCTCCGACTTCGAGGATGTCTTCCCTCTTGCCGGCGTGGGCACGGAAGGCCTTGTGAATGATCTTCACACGGTGTTTGAACCAGGGATGCTTCTGTTCGTTGCCGTGTAGGGGATCGAGGCCCTCTGATTTGAAATCCTCGTGATCGGCAGGGATGTCGGCATTGAAGAGGACGATGCCGTCTTCGCGCTCCGCGCTATACCGGCACGATGGGCATGAGAAACCGTTTTTGTTCTCTGCGAGACCAGCGCCACAGCGGGGACAGATAATCACGAGCCCTCAGTCGCTCTCAAGCACGGCCAGGCCGAACCCTGTCAGGCCGTACCGATTGCCGTTGTAGAGCATATATCGCCCGTCATCGTGGTCGAATACCCAGGGATACTCGACCGATTCGCTATCCCATCCCTCGGGTGAGGGAGTGATACCGGCGAGTACGTCGCGCCGCGTCCAATGGATACCGTCGTGCGACTCTGCATACCCGATCCGATAGGCAGCACCGCGATACGAGTACCACATCTTCCAAAGAGATCCGTCGCGGATGACGCAAGGTCTGGAAAAGGCGTATTCGCCCGGATTGTCGATGCCGATGCAGATCGTATTGGTCGGTCGCCAGGTCTCGCCATCGGTGCTGTAAGCATGTTTGATGATGTGATCCATGTCGCGCTGCTCAGGTCCCCAACGGAGATTCGAGCCGTACCACATGAGCCAGCCGGATTCGTCGTGCCGCACGAATGGATAGGAGAGCGAGAAGGGATCGGCCTTGTTCCGATCGAGCACCGGCGCCTGTGAAATGCGCTCGAACTGAAGACCATCGTGGCTCACTGCAAGCCCAATGCTGTTGCGCCAGGGCACGGTCACGCCGAGGTTCCAGCCGAGGTAGTAGAGATAGGTCAGGCCGCCCTGGACGAGCATGCATGCGAGCGACACGCCGCTATCGTCGAACGCGCCAATTGCGCCCAGTTCGAGGACGGGTTGGGACGCGATGGCCTGGATCTCCTGAGGTCGCCGGAGATCGATCACCACCCATCCGATACTTGACCGATTGAGACCGTCTCTCGTGCTGAAAAAGATCCGATACCGATAGGTGTCGATGCGGACGGCCACGCAGTTTGCGGCGTGAGAGGTCATCCAGTCGTGTTGGCGGTCAGGGCAGAACACTCGTCCCAGCTTTCGCCAATGCATCAGAGGTCCTCGCTGCGGTTCGGCCGTCGCAACGTCAAATCCTGCGAAGGTCTTCGCTTTGGATGGCCGCAGCAGGCGTGCTCACCGACTTGAACACCGCTCCAGGAGGGGCATCGCGCAGCAGGATTGCTCCGGCGCCGACGACACAATCGCGGCCAATGGTGATGCCATCCCGAATCGTAGCGTTGACTCCAATAAAAGAATTGTCGCCAACCCGGCAATTTCCTGAAATCACCACGTGCGACGTGATGAATACGTTGTCCCCGATCGTCGAATCGTGACCGATATGATTGCCGCTCCATAAGACGGTGTTCGATCCGATTGTGACGAACGGCTGAATGACATTGTTCTCAAAAATGAATGACCCTTTGCCGACGGTAAGGCCGGGCCAGGTGGTTGCCTTCGAGCAAACGTAGGTGAGCATGTCGTATCCAGCCGCCTGGGCCTGCTCGAATACCACCGCGCGATTTTTGTTGACCTTGCTGTAGCCGATTGCCACAAACATCGAATAATCGGAAGGCGGGTGTGTCTCACTTGCGCTCTCCCACGGCACGACCGGCAAGTCCATTAACTCTTTCGATGTCATGAACTCTTCATTGACGGTGAACGCCGCCACATCGAACGCGGAGTCGTGTTGAAGATAGAAGCGGGCCGCGCGTGCGAAATCGCCGATCCCAAAGATGAGAGCCTTCGTACTCATTCGACCGAGGAGAATAACCGATGTCAGGCGGAAATCAAGCGGAATGTCGGGCAGACACGTGGTAGCCTCAACCTGCGCGGCGCGATCGTTCCGCCATGGGAGCGTGCGAGACGATTGCGGCCTCTAACCGAGGAAATTATGGTCCGATTCATCGATTATGCCGGGATCACAACGAGCCGCAACGAATCAATCGTGGACGTTCACGCTGAGAATCTGGCCATCCGGGGAATCTCGGTAGCCACCAACGTGCTGACGCCCGCTGAATGTACAGAATGGGCTGAGAGGCTCGACCGCTTGGAAGATGCGCAGAATCGCCGCTATGGCCCGGAACGTCTCGATCAACTCAACGAGCGGGGATCGGTCCGCGGCATGTTGTACGACGACGCGGACTTTCTCGCATTGGTTCGGTACCCAGCCACCTGGCCGGTAGTCGAAAGGATTCTCGGACCGACAGCGATTTTGCACTTACAGAACGGGATCATCGTCGAGCCGAAGATCGAGCATCATCAGTCTGCCTTCCACCGCGATTTCGCAAAGGATTTCGTCGCCGACAAACCGCTCTCGGTCAATGCTTTCTTCGTGATCGATGCCTTCACCGCGGAGAGCGGAGCCACGTGGTGGGTGCCCCACACGCACCGGCTCTCCGTAGTGCCCAGCGCCGGCTACCTGGAAATAGAGGCTATACAGATCGCAGCACCAGCCGGTTCGGTGATTTTCTTCGACTCGATGTTGATCCATCGCGCAGGTGAGAATCGCTCGTCGGGGAGGCGCCGCGCAATCAATCATCAGTACACGCGGCCGTTCATCAAGCAGCAGTTGGATTATCCGGTCCTTCTTCGCGGCCGTGTCGATCCGGAATCGCCGCTCGCTCAGACACTCGGATTCTGGACAGTGCCGCCGAAATCAGTGGACGAATACCGGGTGGATCCGGATCAGCGAACCTACCGAGGAGGACAGGGCTGAAGAGTCATTTTGTATCGTTCCTGATGCCGGTTCCTATCCACACTTTCTCATAGATTCCGTAATAGTCATTCTCGCAAAGGCCGAGCGCGAGGTCGCTGAAACGCCGGCCCAATTCGTCCATGACTTCTTCACGCGAGGCGAACGCGCGAAGAACACTGCCGTTACGGAGTTCATAGGGATCCCGGTTGACGAGATAGTGTCCGTCCTGCAGAGACGTGGCGCCGGCCAGCAGATAACTGTCGCTCTTCAAAAGGGAAAAGATGAAGCGGCCTCCGGGGCGCAGGACCCGGGCGATTTCCTCGAGATTGTCTGAGAAACTCTCGCCGGGACCGACGTAATAGCAGGCGTGACAGGAAAGCACGAAATCGAACAGACCCGACTCAAACGGGATGTGTGCGTTCGTCCCTGTCTTTACGGTTACAGGAACGCCCAGCCGTTGCATGCGGTTGCGGGTCAACTCGCAGATTTCATCGGAGATCTCGACCCCACTGACGTCGAACCCTAGATCATGGAGCAAAGGCATATTACGGCCATCGCCAAAGCCAAGATCCAGAATCGTGGAACCCTGGTATGTCGTCCGGTCGATATTGAGTCCGGGATACGTGCCGAGCAGCGTGCGCACGACGAATTCAACCGGGTAGACCTTCGCCGGATCTTTCCCTGAATAGAACTTTCCGTAATCCTTCTCGATGGCGTGGCTACTTTCCATGAATGGTCCTTATGATCGTATACGGCCGGTTTTTCGTTTCGATGAAAATGCGCGAGACGTAAAGCCCGACGACACCGATTGAAAAAATGGCCAGCCCGCCCAGGAACCACACGGAAAAGAGCGTCGATACCCAACCCTCGAGTACGTGCCCGGTCAGTTTTCTGTAGATGAGCCACGAGGCAATGGCGGCCGACATCAGGAGAACCAGCAGCCCCACGAAAAACACGAAATAGAGCGGCATCTCCGAAAACGATGTAATGCTGTCCAGTAGAGTAAAAAGGCGGAGGCCGAAACTATAGCTGGTCGTGTCCCTCGACCCTTTGTGGAATGCCAGGCCCTGCTGATTGAAGCCGGTGATGACCCACAAACCGCCGATGGCCGTCTTGCTCTCCTTGTGGCGAATGAGAGCCTGAACATAGTCGCGAGTCATCAAGCGGACCGTGCTGCTGTTTTTCGGAACCTGGATCGGAAGCATCAATCGGATCATCTGCCAGGCAATCCAGCCCAGGAACCTCTCCGCGAACTTTCCCTTGCGGGATTGTTGGAAACCATAGACGACGTTCAGCCGCTGATCCCGCAGTGTCTCGTTGAACACGCTCAGAAGCTCGGGCGGCTCCTCGAGATCGCTGTCGATGAGGAAAACGAGATCACCGCAGGCATGTTCGAGGCCGGTCATCATGGCTTTGTGGTGGCCGAAGTTGCGGGAGAGCTCGATGACGCGCAGCTGAGGCTCCCGGTCCATCAGCGCCAGAGCCACCCGTAACGAATCGTCGGGGGAACCGTCGTCGACAAGAATGATCTCGTAATCATTTGTGAGCTTGTTCAGCTCCAGGCGCATGCGCTCGACGAACTCCACGATGTACGGGGACGACTTGTACAGCGTTGAGACGACGGAGACTCTCATAAAGAGTATTCTCCTGAACTCTTCATAAACGTTCGCGCGGCCGGCCCGGTGTTGAGGATCAGATCCACCACGCTGACGGCATGGTCGAACGGCGGATAAGACTGCGGATACTCGGGATAGTTCGAATAGTCCATCCACCGCAGGGCGATGCCTGCATCCTGAAACTGTGCTTCGTCGATGTATCCACTGGCAGCAGGGCCGGAGAGGTAATCAGTCGCACCGGCCTGCCGGCAAAGGTGAACGAGCCGCTCCGTTTTCCCCTCGAGTAGTTCATAGTCCATTGACCAGCGGATTGGAGTATGGATGTCGAGCAGATCGCAGATCCTGGTGAGGAACCGGAAATTCACCTGACTCAGGAACTCTTCCCCGCAGTTCAGAAACAAATCTTCGAATGCCTCAAAATACATGCGGAAGAACGGTGCGCGCGCATAGTTATGCTGAATTGTCTTCCAGTGGGCCGATGGCCAGTCCAAATCGGCGATGCGAGTCTCTTTGATGGTTTGGGAGTACTTTCCTTTGACCTCGACAGGGATCGTGAGCCACAGCGGTCCGGAGGGGGATTTGATCCTGTTGCGATTCCGCCAATCCCTTCTCGTGTACTGCACGTCATCATAAACGATGAATTCGTCGGCGGCGGCGATCAGATCGAAGTAGCCCTTCCAGGGGATGTAGTTCGACTGGACGATGACGACGGTCTTTTGTGGCATTTGTATGGTTCCGAAAAGCCGTTGATCCGATGAAGAGTACGACGAGAACCGCGTCTAAGCCATAGCTATCCGTGCCCGTTTCGTCCTACGATCTGCCTCGATTTGTTCGGGAGAGCTTCGTGACGAGAGTTCCGTTCAACAAACCCTCACTCGAGGGGCGTGAGATCGAACTGGTGAAGGAGTCCATCTCCGATCTGCACATTTCCGGCGATGGTAGCTTCACGGCGCGCGCGAACGCCATGCTGGAGTCGATCCTCGGTGCACCGAAGGTTCTGCTCACGACCTCCTGCACGCACGCCCTGGAGATGGCTGCCATCCTGCTGGATCTCGCTCCCGGCGATGAAGTGATCGTGCCCGCCTTCACCTTCGTCTCCGGCGTCAATGCCTTCGTACTGCGCGGAGCGACGCCGGTGTTCGCCGACATCCGTCCGGATACTCTCAACATCGATGAGACGGCCCTCGATCGGCTGATCACGCCGCGCACAAAGGTCATCGCTCCGGTGCACTACGCCGGCGTGGCCTGCGAAATGGATGTCATTCTCGAGATCGCCAAACGCCACGGTCTCGAAGTGGTCGAAGACAACGCGCACGGGCTCTTCGGCAGCTACCACGGGCGTCCGCTCGGTACCTTCGGCCGTATGGCCACGCAGAGTTTTCACGAGACGAAGAACATCAGCTGCGGCGAAGGAGGGGCCCTTGTCATCAACGATCCGGCCCTGATCGAACGGGCGGAGATCATCCGGGAGAAGGGGACCAACCGCAGCCGATTTTTTCGAGGACAGGTAGACAAATACACATGGGTCGATATCGGATCGAGCTATCTGCCGTCGGACATGCTGGCCGCCTATCTCGTCGGCCAGTTGGAGAAGGCTGACGTCATCCAGGCCAAGCGCCGTCGCGTGTGGGAGCGATATGACGAAGCGCTGGCTGACTGGGCTTCCGCGATGGGAGTGAAGACGCCGACCGTTCCCCTCGAAAGCGAGCAGCCTTTCCATATGTACTATCTGGTTCTTCCGTCTCCGGAGGAGCGGTCCTCGATGATCGAATATCTCGAGGAACGCAACATCTTCGCGCTGTTCCATTACCTCCCGCTCAACACGTCGGAAATGGGCATGCGCTTCGGCGGGCGGGCCGGCCAGTGCCCGGTGGCGGAGAGTGTCAGCGACAGATTGCTCCGTCTTCCCCTTTACAACAACCTGACGGACGAGGAGCAGAGTTACGTGATCGCCGCGGTCCAGGCCTGGCGGCGATGAAGAAGGCGCTCATCGCCGCCGCCGTCGCAGCCGACGCGGTCATCGTCGTTTATCTCGCCGGCAACATCCTCGCGGCGGTCGGTTTCATCGTGTTCGTCGCTGCGTTTCTGCTCCCGGCGTGTGCGCTGGTTCTGCGCCTTCCGCCCCTGCGGCCGATGCCTCCCGATCTGCGCCTCATCGCCGCCGGTGTGCTGGTCGTGCTGCTGGTCGTGCCATGGTTCTTCGTGCGCAAGCTTCTGCCCTTTTCTCCCTGGATTGCCGACGCCGCGATGTGCGCGATCCTCGTCGCCGCCGCTGCGAAGCTCGGCGCGTTTCGGTCCGCGCTCGGCGAGCTTGCTTCTGCATGGAGACTGTCGTGGTTCCTCGTACTGGTCGCGCTTCCGCTGCTGTCCGCGCTGACGTGGCTCGGATACGAAGTTCATGCCGGCGCGGAAGTGCTGTTCCATGGCCTTTTCGGCATCGACTTCGGCAATCTCGTAACGGTTGTCGCCTCGCTTCGGGCCTCGCCGTCGTTGCCGCTTGTCGGTCTCACCGGCGCGGGCCCAATGAACTACCACTGGCTGTATTTCACGCTGCCGGCGATGCTGGCCGATTTCGGCGGCATCGCTATCCCCGCCTCCAACGCGCTGATTCTCGTCAACACATTGATGGCCGCGCTGCTGGTTCATACGCTCGCGGCTGTCGTTCGCGTATTCCGGCCGCAGTGCAGCGATCAAACAATCCGATGGACCGTAGCGGTGACTCTGTTCGCGTCGTTCACGGTCTACTACTACCAGGCGGTGGCGGCGCGCGTTGCTCTCGGCTGGCTGGCGATGCCGACTCGAAATCATCTCCTACTCTCACCGCTCAACAGCATGACCGTCTTCGGCAACAACACGTTTGCCCTCGTGCTCGTGCTGTTCGCTGCGTTGGAAGTGGAGCGCTGGAATCGTGAGCGCCGCGCTGCTGATCTCGTCCTCGGGATCGTTGCTGTGTCGATGGTGATCGGGTACAGCGCCACCCTCCTGGTTCCGCTGGCAGCCGCGCTGATGATCTGGCTGGCGATGGGACGGATCGCGCGGCCGCTGATGGTGCTGATCGCGGCCGTGATTTTTGGGGGAGCCGCGATCGCGATGTTCGTGGCGATTGGCGTTCTCGGCTCCGGCGATTCGCGGCACACCGCCGTCGCCTGGGATCACGGGCAGTTTCTGCGGATGGCAATCCTCGGGATGCTGCCGTTGTGGGCATTGCTGGTGATCGCGGGGAAGAAGCCGTTGAATTTCTTTCACGTTCTGATCGGTACCGCGATCGCGGCTCCGTCGTTTTTGTACGTCGCCGGAAGCGTGACGGGGCGCGTCGATTTTTCGATGAAGACCGGTTCCCTCCTGGCCATCGCCTTTGCGCCGCTCATTGCCGATCCGATCGATCGGTGGATGCGAGGCACCCTGCCGCGCTGGCAGGCCATCGGCGCGGCGTTGCTGGTGGCGCTCGGCCTGGTGCAGACATCCGTCTACGTCCTGCAGTTTCCGTATTACCGGATCACGAATAGCCGCGTGCGGCGTGTCGCCTTGCCGCTCGACTACTACGACGCGCTCGTGTGGATTCGCGATCACACACCGCCGCGATCCATCGTCGTCGACGCGGGCGGCCTGACGCTGCGCGACGAAAACCCCACTCTCTGGATCGGCGAGCGGCGTGGATGGCTGCCCACTCCAAACAGCGAGGCGTTTCTCTCGCCGCTGCATTCGGACGTTGCGCATCGCGTAGACGTTTGGGCTGACTTCATTCGCGATCCTGCAAGTACGTCCGCGGGTGTAATCGCCAGCCAGGCCGACTACCTCATGATTCCTCGCGCGATCCAATCGCCGTTCTGGATTCCGGTGAGCCGGACCGGTTCGTGGTGGATTTACCAATCCGTCCGGACGCGATCGGCGCAAACTTCAGGCGGTTAGAATCGCGGCCTGTGAACGTCAGTCTCCGTCACACGATCGGGGCTCTTGTCTATGACTGGATTCCTTTCGAACTGCACCTGCGCGGCCTCGGCCCCAGCAAGGGTCTGCCGGACCCGTGGCTGCTGATCCGCAACCGCCGTGAGGTGATCTCCACCAACGGCCGCGGCGTGGAATGTCTCTGGCGCTTTTCCTCGGACCTTCATATCAGCAGGGTCTTTCCGTCGACCGCGGCGCGTCTGATGCGGAGATCGCTGGCGGCCTGGCCCATCACCATGCGCGACGCACCCCGGCCGATGAGTGGTCCTCCCCGGCTTACGTTCATCATTGGTCATCGCGGTACCGAGCGGTTGCCGCACTTGCTGGCGACGCTGCGAAACATCGCCGCACAAACCGGCGTCGCTTTCGAATGCATCGTCGTCGAGCAATCGGTAGCGCCCGAGGTCGAGCGACACCTGCCTCCGTGGATCCGCTACATGCACACACCGCTCCCGCGTCCCGATTTGCCGTACTGCCGTTCGTGGGCGTTCAACGTCGCCGCGCGGCACGCTCGCGGCGACATTCTGGTATTGCAGGACAACGATGTGCTGATCCCCCAGCGCTACGCGCGCGAGGCGGTCCAGCGAATCGAGGAGGGCTACTCGTTCGTCGACCTCAAGCGGTACATCTACTACCTCGATGCGAGTGCGACGGCGAGCGTCTTTGTGACCGGCGCGCCGCCGAAAGCAGCGCCCGTGCTCATCGTTCAAAACCTGGATGGGGGAAGCATCGTGGCTCGCCGCGACGCGTACGACGCCATCGGCGGATTCGATGAGTCTTACGTCGGTTGGGGCGGAGAGGACAACGACTTTGTCGACCGCGCCCGCTTTTTCGGCGGTGTCTATCGCTTTGGCTATCTGCCGATGTTGCACCTGCAGCATCCGCCACAACCAGGAAAACTCTCGCCGACGACGGGAGCCATCCGGCGATACCGCCTGATGGAAACCGTGGCTCCGGAGCAGCGCATCGCACGGCTGCGCGCCACCGAACAGGGACTCATGTCGGGACCGTCCATCCCCGACGACGTGCGGCGCGGCGAATGAGCTAGCCGCCGTTCCGAAGGCGATCGCGGACGAACGACTTCACGCGCTTTCCCGCGCCTGCCAAGTTGTCGCGCAGGTATCGCCAACGCCGGCCCGGTCCGAGATGAAGGAGCCAGACCACGCGCTCTTCCTCGGGCACGTTTCGAAACAGCTCGATGGTGTCGGCCGCGAACTGGGACGGATGACAGGCGATATCGTTCAGCAGCTCATCCCACGTTTCGCTCACATTCACCGATTCGGCGTTTCTGACGCCCGGGTCGATGCGCATGGGCTGGGTGAACGTGATGCGTGATTCCGCGAGCGTGGTCGGGATTTGCAGCGCGAGCGACTGAACGAGCGCGCCGAGGGCCCGATGGTCCGCATGCCACGTACATCCGTGGCGGCGGTCAAACGTGACGATCCAGTCCGGTGCGAGATCGGCGATCGCGTCACGAAGTTGGCGACGAAGGGCGTCTTTGCCGCCCGCATCCGCCGCCCAGGTGCGAAGAACAGCCGTTGGTTCGGCTTCGGTTCCGTCGCGCCAGCCCAGGAACCGCAATTCACCCTGAAATGCGGCAGCGGCGTCGGCCATCTCCGTCTCCCGGATTGCGCCGACGTCTGTGGGTCCGCGGCTGGCCAGCCGGCAATCCCCGCGCTCGCCGCGGGTTGCGACCAGAAAGGCGAGCTTCGCTCCGGCCGTGGTCCGCAAACGCGCGAGCCAGGGAGCGACGAACAGCTCGTCGTCCGGGTGAGCGCCGATCCACAGGACTCGCATGCTCACGAAGCACGTTCCTCAGGGGCATAGTCAGGACAGGCGACGCGATCGCGATGCCGCGGCTCGCCGTCTTCAGCACTAGTAATCATTCCGGATGCGGACGATGGTACCGCGCCACGAGGCCGGGCCGCGACACCGCGGCCATGGCGCAGGTCATCAGTGGAATCCAGGCATTCACGACGTAGCGATGCGTAAACCATCCGAGCACGATGCCGACCAGAAGCGTGCGTGCAATCACGAAGAGCGCGCACAGGATGAGGAAGGCATCGTTGCGAAACGCCCGCATACGAATGACGAAGATCAGGAAGCCTGCCAATAGCGCAAATTTCAGCAACAGCAGCGCGCCGAGAATCGCGTGCCGCACGGGCCGTGACGCGTCGTTGAGTAGATTCAGCGTCTGCGTGTTCGTCTCAGCATTCACCCAGAGGTGCGCCGTGTGCCACAGGCGCGCCGCGACGGCGCGGGCAGGATTTTCGCGTTGCCGGCGGCGGGCGAGCGCTGCAAACAAATCGTCGTCGGCCGCTGTGTAGTGGCCGGTGGCGCGCACGTTCGCGACGATCGTCTCCACGATGTGCCGCTCCGCGTCGTTTGCAAATGCCCGCGCCGGCAGCGGCGGCGATGGCTGTCCGTTTGTCAGCGAGTAGACAAAGTTGTACGCCTCGTTCTCAGTACCGATCCAGCTGTTCGTCCAAGCGAACGCGCCGCCATCGCGGATGTGCAGGCCTCCGAACACCGGCGGCAACCGCTCGCCGGTAAAGTCGATCCGATACGCATAGTGCGCGCCGAGGACGGCGAGAAACGCAATGGCCGCCACCACCGCAAAGCGCATCCGCTGCCGCTTCTGAAAAAGCATTGCGCAGCCGACGATCAGCGGCGGCAGCACGATCATTTCGGGCCGCATCGCGAATGTGACGCTGAACAGAAGAGTCGCGAAGAAAACGCTGCGGGGATATCGGCCGAGGAGGAAAAGAGCGATGGCTGTGAAGCTGGCGACGATCGAATCGGGGCTGATCGTCTGTACAAACTCGAATGGCCACGGAGCGAGGCCGAGGACGAGTGCGGTGGCGATACGCGAGGTGGGGTTCATCGTGTGACGGCGCAGCGCGCAGAAGACGAGAATCAGCGCGACTGCGACGAGCATCGACTGAACGAGCGTTACTCGCCGCCGCAGCGCCGGTGGCTCGTACTTGCCGTCACTGCAGACCGCGAGAAAAAGTGCATAGCCTGCTGGCCGCCAGTCGGAAATCCCCCACGCCTTTCCGCTCTCCACGGCGCGGTCGTTCGCGGTTGCGCGCGGAAAACGGTGATGCTCGGAGAAGTACTGCGCCTTTCCTACGTGGTACTTCTCATCGGGGTGCAGCGAAGTCGTTTCCACCCGCATCGCGAGCACGACCTGCGCAGCGAGCGCAACGAGGAGCAGGAGCATTGCCAGGCGCTCGGCACTCGCATTGGACATGAGCACGCGAGTATAGCGAGCCGTTGCGCGCGTCAACTGCGCGGCGCAAATCCCAACAGCCGTTTCACGCGCGACAAAAACTTCCAGATCGGATACCGGCCCGGGAGAAGGTCGCGCGTATGACGGAAGTCGCGGTTGCGCAACAGGATCGGGTTTACGAGCAGGGCATGGTATGCAGCGACAGTGCGGCGAATCCATTGCGACTCGGGCGTATAGCGAAGGCGGCTCAGATCGATTCCGCTCTTCGCGCAACGGCGGAGCCGCCGGTCACTCGATTTCGTCCACGGCTCGATCGCCTTGCGCCAATCGCGTTCCACGCGCGTCGAGGCTTTGTCGCGCTGCTCGTCGTGATAGCGGTAGCGCGCTAACAGTCGATCGATTTTTCTGACCGGGTATGCCGCGGCGATGCGCAGAAAAAATTCAGCGTCGGCGGCGTAGCTGACGTCTTCGCGCCACGTGCCGCTTGCGCGCATTGCCTCCGCGGTGAAGAACGCCGACGGCTGCGGGATGAAGGTCAGCTTGCCTACGTAGTCGTACAGTGAGAATGGCGGCAACGCCGTTCGGCCGTGCACATGCGACTCGGCGTCGATGTATTCGACATCGCCGAAGACGAGGCCGAGATCCGGTTCTGCACGAAGGGCGGACACCGCGGCGGTGATGGCGCCGGGAAGGTAGACGTCGTCGGAGCTCTGAATCGCCACGACCTCGCCGCGTGCGCGCCCGAGCCCCTTGTTGACGGCATCGACGACGCCGCGGTCAGGCTCCGACCACCACTGCAATTCCGGCGCGTCGTACGACCGCAGAACGTCCACCGTCGCATCGTTTGACGCGCCGTCCATCACCAGCACCTCGATGGGGCGGTAATCCTGGCTGAGGATGGAATCGATGGTCTCGCGGATGAAGTGTCCCTGATTGAAGCTCGGAACGACGATCGATACGAGCGGCTTCTCCGGAAGCGTCATCCGATGGTCCGCACGGCGTCGAGCCATGCCCGCATGTTGGCGGCCGTATCGACGAGGAAGTCGCGGCCACCGTCGTCCCACACGAAACCGCGCATCGACCCGCTCTTCGCCTCCAGCACTTCCGCGACCTCGGTATACATCTCCGCGTAGCTTCCGCCGCCGATCGTCAACTCCACGAACCACGGCAGAAGGTCTTCGAGGAGCACCATGCCGGCGAGCTCGTGATAGAGGTCTTTGAAAAGATTGTGCGGCGTGCGCCGGTGGTCGGCGATTGGCGATCCGATGCGAATCGCGTCGCCGCGGGTCTTCACGCACTTCTGGATCAGGTAGCCGCTGAGGATGTCGCCGTAGCGGTCGATGCGCAGACCTCCGAGCGAGAAACCCATGCGAACGTAGTAGTAGGCCGGAATCGCGCCGCGAACGATCGCGGTGTTTTGCGTGTTGATCGGCGTCCACGTGTTGCGTCCGAGGCGGAGCGAACGGTTTTTCGCGGAGGCGATGTGTGGCGCCTGCACGAGCCGCGTCATCGCATCGACGTCCGGATCGCTCAGCCAGAGGCCGACGTTGATCGCAACCGGCGCGGGCGCCGACGTTTCGTCGCTGATCGTTCGCGATTTCCGCCGCGCGAAGTACGGAAAACCGCGCGGGAAGATGTCGTCCTTCGTCGACGAATCGAGCAGCGAGCAGATGTTGATCCATCCGTCGTCGCTCTCGGTTTCGCCGATATCGATCGTCGTGCCGGCGGCCAGGTGCTCGCCCACGAAGTCGACGTCATCGAGGCAGTAGTTGTCGTCGTCGATGCTGATCAGCAGCTCGGCGCCGCGGTCGAGCGCCATGAGAAAGCCGATGTTGCGCCGGTTGTCGCTGTCGTACGGAATCCGCGGCGCCAGCGCCGGAAAGCGGGCCAGGAACGTCTCCTGCTCCGCCAGCGTCGGGCAGGTCAGACCGTAGTGCGCGCAACGCTCCGCGACCGAGGCCGGCGTCTTGCGGTCGATGATGACGATGATTTCGACGTTTTCGCGGCCGAAGCGGCGCAGGTTGGCTACGTAACCGTCGAGGAAGTTGGGCTCGAAGATCGTCGTGACGACGATGGCGACCGATTTCTCAGATTGCATGTTCAAGCCTTCCGCTCGCCGATGAAGTAGATGGCTTCCCGGCTGAGATCGTGCTCCTCGAATCCATCTTCCACGACGCCCCGGCGAGCGAAAAGCGGAGTGAAGTTCTGCGCGAGGAACGACTCGATCATCTCTCCGCCGACGCGAAGCGGGTGGCCGGCATCGAATCGGGTTGCGACATCTTCCGCGACGTCCTTTGCGGCGAACAGCTTGTCGTGAAAAACGAAGATCCCGCCCGGCTTCAGGATGCCGGCAATCGTCGTGAAGATCGTCCGCGCGTCGTAGCAATGCTCAAGGACATTGAGCATCACCACCATGTCGTAGCCGGAGCGTGCGGGCATCTCCTCGATCGGCATCGGCAGCAGTTCCTCGATGGGAACGCGACGCGACAGCGTGCCGGGTATGAACGTGTTCAACACGCGGCGCAGCGCGCGCCCGGCGCGACTACGCCGAAGAGAGACGCTCAGCGCAGTTTCCTCGGTGCGCAACGCGCGCCGGTCGTAGGTGCAGTGCGGATGTTTCAGGTACTCCTCGATCAGCGGATCGAGAAGCGAACAGCGCTCGATCGCGCATCGCCGCGCGATGATGCGCAGGTTCGTAAACGGCCCGCACCCGAGCTCGATCGCGTGAGCGAATGTGCGCCCTTGCAACGCCGCATAGCCGTCGAAGCCCGTGGCGTGATCGCTGTTGCGGTCGTCGTCGGTGTCGGCATTCGCGACCATCCACGTATCACGCTCGTAGCGCTGCGCCTGTTGCCAGCGCTCTTTCGGAACATGTACGACGCCGTCGCGGGGATCGAGAAACGCTGCATCCGACTGTGTGCGCAGCGCGCTCTCGGCCTCACTACCGGTCAGAATCCGCAACGTCTCGTCGACGTAGAGGTACTTCTTGTCACCGCTCATCGTTCGCTTGCCTCTCGATCGCCGCCAGTTCTCGTGTCACTCGCGCCGTTGTCGCAGGGTTCGCCGGCTGTGACCCCGGCCACTCTTCCCACCCGCTGCTATGCGGAAAGCGTGCTCCGAGAA
The DNA here is from genome assembly GCA_034663965.1 of Thermoanaerobaculia bacterium. Classification (GTDB taxonomy): domain Bacteria; phylum Acidobacteriota; class Thermoanaerobaculia; order Gp7-AA8; family Gp7-AA8; genus JADGNZ01. Next base: position 14,232 of record JAXDIO010000042.1, on the reverse strand, counting down.
GCCGCCGCACCGCATCCGCAGCCGCGGCAGGGACGCCGGCTCGTTCCAGCCGTCCTGCCTTTGGAATGCTTCGCAGACCGCCTCTCGGCTTCCCGCGCGGTGTTGATTCGATCGCCTCGATCCATGCGTCGTACATGTCCTCGTCCGTGTAGGACATGATGCATCTTCTCGCGGCGTTGCTCATCCGGTCGAGAGTTTCCCGGCTCTCCGCGAGTGAGCGGAGGTGCTGCGCCGCGGCATCCACGTCGCCGATCTCGAACAACAGCGCATTCTCGCCGTCGCGCAGAATCTCCTCGCGCTCCCATCCCGCAAATCGCGATGAGACCGGCACCAGTCCGTTCTGCATCGCTTCGTACACGCCGTTCGGACTTCCCTCGGCCGGCGAAAAGAAGAGGAGCACGTCCAGGTTCGGGTACGCCTCGCGATAAAGCTGCTCCGTCGGCATGTAGCCGTGGAACGTTGTTCGCCCGCGCAGTTGCGCTTCGAGACCATCGCGGTCAGGACCGTCGCCGAAGACGTGCAACTCGATCTCCGGACCGATCCGGTCAGCGACTCCGACAAGATCGAGCACCCGTTTTGAAACCTGTTCCAGACGCGACACGATGCCGGCCCGGAGCCGTTGCGTTCGCGGCGATCGAACTATCGTCGCTCGCGGCGTTCCCTGGCGGATGTAGCGCAGGCGCTGTACATCCAGCCTGGTCAGCAGCGTCTGGAGCAGTCGCGAGTTCGGAACCGTCAGATCGATGACATCCTGCGAGTCGATCACGTTCGATAGCCACCCCTCATGCAACGACAGAACCGGAACGATGAACACGCTGTCGACGGCGCGAATCGCTTCGAACGTGGCGCCGATCCCGACCGGGATGACGACGTCAGGCCGAACCTGGCGCAGCGCGCGCGCGACCGCACGGACGCGCGCCGACTCCGTACCCACGCGAGCGTCCATGATCACCGGCCGCAGGTGCGGATGCGCCGCAGCGTATGCCTCGGGATCGCTGAATCGCGCGCCGCGAGCCAACCCCGCGTACACCTCCCAGGAACGGTCCAGCATCCGTTGCGCGAGGTGATGGACCCACCACTCCATACCGCCCCACACCGTGTGGGTCTGCGTCACGAACATGAGCCGCCGCATGGGATTCAGTCGCGCGTCCAGTCCAGCAGCGGCGTGATCATTCCCGCTCGTCCGTCGATCGCGAAGACGCTATTTTGCTCCGTGATCGTGAACGCCAGAATGTTTTCGTGCATCGAGGACCAGTATCCGAACGGGTGCGTTACCGATAAGCGGTAACGCCCCGGCGGAAGCAGATTGCCCGGAATGTGACAGACGTACGTGTGACGTCCGATTGCCCACGGATGGTTGCGGCGGCGGTCCGGATCGGCGCTGGTGGTCGTGAAGAGCACCTCCCCGAATTCGTTCGCCACGTGCAATTCGATTCGCTGATCCGCGAGCGGTTTGACCACTGAAAATTCGAAGACGACATCCACCGCCGTATCTCCGGGAATCGAATCCGTCAGCTCCTGGCCGTCGGCGGGGACTACGTAGATGGTGTGGTATTCGAACTCCGCATTCGACGGATGCCTCGGCGACCAACTCATCTCGTGCGACGCGCCTTCCGAAAGATAGCGGGAGACAGTTTCATGCGTCGGTCCGCTCATCTTCACGCGGCCGGAGTCCAGCCACAGCACACGCTGGCAAAGGCTGGCGATGGTGGCCATGTTGTGGCTGACCACGATCACCGTCCGTCCCTCGGAACGAATATCGCGCATCTTGCCGAGGCACTTCTGCTGGAACGCCGAGTCGCCGACGGCCAGCACTTCATCGACGATCAGGATGTCCGGCTCGAGATGCGCCGCCACGGCGAAAGCCAGCCGGACGTACATGCCCGAGGAGTACCGCTTGACGGGCGTGTCGAGGAACTTCGCGATCTCCGCAAACTCAACGATCTCATCGAATTTGCGGCGGATCTCGTTGCGCGACATGCCGAGGATCGCGCCGTTGAGATAGACGTTGTCACGCCCGCTCAATTCGGGATGGAAGCCGATGCCGACTTCGAGGAGGCTGGACACGCGACCGAACAGATCGATGCGTCCCTCGGTCGGTTCGGTGATGCGGCTGAGGATTCTCAGCAGCGTCGATTTGCCCGCGCCGTTCTTTCCGATCAGCCCGATGACCTCCGCTTGTCCGATCGAGAACGAAACGTCTTTCAGTGCCCAGAACGGCTCGGGCGCCGGCGCCGCCTCGCGTTTGCGAAAGGCCGCCTTCGCAGTCTCGAAAATCCGCTCGCGCAACAGCGTGTACGCCGTTCCCTGCTCGCCGAGGCGATAGATCTTGCCGATGCCCTGTCCGATGACGGCTTCGTTCATCACATCACGTCCGCGAAAATCCGCTCGGTCACTTTGAAGTAGTAGACGCCGGCCACGAGCAGCACGATCGACGTCGCCGTTCCCGCGATGATGCCCGGAACGTAGAGCGGCGTCGTGCCGAGCAGCGACCAGCGGAAGCCGTCGATCACCGCCGTCATCGGATTCAGCGAGAACAGAAAACGCCACTTCGGCGACACCGAGGTCGTGCTGTAGGCGACCGGCGAAACGTACAATCCGAACTGCGTGAGAAACGGGATGAGGTGCCGCATGTCGCGATACCGCACGTATAGCGCCGCCGTGAAGAGTCCGAGCCCGATCGTGAAGACGACGCAGAGCAGGAAGAAGAGCGGCAGCGCCCACGCATGCACGGAAACCGGCGTGCGATACCAGAGCATGATCAGGATGAGGATGACGAAGGAGACGAGGAAGTCGACGATCCCAACCGCGATCGATGCCAGCGGCAGGATCAATCGAGGAAAGTAGATCTTCGTGATCATGTAGCCGTTCCCGACCACCGACCCGGCCGTCTCCGCGAACGCGGTCGCAAAGAACTGCCACGGCAGCAGCGCGATGAACGTGAACACCGCGTACGGCACGCCCTCCGACGGCAGCTTCGCGATCCGCCCGAACACGACCGTGAAGATGACCATCGTCAAAAACGGCCGAAGGAACGCCCACAAAATCCCGATACTGGTCTGCTTGTAGCGGACGACGATGTCGCGCCACGCCAGATACCCGAGGAGCTCGCGATACTCCCAGACCTCAGCAAGATCGAGTTGCGCGAGCCCGCGTCGGGGTTTGATGACGGTGTGCAAGGGGTGGGAGTTTATCCGAGCAGTGATTCACGCAGAGAGCGCAAGGAGTTCTCCACGTCCTCCGCGGCGCCTCCGCGTGAATGACGATCGCCGCGCGACGACACCATGAATGAACCTCGCCGATAGCGTCGATGAGGAAGCCGGACACCCTCGATGAGGAGATCCGACAGCATCGCTGGCGGCGTTGAATACCGTGAATGGCCGCAGCCGCCCAAGCCGTAATCTCCGTCGGGCAGTAAGCAGTAAGCCCCGCGCGGGCATCCGAAGGCACGCCCGCATTTTTGGTTTCGCGGGCGTCGCTGCGCCTTACTCTGTTACAATTTGGTAAGGACGACACTTCCTATGTCCACGTCAACGCTCACTAGCAAAGGCCAGACAACCGTTCCGAAAGAAGTGCGCGACGCGCTCGCGTTGGAACCCGGTGACAAACTCTCGTGGGAAGTCCGCGGCGGCAGAGTGGCCATCACTACCGAGCGACCCTCGCTGCTCGATTTTGAAGGGTTCATCAAGAACAGTTCGGGCGACGTTGTCGCTGAGATCGCGGAAGCCCGCAAACGGCGAGGTCGAGTTTGACACGTCACGTCGTCGTAGACGCGAACGTGCTCGTTTCCTTCTTCGTGGAGCGGAACGAAAAGCAACGCGGCCAGGGAAAGGGGCTGCTACTAAGCGCCGAAGAGGGCGAGATCATCGCGGTGGTCCCGCAGTTCGCATTGTTCGAGATCGCCTACGTTCTCGACAGCTTCTACAAAGTTCCCCCGCCGAAGATTGCAGACGCGATCCGCGCCACGCTCACGTATCCGGGCGTCAGTATCACCGACGATTGTTCGTGGCTCCGCGTCCTCGACAACTGGCCCGAGCCGCTCGACTCGATCACAGACGCCGCGATCGTCAGTGTCGCTCTCGCGAACAACTACGATTCTGTCGCGACGTTCGATCAGAAGCTGATTCGCCGAATGAACACGCTCGGCGTGCACTCGTACTTCCGATCAACCGCGTGAAGCGACAAAGGGCTGCCCCTACCGACTACTCGCTACGCCGAGCCCAAAGCGCGTGAGATCAGGATCAGGATCGGTCTTTTACTGCTTCGGCAAATAATCGGGACGTTCGATTCCACACTCTTCGAGGATCTGCTCAGAGAAGGGCAAGAGTGCTTCGAGCATACTTTGCTCGTCATTAAGAGTTCCGGCCAATTCGAGGTGATCCGCCGCGCATATCGGGCCGGAGTAGCCCGCCCGGATATAACCAGGACGGGCAGGATACCCACTTGTGCGCGAATGCTGCTGCCTTGATCCAACCGAGGAAGGTCATGAACTGGCGCCGAGATCGTCGATGATCGCGTGCGTGCGGCGCTCGAAGTTCGCGTAGCTGAAGTAATCGAGGCCTTCGGGGATACGCTTTTCCCCGGCCGCGAGGGCGTCGATGATGGCGAGGCGGATTTCGGCGGGGTTTGTGGGATCGACGAGCTGTCCGAGCTGGCCTCCGAGCACGGCTTCGCGTCCGCCGTCGAGGCGGCTGGCGATGACGGGGATGCCGCAGGCCAGCGCTTCGAGGAAGACGAAGCCGAAGCCTTCGCCGCGGCTCGGCATCACATACACATCCGCGAGGTTGTACAGATCCGCTTTCTCTTCCTCGGGGAGAAGTCCGGTGAAGATGACGCGATCGGCGACGCCGAGCTTGACGGCTTTGCGCTGCAGGCGCGGGACGTCGTTGCCGCCGCCGGCGATGATGTACGAGACGTCCGCGTCGAGATAGGGAAGGACTTCGAGAACTTCATCGAATCCCTTGTAGCGCTCCGCGGCCACGACGCGGCCGAGGGTCAGGAGCACGCGCCTGCCTTCGAGGTTGTAGCGCGCGGCGAGGGCCGGATTTTTCGGACGGATGCCGTACCACTCCGCGCGAATTGAATTCGGCAGGAGTTGCGACGGACCGTCGTAATGGGACCAGCCGGTGAAACGTTCGCGGGTGATATCGCTGATGGAGATGACGCTGCGGAGGCCGCGCAACAGCCGGTTCGAGATCGGATCGCGCAGCGTTTTCCAGGCCTCGATGCCATAGAGCATCAGAAGCGGATGCTTCGTGACCAGGCGCGCGACGGGCAGGAGGTTGACGTGCGCGCAGACGACGAGATCGAAGGCGCTTCCGGCATTGCGCAGCGCGCGCAGAAATGCGAGGCGGCCGCGCGCAGCGCCAGCGACGAACGTGACTTTTTCCGGGAGCGGCTCGCGTTCTCCGACGATGATGCGCGGGATCACCACGACTTCATCGACGCCCCGGTGCGATGCCATCGCCGCGATCAGCTCGCGGTTGTACAGCGCGATGCCGCCGTAGCCGCCGAAGGAGTCGGTGCCGATGTGCAGGATTCTCACGCCCACTGCTCCATGACCCGCCGCGCCCAGCTGCGCATGCGTGTCGATGTGCCGTCGGGCGGGAGTTGCGCCCATTCGGCGAGCGGAACGCTGAACCCGGTCTTGCGCCGTCTGCTGAGCCAGTCGGGCAGCGGAGTTTGCGGACTCTCGGCGAAGTGCTGTTTGCAGCGGCTCTTCTCCACCATCAACAGCGGCGCGATCTGGCGGAGGAGCGTGGCGTCGACGAGCGGTGTGCGCACTTCGAGCGAGTGCGCCATGCTGGCCCAGTCGGTGTCGCGCAGGAGCTGGTTGCGCATGTAGAGCGACGCCTCCAGCGCAGCCACGCGGCCGAACGGCGTTCCGGGATCGGGATCGATGGTGCGGGCGATGTGGTCGAGCATCGACAGTTGTTCGAGTCCTTCGCGCGCGGTGTCTGCGCCCATCAGCGAGGGGAGATCGTCGGGCAGAAAGAGTCCGCGCTTCAACAGATACGCGCCAGACCACGTCGCGCCGTATTGAGCGACCGCTCTTGCTTTCGGATTGCGGCCGAGGCGGCCGGCGAGGGTTGCGGCGAGCGGAAGCCGCGACGCGGCCACGATGCGGGGCAGCGCGCGAAATGATGGGTAGCTGCCGAAAAGTTCGTCGCCGCCCAGTCCGGAGATCGCGACTTTGAGGCCACGCTCGGCCGCGGCCTTGCTGACGAACCAAGTGTTCGTGCCGTCGATGGTGGGCTGGTCCATGGCGTCGAAAAGTTTCGGCAGGTCGGCGATGAATTCGTCGCGCGTGACGAGTCGCGTGACGTGGTCAGATCCGATTTCGCGCGCGAAACGTTCCGCGAGCGGAGCTTCATCGAAGGCCGCGCCCGCGAACTCTTCGAAACGCAGCGTGACCGTGCGCGGCGGCTCGCCCGCAGCTTCCGTCGCCAGCGCGACGAGCGCCGAGGAGTCGATGCCGGAGGAAAGAAACGCGCCGACGGGAACGTCCGCGATGAGATGGTGGCGCAGTGAGTCGGTGACCAGCTCGCGCAAGAGGACGTTCGGCTGCACCAGGCGCGCCGCGGCCTCGTCGTGCACGCCGCGTCCGAGCGTGCCGGCGATCGAGTAGTAGTGACGGGCGTTTTCGACGCCGCGTTCGCTGACGAAAAACGAAGTTCCCGTTTCGACGGCGCGAATCGATTTAAAGATCGTGTGCGGCTCCGGGACGCTACCCATCAACCAGAATCCGGCCACACCGGCAGGATCGTGTTCGCGCGAGATGCGGCCGCCGGCCAGGAGCGCTTTCACAGTCGACGCGGCGCGGAACGTCTGGCCGTCGTCGGCGATGTACAGCGGCTTGATGCCGTACGGATCGCGCGCGACAAACATGCGCCGTTCGCGCGGGTCCCAGATGGCGAAGGAGAACATGCCGCGCAGCAGCTCGACCATCGCCGCGCCGTCGTGCCGATACAACTGCAGCAACACCTCGGTGTCCGTCGTCGAATGAAAACGCGCACCGAGACGCGTGAGACGAGCGCGCAACTCGCGATAGTTGTAGATCTCGCCGTTGAAGACGATGCGCAGTTCGCCGTCGACGTCGGTCATCGGCTGCGTTCCTTCGTCGGTCAGATCGATGATGGCCAGGCGGCGCGAGCCGAGGGCGACGCGGGCGTCGGGCGAGATCCAGGTGCCGCCGGCGTCAGGTCCGCGCGGGCGCATCCGCTCGGTGATCGCAGCGATCTCAAAACCATCCACCGGCGCCGCGGCGGACCCATACGCGAACAACGCCGCGATCCCGCACATCGCCGGTCAGGCCTGCCGTTCAACGGCGGCCGGGCGCACGTCCCCGCGACGGAACCAGTAGCGGAAAAACACCATCACCACCAGGCCGGCTACGCCGATCGAGTAACCGGCGATCTTCGTTGCATCGATGACGGTCAGGACAGCGGAGATTGCGAAGAGCAGCGTGATGAACCAGATCGAGAGGATGGCCTTACCGATGCTGCCGTACTTCTCGACGAGGATGTGGTGGAAGTGGCGGCGGTCGGCGTTGAACATGCGCACGATGCGCGCGCCGATGGAGGCCTCGCTGCCGAAGCGCTGCTTCATGACGATGAGCGTGTCGAGCACAGGCAGCGCGAGCGCGAGCATCGGTCCGCCGATGATCAGCGCAGTCGGCGATTTGATCGGACGGGCGATCGAGCAGGCCGCCAGCAGTAATCCGATGAAGAGACTGCCGCTGTCGCCCATGAAAATTTTCGCGGGCGGCCTGTTCCAGCGGTAGAAACCGATCAGGCTGCCTGCCAGCGCGGTCATGATCACGATCGAGAAGACGTCGAGGCGAATCATCGCAATGATTCCGAAGGCGACGGCGATCGTGATCGCGACCAGCGTCGCCAGCGAGTCGATGCCGTCGATGAAGTTGACGGCGTTGATGACGCCGACGATCCAGATCACGGAAACGAGCGAGCCGAGGATGCCGAGTTTGATGGTCGCGCCGGCGATGGAAACCTCGGAGAAGTGAAATCCGAAGCTGACCAGGATGACCGCGGCCGCAGTCTGCACGAGGAACTTCTTCGGAGCGTCGGAGCCGAGGAGATCGTCGTAGACGCCGAGTCCGACGATGAGTGAGCCGCTGGCGAGGACGGCGAAAAGATAGGTGAGGTTCTTCGACACGAGGCCGGCCGCGTGCGCATTAGCGGCGAGGAGCATGAGCGGAAAGCCGAAGCCGAAGATGATCGCCAGCCCGCCCATGCGCGGCGTCGATTCGAGATGCTGCTTCCGCTCGTTCGGATGATCGATCGCTCCGACTTCCTCAGCGATCCGCTTCACCGCCGCGGTCGTGATGAACGAAGTCACCGCGCAGGTAAGGAAGAGGAGCAGGAGTGGGATGGAGTATTGAAGCATCGAGCGGAAGACAAGAATAGCAGGGGAGCCGCGGCGCCGCGCTGCCGTCATACAATCCGCGCGACTTTGTGCACCTCAAGGAGCATGCATGGCTGAACTTCCCGGCATCGAGCGCGACACTCTCGACGTCGATGTCGTCATCGTCGGCGCGGGGCCTGCGGGGCTCGCCGCCGCCTACCGTCTCGCGGAGATGGTGAAGGCGCACAACGAATCGAGTGAGAAGAAGTTGGATCTCTCGATCGCGCTCCTGGAGAAGGGGAAAGAGATCGGCTCGCATGGCATCTCCGGCGCGGTGATGGATCCGCGCGGAATCGCCGAGCTGATGCCGGACTGGCTGGAACGCGGCTGTCCGATCGAGTCGCCCGTCACCGACGACGCGTTCTGGTACATGTTCGAGAAGATGAAGATTGCGGCTCCGATCATGCCGCCGCCGCTGCAGAACCACGGCAACTACGTGATCTCGCTCGGCGAATTCGTCCGCTGGATGGGGCCGATCGTTGGCGACATGGGCGTCGATCTCTTCGCGGAGTTTGCGGCGGCTCGGGTGCTCGTCGAAAACGGCCGCGTGGTCGGCGTTCGCACAGGTGATAAGGGAATTGATAAGAACGGACAACCGAAGGCGAACTTCGAGCCGGGCGTCGACATCCGCGCGAAGATCACCATCCTCGCGGAAGGGCCGCGTGGGACGCTGACGAAACAGCTGGCGACGATGTTCGATCTGTACGCGGGCAAACATCCGCAGGTCTATTCGGTCGGCGTGAAGGAGCTGTGGCAGCTTCCCGACGATCGCTTCGAAGCAGGCCGCGTGATTCACACACTCGGCTGGCCGCTCGATGGCGATACGTTCGGCGGCGGTTTCATCTACGGCATGAAGGACCGCATTATCGACGTCGGACTCGTGGTCGGTCTCGATTACAAGAACCCGACGCTCGATCCGCATCACGAGTTCCAGCGCTACAAGACGCATCCGTCGATCCGGCCGCTGCTGGAAGGCGGCAAGATGATCAGCGCCGGCGCGAAGGCGATCCCCGAGGGTGGCTATTTTTCGATGCCGCGCATGTTCGGCGAGGGATTCCTGATCGCCGGCGATTCCGCCGGCTACCTCAATGGCGCCCGCCTCAAAGGCATTCACCTCGGCATCAAGTCAGGAGCGATGGCGGCGGAGACGGCGTTCGAGGCGCTGCTGAATGAGGATTACTCATCGTCGCAGCTCAGCGAGTACGAGGCGATGTTCGAGGCGTCGTGGGCGCGCGAGGAGTTGTGGAAGCAGCGCAATTTCCATCAGGCATTCGACAACGGTCAGCTCGCGGGTCTCATCAACGCGGGACTCGGCATCGTCACGGGCGGCCGCGGCTACGGCGTGATGAACCGTCTGCAAGGTCACGCCGGTCACGAACGGATGGAACGCATCCAACGATACTTCGGCGACGAGCATCCGCATCCGCCCGCGAAGATGAAGTTCGACGGCGTGCTGACGTTCGACAAGGTGACGGATGTCTACAACGGCGGCGTGCTACATGAGGAGAATCAGCCGGCGCATCTGCTGATCCTCGACACCGAGGTTTGCATCACGAAGTGCACGGAGGAGTTTGGGAACCCGTGTTTTCACTTCTGCCCCGCGCAGGTTTACGAGCCGCAGCCGACGGCGGACGGGCGCGGGAAAGTGCCGTTCCTCAATTTCACGAACTGCTTTCACTGCAAGACGTGCGACATCATGGACCCGTATCAGGTGATCACCTGGGTGCCGCCGGAAGGCGGAGGCGGTCCGAATTACAAAAAGCTGTGACGTACGCGATGATCGCCGCGTCCTAAGGACGTGCCGGTCATGTCTGTTGCAATCGAACAATCCGAAATGACGACGCAGCCCGTTCCGCGCCACGCGACGTTCGAGAAGGTCGCTGCACTCCAGGCGAATGTCGAGCGCGTGATCCGCGGCAAGAGCGAGGTGGTGCAGTTCTGCATCGCGGCGCTGCTGGCGCGCGGACACATCCTGCTCGAAGATGTCCCGGGCGTCGGCAAGACGACACTCGCGCATGCGCTGGCGAGGTCGCTGTCGCTGTCGTTTCAGCGCATCCAGTTCACGAGCGATCTGCTACCGGCGGACATCGTCGGCGTGACGATTTACAACCAGGACGCGCAGGAGTTCGAGTTCATCTCCGGCCCGGTCTTCACGAACATCCTGCTCGCCGACGAGATCAATCGCGCGACGCCGAAGTCGCAGTCAGCGCTGCTGGAAGCGATGAGCGAAGGGATGATCTCTGTGGAGAAGAAGCGGCTGCCGCTGCCCGATCCGTTCCTCGTGCTGGCGACGCAGAATCCGATCGAGCACGTGGGGACGTATCCGTTGCCGGAGTCGCAACTCGATCGCTTCCTGATGAAGCTGACCATCGGCTACCCGAATACGATCGATGAGAAGAAGCTGCTCCGCTCCGGCGGCGCGCACGATGCGCTGGAACATCTGGAGCCGGTGCTGGAGGCGCAGGAAGTCCGCGATCTTCAGGAGCAGGTGTCGGCGATCCACATGAACGAGTCGCTGGTCGATTACCTGATGGCGATCGTGCACACGACGCGAACGCATACGGAGGCGGCGCTGGGAGTCTCGACGCGCGGCGCGCTGACGTACTTCAAAGCGTGTCAGGCGCTGGCGATGGTGAACGGCCGCGATTTCGTGATTCCGGAGGATGTGAAACGCCTGGCCGGCCCCGTGCTCTCTCATCGCATCGTGATGAAGGACCGCCGCCTGCTCCGCGGCGACGTCACGCCGGAGCAGCGTTTCATTCAGCGGATCGTGAGCGAGATTCCGGTCCCGAGGTAACGGCGGGCACGGCCCGCAGCGTAGGTTGCCCAAGGCTCGGCCACCGTTCCGGCTTGAAGTTGCTGCCGCGCAGATGTCGAAGTTTCTTGGACATTTCAGTCACGCGAACGCGAACGAGAGTCGGGTTCAGCGGTCGTGAAGCCGATGCGTCGTTTCTTTTCCTTCTTCAGGTTGTGAAGCGCCCAGAACCCGATGCTGAGGAGCATGCCGGAGAACATCAGGAACGATAGGGTTCCGTAGTACATCGGATTGATGTCGGCCACGATCAGGATTTGATTCATACGTGCTCCTTCACCACGAGCTCAAGGTACATACCGCTGCTCCAAACCAAGACCGATCCGAGTGAATTCGCAGTTACCCATGTAAATGTCAAGCGACCGCTGACGAGCGCGTCGAGCGCGGAGAATACGAACCATAGCAGTGCTGCTTCGCGAACACCTTCCGCGACGCAATCCGCGACACGTTGAGATTTCGGCGTCAGTATCAAGTTCACACACCGAGGCTACCTCGGAAACAGACACATCGTGCAAACCTCTACTTACTGTGGATTTCTCGATAGCAGCGCGTGGACTTCCGCGTCGGTCGTCTGCGTGAAATCGTCGTACCATAGGCCGACGGCTTCGAACGGTTCGGGGGTGCGGAGGCAGACGATTTCGTCGACGATTTCGCGGAAGTCTTCGCACGTTTGTGCGGCGCCGACGGGAACCGCGACGATGACGCGTTTCGGTTCCATTGCGCGCAGCGCCTGAACGGCGGCGCGCATCGTCGAGCCGGTGGCGAGGCCGTCGTCGACGATGATCACCGTCCGGCCGCGCACGTCGAGCGGAGCGCGATTGCCGCGGTACTCCGCTTCGCGGCGCGACAGCTCGCGCTCTTCGCGCGCGGTCACGGCATCGAGTTGCTGCTGCGTGACGCGCGCGTAGTCGAGCACGTCGCGGTTCAATACGCGCACTCCGCCGCTGGCGATCGCGCCCATGGCCAGCTCCTCGTGACCGGGAACGCCGAGCTTGCGGACGATGAAGACGTCCAGCGGCGTGCCGAGAGCCTTCGCCACTTCGTAGCCGACCGGAACGCCGCCGCGCGGGAGCGCCAGCACGATCGCATCGTCGATTGCACCGAACCTCGCCGCAAGTTCGCGGCCGAGGAGTTGGCCTGCCTCGATGCGGTCGCGGAAACGGAGGTCGAGCATGTGACGAGCCTTGGGCGACCAACGCCGCCGGCCGTGCCGGCTAGCGATCTTGCGCGATCACCTGTTGCTTATCGAAGCCGCTGGTGTTCGACACATCGTCGACCACGCCGACCGAGATCTTGTTGAGGCCGCGCTCGCACATCAGGTCGAGCGTGTACGTGTAGTACTTGCCTTTTGAACTCGCGAAATTGGTCGCTGGAATGGTGATCTGGTGCGACTTGCGGGCGACGTCGGACATATCGCCGTCCTTGTTGCCGACCACCACGTAGATCGAGAAGCCGCCCATGTACGCCTCGCCCTGCTGGAGCAGCGTGAGGTTGTCGATCGGGATGTGGATCTCGACCGGCACACGGAAAAGATCATTCGAGGGGACGGGCGAATCGACCTTCACGCGGATGCCGAGGTCGTTCGCTTTGGTCTTGTAGAGCAGGTTGGCGATGACGCGGTCGCTCATCTCCTGGAACGTCGACTTTTCGACGAAGGTCTGGCGGTTGCGAACGCGCAGGTTGCGGTTCTTGACACGGACCTCGAGCTCGCGCTGGCGGTCGACGCGTTCCGTACCGGCGCGGTAGCCGAGCGAGTAGTACGAGTCGAGATCGCGCCGAATGTTCTTGAACGCGCCGGCGAAGTTGTTGGTGCGCGCGGTGACCAGGCCGCCGGTCATCTCGGCCATCAGCTGCAGCGATTCCGTCGTATTCGAGGCCGCCGCGGAGGTCACGTTGTACGAAGTGGCCTGCTGGTTGTCAGCGGTCATCCCTTCGTTGCCGGCGGCCAGACCGCCTGCATGGATCGGGTAGATCGTGATGCCGTTGGCGTTGGCGGTCCTTGCGATCGACTCGATCAGCGAGTTGGAGTTGTAGGCCATCGCTTCGAGCATCGAGCTCGACTGCCACCCCTTTTCGCGCGCCACTTCATCGATCAGGATGAAGGCTTCGCGGCCGGGCTGGATTTGAAAGCCTTCCGTGGTCAGCACGAGGATTTTCTTCCCTTCGACGCCGGCCAGTGTCGACAGCAGGCCGCTGATCGATTCGACGCTCTGCCGCAGGTCGTGCTGGACCGATGCGGCATACGCGCGAGCCGTGGCCGTGGCGTCCTCGTACGTTTCCGCGTCGTTGATGCGGCTGGTGACGTCTTTGAACTCGCTGCGGTTGGTGGTGCCGAGCGCCGACTCGCCTGCGATGGCATCGAGGGTCTGCTGAATCTGGATGGCATCGCGGGTGAACGGCGCCCGCACTTTCAGGCTGCGGTTGTATGTGGCCACCATGGCCTCGTCGCCCGGACGCATGACGTCCTTGACGAACTCTTTCATCTGCTTGAAGACGCGGTTGCGGTTGAAGGGCGCCAGCGACAAGTTGTCGATATAGAGAATGATGCGGCGGCGAAGCTGTTCGTTGATCTCTTCTTTCGGTGGAGCGGGCACACCGGGAGTGGGGACGACGACTGCCTGCGTGGCGGTCTTGCCTTCGATCTCGTAGAAATTGGAGATCGTCTTCTCTTTGCCGTTCTCGAAGATCTGGAAATCATCCTTCGTCAGGCCGGTCACCGGGTTGCCCTTCTTGTCGGTAACGACGACGTCGATGCCGATGACGCGCACGTCGATGCTCTCGGTCAGCTTCGGCGTTTCGGGCACCGGCGGATTCTTCTGTTGTGCGGCAAGCGGGCCGGCGGTGAGGGCGGCCATGAGGACAATCGAGGTGACGCGGCTGAAGTGAAGTCGTTTCACGCAATCTGCTCCGATGATGGTGAGATTCGGACGGTGCCGATGAAGAACGCCGCTCTCGCGCGCCGGCAGGTCCTGACGTTCTAGACGAATCGGGAGAGC
>JAXDIO010000383.1:0-4519 GCA_034663965.1 Thermoanaerobaculia bacterium | reverse complement strand
GCGTCTACTTCACGCTGGTTTCCCTCGGACGCGCGCGGCTGCGGCTGATGCACATCGGTTTTCTGGCGCGCCTGGCCGGCGTGGCAGTGATCGTGGCGGGATTTGTCTTGCTCGCCAAGTCCGAGATCAGCTCGATCAACTTCCGTACTCTGAAGAACGGTCGCGAGGTCATGAACGCGCTGGCGGTGCCGTTTCAGAAGCCGTTGATCCGGGCGATTCTGTTCATTCCGCACCTGATCGCGTCCGCAGCGATTCCGCCATCGTTCGGGATGCTCGCGATCTCCGTCCCGATCGTCCTGGCGCTCGGCGTCGGATTCTTCTTCATCGCCGCGGCACTCAACGTCTCGTTCGAAGAAGCATCAATCGCGGTATCGCAAAAAAAAGCGGCGCGGAGTCAGCGGGTGAAGGGCCAGCGCTCCGGCACGTTCGTCATGTTCCGACGCGCGCCCGCGCCGTTCAAACTCCAGGAAACAGGGCCGGTCGAAACGGCCGTGATCTGGAAAAACATGATCGCGCTGATGCGCAACTCCATCGCCTGGGTGGTGGTCTTCGCCGCGATCATGTTTTTCATGCTCGCCATGGCGCTATGGTTCCACCAAACGTCGGTCTACACGGCGTTCGGCACGTCGCTCATTTTCATGTCGTGCCTTTTTCCGCTTTTTGGGCCGAACGTCTTCTCGAACGATCTCCGTCTCGACATGCCGCGGCTGGAAGTGCTGAAGAGTTATCCGATTTCCGGCGAGCGCCTCATCGCCGCCGAGATCGCCGCACCGCTGCTGGTGATCTCGATCCTCGAAATGCTTTTCGCGACCTCGGCGTCGATCATGATGGGCATGGGCGAGGCGAACAAGTTCACGAGACATGTGGCCACGCCGCAGTTCATCGTCGTGGTACTGCTGCTCACCATTCCCGTCTGCGCCGTCCAACTCGTGATCCGCAACGCCATTCCGGTTCTCTTTCCGGCCTGGGCGATGCGCAGCAAAGACGAGCCGCGCGGATTCGTGATGATGGGCCAGCGCATCGTCACGCTGGCCGGCAACCTGTTCGTGCTGGCGGTGGCGCTCATTCCGGCCGCAATCGTCTTCCTGCCGTCGGTCTGGCTCGCGTTCCAGTTCTTCTCCGGCAATCCCGCCTTCGTCGCGGTCGCGACGATGCCGGCCGTGGCCGTGCTGCTGGCCGAGGTGTGGATGGGGATCAAAGCGCTCGGCGCACAGTTCGAGAAACTCGACATCACGAACGAGTCGGATATGTCGGCGCCGTAGGCATCAGTGCGACCAGCACGACGTACGTCAGCGCGGGCGTGAGATGCGCGACAAGCCGTTCCCACGACCACGTCACATGCCACACGACGTCGAGCGGCGTGGCGAGATACGCGCCGAGGTAGCAGACGAACTGCACGGCGAGCGCGGCGAGGATGAAGCGCTCGCGCATGACGAGCGTTCGCGACGCGATTGCAATTCCGATCGCCAGCGCGATCCAGTACAGCGGCTTGCCGAGGGAAACGGGCGACAGCGCGGCGAACAGCGGCCCGGGATGGCTCGCATGTTCGACGATGCGCGCCATGACGCCGCCGGTCGCGATGTCCGTCGGCAACTGATGCAGCAATCGGGCGATGAGCCAGGGCAGCGGGATGAGGATCGCCGGCCAGAGACGCAGAACATCTCGCTTTCGTTCGGCGCACAGCAGTCCGATTGCGACGGCCGCGATGAGGGTCAGACCTTCGTTTTTCGTCGACGCGGCGAGGCCGAGGAGGATCGCGCCGAGTGTCAGATCGCCGCGACGGATCAGGAGCAACGCAGCGGTCGCGTAGGCGACGAACGGACCTTCCGCCAATCCGATCCACGGCGTCGCCGCGAATGGGATCAGCGCGATGGCGATGAACGCAGCGGCGAGGCGGGAGCGGGTGTCATCCCACGCTCGTTCAAAAAACACGAGCAGCAACGCCGCCGCGAACGCGACGTGCACGATGCCGAGGTTCGCGTCGTTCCAGCCGTTGCGCAGAACGGCGATGAAGTCGTACGTCAGCGGAAGGAGCAGCGGATAGTCGGGATGAACGTTGCGGTCGATGCTGCGTCCGAGGAGCTGCCAATCGATCGCGCGGCCTTCGAAGAAGGCCTTCGCTTTGAAACCCCAGTTGACGAGGTAGTCGTGCTCCGGCGGCGGCGCGAGGGTGGCGTAGAGCGCGTAGCCGAGGAGCAGCGCGAGGAGCAGGAAACTTGGATTCAGCTTGAACGGCTTCGGGCGAAATGCGGCGGCGGCGATGATGAGGATGGCGGTTACGACGATCCATCTTGACCAGGGGAGGATCGTGAGCGTTGCGGCGCAGATCGCGATTCCGATCAGCAGGCCTTCCCCCACCCGGGGAACGTTTTCACGCGGAGACGCGGAGACGCGGAGGGGAGTCCGGTTTTCTCCGCGCCTCCGCGGCTCCGCGTGAAAATCCACTAAACGCACCAACGGAATGCCGACTACAAGCGCAAGTCCAAGCCAGCATGCCTCCGCAATCATCGCGTTCTCCGCAACAACACGCCATCGCGTCCGCGCCAAACGATCGCGAAGCCGGGAACTTGCGGCTCGCATCGATATGCGGCGATCACGTTCGCTCGTGCGAGGTTGTCGGGGCGTGGACGATTGTGATCATCGAGCAGCGGAACGACCTCGCGTCCCGTCAGCGGGTAGAGCGCTCGCCTGTAGAGATACGCGTAGCCCTGATCCCATTTCGGGAACGGCGCGGCGATGGCGATGACGTCGCCGGGCTTCGTCAGCGTGCGGACTTGCAGCATCAGCTCGCGCGATCCGGGCAGTTTCTGGTAGGGCAGTGCGCGATAGCCGGCGGCGAAGGCCTCGCGGTTGGCGACGAAGATGCGGAAGTAAAACGGCTCGAACGCTCCGGCCGCGATGGCGACGGCGGCTGCGATCCCGAGCCAGCGTTTCAGACGGTGATCTCCTTGACGTCACCGATGATCAGTTTCGGCTCCGTCATCGCCTGGACGTCATCGACGCTGACTCCGGGCGCGATTTCGATCAGTTTCAATCCATCCTCGGTCACGTCGAGCACGCAATAGTCGGTGATGATGCGGTCGACGCATTTCACGCCGGTCAGCGGCAGGTCACACGCGTTCAGAATCTTCTTGCCGCCTTTTTTCGTGACGTGCTCCATCGTCACGATCAGCCGCTTCGCGCTGGCGACGAGATCCATCGCGCCGCCCATCCCCTTCACCATCGCGCCGGGCACCATCCAGTTGGCGATGTCGCCCTGCGCGGAAACCTGCATCGCGCCGAGGATGGAGAGATCGACCTTGCCGCCGCGGATCATGCCGAACGAATCGGCGCTGGAAAAAAACGACGCGCCGGGGAGCACGGTCACTGTCTGCTTGCCGGCGTTGATGAGATCGGGATCGACGTCGGCATCGGACGGAAATGGTCCGAGCCCGAGGATGCCGTTTTCGGATTGGAGGATGACTTCCATGCCGGGCGGGATGTTGTTCGCCACGAGCGTCGGCATCCCGATCCCGAGGTTGACGTAGTAGCCATCACGAAGTTCCTGCGCGGCGCGGCGGACGATTTGATCGCGAGTGAGAGCCATTACTTAGTCACCGTTCTCTGCTCGATTCTCTTCTCCCGTTTCGCGACGACGACGCGGTGGACGAAGATTCCCGGCGTGTGGATGCAGTCGGGATCGAGCTCGCCTGGTTCGACCAACTCCTCGACTTCCGCGATGCAGATTTTTCCCGCCGTCGCTGCCATCGGATTGAAGTTCCGCGCGGTCTTGCGGTATTGCAGGTTGCCGAAGCGGTCGGCTTTTTGTGCGGCGACGAATGAGAAATCGCCGACGATGCCACGCTCCATCACGTACATCCGGCCGTCGAAGTCGCGGGTCTCTTTTCCCTCGGCCACGATCGTTCCGTAGCCGGCCGGCGTGAAGAATGCCGGGATTCCGGCGCCGCCGGCGCGCATCCGTTCGGCCAGCGTTCCCTGCGGGACGAACTCGACTTCCAGCTCGCCGGCCAGGTACTGCCGCTCGAACTCGGCGTTCTCACCGACATACGACGACACCATCTTGCGGATCTGCTTCGTTTGCAGGAGGAGGCCGAGGCCCCAGTCATCGACGCCGGCGTTGTTGGAGACGCATGTCAGTCCCTTCACGCCGCGTTTCACGAGTGCGTTGATCAAGTTTTCGGGGATGCCGCAGAGGCCAAAGCCACCGACGACGAGCGTCGAACCATCGGCTACATCCCGCACCGCCTCGTCCGCCGAAGCGACGACCTTATTCATCATGCCGCGAAGATATCAAACGCGGTGTCGCGTCGTAGCGCCGGCGGCTCGCCGGCTGTACCGCCACCGGCTCGGTGGCAGTCGTCGAAGGAGTTGCGAAACGCGCCGGCGAGCCGCCGGCGCTACGTCGTCTGCTACTCTCTCGCCCCGCATGTCATCCGAGTCTTTCGGCTATCGCGTCGACGATGCGCATCCGCTCGGAGTCCGCGTCCTTCGCGAAGCAGCGGCATTCGCGTTCTTCCTG
>JAXDIO010000421.1:0-7291 GCA_034663965.1 Thermoanaerobaculia bacterium | reverse complement strand
GCGCTGGAGGCGCGTATCCTGCGCGCGGTACACCTCGCCCATGCCGCCCGCGCCGATGGCCATGAGGATTTTGTAGGGACCGAGCAGCGTGCCCGGGGCAAGCATGGGCGCGAATCATGTCAGAAATCAGTGGATTAGTAGATCAGTGGATCAGTCGATCAGAGGGGTGAGCGCGCTTTCTGCATAACTCGGACTGGCCTGCTAACCCTCTGATCTACTGATCCCACTAATCTACTAATCTACTGCTCCCATGAAACCTGAACCGACCATCCGCCTGACGCCCGGCAAGCGCGTCCTCTTCCTCACCAAAGCTCCGGAGCTGATTCGCAGGCAGTTGCGCGGCGAGCTCGACCTGCAGATGAAGGACCTCTCGATCGACGATCTGCTCGACGACATCAACACCGACGCCATGACGCCGGCCTGGGTCTGCTTCAGCCACAAGCCGGAAGACATCGCTCGCGACGCGTATGCCGGCCTGATCGTCGACGGCAAGCGGCTCTTCGAGCACGACGCGCTCATCAACGGCAACTTCGAGGTGATCGTCAGCGGCTATCGCAAGGGCGTCGGCAGCTCGCGCGAGACGGCGACGCAGTGCGAGGTTTGGAGCGGCATCCGCATCGCCGTCGCGGCGTCATTCGCGCCGATCCACGCCGGCAACAACATCAATCAGGGATTGCTGATGGCGAACCACGCCATGCTGGAGCGGCTGCAGGCGGGCGAGGGGATCAGCATCGACGAATTCTGTGAAGGCCGCGACGCCATCACGCAACTGATCATCAAAGAAGGTGGACTGTTCCCGTTCGCAAAAGCAGTCGAGCGCGGGGAGTTACAGGTCCCGGTTCCGAACACGCCCAAGCGTCCGATGACGATGGGGGAGAAGATCCTGGCGCGGCATGTCCTCTTGGGGAGTCGGGAGTCGGGAGTCGGGAGTCGGAGCACCGATCCTGCCTCGACACCCGACACCCGACACCCGACACCCGACACCCGCGTCTATGTCAAGCCCGGGGATGCCGTCGTCGTCGAAGTGGACGGCGGCTACACGCACGAATTCACCACCGCGCAGGTCCACTACTTCCTCGAGCAGGAGTACGGGCCGGATTACACGATCAAGAATCCGCAGAAGTTCGCGGTCTTCGAAGATCACCTCATCTACG
Organism: Thermoanaerobaculia bacterium; assembly: GCA_034663965.1. Lineage (GTDB taxonomy): Bacteria > Acidobacteriota > Thermoanaerobaculia > Gp7-AA8 > Gp7-AA8 > JADGNZ01. The sequence continues at coordinate 6,137 of JAXDIO010000421.1, read as the reverse complement.
CCGACGATGTGGCGCGCATGCGGCCGTTCATGGGGAAGATCCAGACGCTGCGCGACCTGCAGCGCGAGTTTCAACAGCACACGAACTGCCGCGACTTTTCAGCCGTCGACAACATCTCACCCGGTATCTGCCACGAAGTCGCGCGCGAGTTCATCATCGATCCGGGCGATTTCATTCAGGCCACCGACAGCCACACCTGCATGGGCGGCGTGAACAACGCGCTGGCGTGGGGCGTCGGCGCCACCGAGTACGCGAACCTCGTGCACTCCGGCTTCACGCAGGTGGAGGTGTCGGAGTCGATCCGTTTCGAGCTGACCGGCACGCTGCGCGAGAACGTCACGGCCAAGGACGTGATGCTCTACATCCTGCTGCACTACGCCAAACCGCAGATGACGCTCGATCGCATCATGGAGTTCACCGGCCCCGGCCTGCGCTCGCTGTCGCTGGACGAACGCGCCACGCTCGCCAACATGGCCACCGAATGCGCCGCGCGCACGGCGATCATCGAAGCGGACGAGAAGACGTTCGCATGGATCGCCGCGATGCGTCCGGACGTCGATATCGAGTCGCTCAAATCGCGCGCGGTCTCTCCCGATCCAGACGCCGAATACGCCGGCGGCATCCACACGATCGACCTCGGCGCGATCCATCCGATGGTGGCGCATCCCGGCGATCCCGATCGCGGCATTCCGTCCGATCCCACCAACGGGGCCTTCGTCGCAGAGTTCGAGAATACGAAGATCGATATCGCCTACGCCGGCTCCTGCACCGCGGGCAAGATCGACGATTTCCTCTTCTACCATCAGGTGGCGAAGGAGGCAGTCGATGCCGGACTCAAAGTCGCGGAGGGCGTGAAGTTCTACATCCAGTTCGGCTCGCAAGCGGTCGAGACGTTCGCACGCGAAAACGGACTGCTCGACACGTTCGAACGCGCCGGCGCCGTCGTCCTCAATCCCGGCTGCGGCGCCTGCATCGGCTGCGGTCCCGGCGTCTCGGAGGATTCCGAACAGGTCACCATCAGCGCCATCAACCGCAACTACAAAGGCCGCAGCGGCCCGGGAAAACTCTGGCTTGCCTCACCCCTCACCGTCGCTGCCTCGGCATTCACCGGCCACGTCACCGCATACACGCCGGGCATGTTCGCGAAGCAGCTGGTCGAGGCGTAGTCACCAGACCGTGGCGACAACACCGCTGCGCTGAATGCGCTCGTCCTTCGTGACGAGCGGAACGCCGTGCGTGAGGGCGGTGGCGGCGATGAGGCAGTCGATTGGATCACGCAGTGGCTCGTGAAGTTTTGCCGCGAGCGTGGCGACCTCAAGCGTCACAGGAAGGACAGTGAGTCGATTGGCCTCGGTAACGTCCTGAAGCCAATCGTTCGGTCGAGGACCGACATCAATCCGACGGCGAGCAGACAGAACGCCGACCTCCCATGCGGCGATCCGAAATCGCGACGGAGTCTGCGTCGACGATCGCTCTTCGGGCAGCTTGGGAGAGTTGATCGCGGCCGCTGGTAGCCCACCAGACGAGGACGTGAGTATCGATGACGATCACTTGAGAGCGTCGTACTCCACATCATCGATCGGCGACACGATATCGCCGAGAATCTTTACCGAACCGTGAAAGCGTTCCATCGCGCGTTCACGTTCCGCTCCGGCGGCGCTCATCCACTCGCCTTTGTAGAGCACGCGTTCTCTTTCGGACGACGCGTCGTTAGCGCTTTCCACGCGAACCAACTTCGCGACCGGCTTCCCATCGCGCGTCAATGTGATCTCGCCGCCGTTTTGCGACAGGTCTTCTACCAGTGCGGGGCCGAGCTGAGCGACATCGATCTGAATGGTCATGACGTCATCGTAGAACTGCTTCTACGCATCTTCAACTTCCCGCCGCGAGCCTTTGCGAGGGCCGCAGTACCTCAGACAGATCGTTTGCGAACTTATGGGCGTCTTGCGTGTCGAGCGAAGCAGTCGTGACGCGGATCGCGGGAGGCGTCTTGATTCGATAGCGTTCTCCGGCCGCGACGGCCCACCCGCGCTGAAACAGCGATTGGATCACCGCGCTCTCCTCGGGGAGCGGAATCCAGACGTTCAGTCCCGAGGAGCCGTGCGCGTCGATGTTGTGGGTTCGCAGCGCGTCGATGAGCGCCGCGCGGCGTTGCGCGTAGGTTTTTTCTGCGCGAGAGAGCTGTTTGTGGACGTTCTTGTCGCGCCAGAGCGTGACCACGAGGCGTTGAAGGATGTGGCTGACCCAGCGGGTGCCGAGGGTCTGGCGGCCTTCGACGCGGGTGATCGTGCGCGCGTCGCCGGCCATGATCGCCACGCGGAGATCGGGTCCGAGCGATTTAGAAACTGAGCGGACGACGGCCCATCGTTCGCGCGCGCTGTCGACCAGCGTCACGTACGGCGCGCCGGCGATCGGGCCGGCGTGATCGTCTTCGATGATCAGGATGTCTGGACGCTGCTTCAGCATCGCTCGAAGCTGACGTCCGCGACGTTCGCTGAACGCGGCGCCGGTGGGGTTCTGCGCGCGGGGAGTGACGATGATCGCCGCAGCCGAAGGAGCGCGTTGGAGCGCGGCGGGGAGGAGACCTTCGTCGTCGACCGCGACTGGAACGGGGACGAGCGCGAGTGCGTGGAGGAGGTCGACGACGCCGGTGAAGCACGGATCCTCGACAAGGACGCGGTCGCTGTGACGAAGTTGTTCGCGCAGCACGCGCTCGATGCCGTCCAGCGCGCCGCTGACAACGGCGACGGATTCGGACGGAACACCATCCGCGCCGAACTGTTTGCGCGCGAGCGTGATCAGCTCAGGGTCGTTCAGCTCATCGCGATACAGCCGCGGACTGCCGTCGAGCTTGCGAAGAAAGGGCGCGAGGTTCGGCAGTAGATCTCCGGCAGGATTGCCCGAGGCGAGATCGCGCACATTGGGCGGAAGCAACGTCAGAGCGGGCGGCCCGGCAGGGGAGGCGGGACGAATGCTGGTCCCGCGGCGGCCGTCCGCAACGGCAATGCCGCGATCCTGCAGCGCGCGATATGCCGCGGCGACGGTGGCCGGGCTGACACCGAGGTGCCGCGCCAGGTCGCGGACGGGCGGCAGGCGATCGCCGGCGGCGATCTTCCGCGCGGCGACGGCCGCCTCCGCGCTTGCGGCGATCTTGACGGCGGTCGTTCCGGTGAGGTACCTTTGTACTACCATATGAGCGACACTGTACTAGACCAAACGGCCTCATTGCAATCGCCTCGAACGACGGTAAGGCGCCTTGCCAAGCGCGCGGACTACGATCGCGACACGATCAACGCCATCATCGACGAGGCGCTGATCTGCCATGTCGGCTTCGTCGTCGACGGCGCGCCGGTGGTGATCCCGACGATTCACACGCGCGTCGGCGACACGCTCTACTTTCACGGCTCCGCCGCCAGCCGGATGCTTCGCTCGCTGCGCGAGGGCGTCGATGCCTGCGTGACGGTGACGATCCTCGACGGCCTCGTGATGGCTCGCTCCGCCTTTCACCACTCTATGAACTATCGCTCCGCAGTCATCCTCGGCAAAGGGCGCGAAGTCGTCGATCGCGACGAGAAACTGCGCGTTCTCGATGCGCTCGTCGAGCATGTTTGCGCCGGCCGGTCGCGCGATGTCCGTCCGCCCAACGAAGCGGAGCTGCGGCAGACGCTCGTCCTGGCGATTCCGCTGGCCGAGGCAAGCGCGAAAATCCGCACGGGTCCGCCGGTGGACGATGACGACGACTATGCGCTCCCGATCTGGGCGGGCATCATCCCGCTGTCGCTCACGCCCTCGGCGCCGATCGATGATGAGCGGCTCGTCGCCGGCGTCACCGCGCCTGACTACGCAACGCGCTACGAGCGCTGAGCTATTCGGTACTCCAAGGCGGTACGACGCCGTTCATGCGCGCATAGGCGACGGATTGGCCAAGGTGCTCGTGCAGGTGGTTGAGCGCCATCATGAATGCGGCGCGTTCGGTGCTGTCGTTGCCGAACATCCGGATCGGCTTATCCAACTCGGCGTCGCTCGTACCGATGATCGAATCGCGGAGAAAATCGAACGAGCGCCGCAACTCTTCGAGCACGCGCGTCTTGTCGGTGATCCGTTCGAACGAACGCGTGTCGGCCATGGTCTTGTCGCCGACGAAGCTCACCAGCGTGTAATTGCCGCCGGCGATGTGCATGTAGACCTCGCTGACGGAGCGGACGCCGCGGCCGGGACGCCACGAATACTTCTCGGCGGGCACGGCCATCGCCAGCGACAGGATTTTCTTCTGCATGTCGTCGAGATCGTGAAGCAGCTCGGCGCGAACGCCGGTTTTCGGAATCGCAGGTGATGCGGATTGCCGTATCTCGCGCGGCGTCCGAACGGCAGCCGCGGCGGGCAGCGCGGTGGCGAGGACGAGGGCAGCGATGAGGGATGGACGCATTCGGACGGGCAAGATTACATCCGTGGTGATGTTTGCAGCAATGCCGGGGTGATCACTCACGCTTGATGTTCGCGAGGACCGAATGATCGGGCGCGAAGACCACCTTGCGCGGCATGGAGGGGAGTTCCTGCGAGAACGTCTCCTCGTTCTTCTTGATGTGCATGAAAACAATGCCGGCCCGCCCGCCGTCGAGTTCGATGCGCACGGGCGCCACCATCATGAAATCGTCGCGCACGCCGCTGCGCTTCACGTTGACTGTCAGCTTCACGCCACCCGTCAATATCGGCTCGAGTTTGTAGTTCCAGCGCAGCGTGGGAATGGCGGAGTCGTACACCCACGTGTCGAAAAAATAGCTCCAGTCGCCCGGCGCGTCCTTCTCCACCACGCGCTGAAAGTCGGCAGTGCTGGCGTCCTTGCCGCTGTACTCCTTCACGAAGTCGCGCAGGATCTTGATGAACGTGTCGTCGCTGTGGGTTTTGAACCGCAGCATCGTCCGCATCATGTGCAGGACGAGCGGACCCTTGTGATAGGCCTGAATCTGATAGCCGGCCGGGATGTCCGATGTGCCGGCGCGGTAGCCGACGCCGATCGGTCCGAGTCGCGCGCGGGCGTTGGCGTTCACCTCGATCAGCCATGGCCGGCTGAACTTGCTGAAGCCGCCGGCGAGCGTGCCCTGCACGATGCCGTCGTAGACGTTGATGATCTCGTCGTAGTACTTGTCGCCGCCTTTGACGGTGGCCTGCACGAACATCATCGACGCGTATTCGGCGAACGATTCGCTGAGCCACTGATCGCGATAGGTCTTCCAGCCGATCTTGTGGCCGAACCACTCGTGCGCCACCTCGTGCGCGCGAAAAAGCTCCGTCTTGCCGGGATGCTCCTCGTACGCGAACTCCGAAAGATGGAGGAAGCCGTCGAAGGCCTGGCCGTGTCCGGCGGCGATCGCGGTCACATAGATCTGCGGGTTGTCGAGCTTGTCGTCGAGGAGGAACTCGTAGAAGCGCAGCGAGTTGACGACGTCCGCTCCGGCATTGCGGATGCGCGTGCCGGGATCGAGGCCCGTCACCGTCCCGAACGAGATGACCTTCGGAACGCCGGGGATTTCGAGCGGAACTTCGGCAAAGCGCTCGGCAGTCGAGAACGTGACCATCTTCGCGGGCCGCTCGACGAGCCAGGTTGATATTTTCGTCCCGTCCGGCGACTCCGTTTCGCTGATTTTTCGTCCCATGGCGCGGACTTCGTTGTGCTTGCCGACGCGCAGTTCGAGCTTCGCGGTTGTGGCGTCGAATGCATCGGGAACGGTCGGGTACCAGACGTTTCCGAGCGCGTAGTTCGGCGTTTCCAGCTCGTAGTGAAACGTGACGACGTGCGGTTCGTGCGCCTTCAGCGGCGCAGGAAAAATGACCGTCGTCGTGAAGTTGTAGACGTTGTTGTCGATGTTGGCGCTGCGTGCGCCGATGTGATCGCGCAGGATGGTCAGCGATTGCCCTTTCTCGTCCGTCGCCGTCACGTTGTTCGCCGTTGGATAGAGCTCGAGTGGAAGCGCGACCAGGCCGTCGACGTTCGCCGCGATCTCTTCCTGAACCGTGTAGTGGCCGTTGAGCATGGACTGCTCGGTCGCGCCGACGCGTTCCGCGTTCCATTTGCCTTTCGAGAGATCGGCGATCACGTCGAGGTGGCTCACCGAGGCAGGCCGCACATCGCGCTCGCC
>JAXDIO010000398.1:0-9390 GCA_034663965.1 Thermoanaerobaculia bacterium | reverse complement strand
GAACCGCTGTAATGATCTGTGACGATGTGAAACGGGTTGCATACTTCTTCCTCGACGGAAAGCTCGGCGAGAACAAACAGAACGACTTCAAGACTCACATGAGCATCTGCCCCGACTGCGAACAGCGCGTCAGCATCCATCGCCGCCTGCGCCTGTTCATTTGCAAGCGCCTCAGCCGCGATTCCGCACCGCAGCGTTTGCGTCAGCGCCTCGCACGAAGTTTCCGCGCGCTCACCAGCGAGACATAGAATCGGCCGCGTGCCCGACCGCGATCAACTGATTCTCGTTTCGTCGAATCCCAACAAAGGCATCGAAGCCGAACGGATCCTCGGTATCCCCCTCCTCCGCGTATCACTCGTGCTGCCTGAGATTCAGGCCGCGACGGTCGAAGAGATCACCCGCTACAAACTCGAAATCGCCCGCACCAAGGGCTACAACCGCCTCATCGTCGAAGACGTCTCCCTCGGCTTCGACGAGCTCGGCAACTTCCCCGGCCCGTATGTGCGCTGGCTGCTCGAAGCTGCGGGCGGCAAAGGCCTCGCCGCGATCGCGTATGCCCTGAACAACCGCGCCGCGAAAGCGGAATGCTGTGTCGCGTACTGGGACGGATCGAAAGGCCACATCTTCTGCGGCGTTTCCACGGGCGAGATCCTGGTCGAGCCGCGCGGCGAACGTCATTTCGGATGGGACGCCTGGTTCCAGCCGCGCGGATCAAAGAAAACATTCGCCGAGATGACCGACGACGAGAAGGACAGTGTCTCGCATCGCGGCGATTCCTACCGGAAGCTGGCTGCGCATCTCAAAGCCTCCAACGGCTGACCCGCGAACCGGACGTACTGAGCCCCGCCGGGGACAACGGCCGTAAACCATCTGCCGGAACCATCCGTAGAAACTACTGAAATCACGGTGTTTGGCCGAACATTACGCTGGCAGGCCAATTGAAGTATGTATAGCAACCTCGGAGACTCCGAGCGAGCAGTGGAAAGGACGCCCCAATGTGGATTTACGACGGTGAGCAGTGGATCGAAGAGGGCGTGAGCGAAACCGACAAACAACGGCCGGAGACGATCATGCCGCGTCACGGTGAGGAGCTGTACCCGGAACTGCAAGTGGTCGAAGTGGAGATCGTTCCGGTTCCACGAACCAACTACGTTCCGCATTACCCGCATCCGTAAACTCATTCCGATCGCGTGAACGAAAAGCCGCGCCGCGAGGCGCGGCTTTGTTTTGTGGCTATCATCGCCGCGTGATCCTTCGCAGCCGCCACGTCGTCACATCGCAAGGCATCCGGCCCGCGTCGATCCACATTCGCGATGGTGCCATCGATCGCGTCGCCGAATTCGACGACGCGTCTGATGACGTTCAGGACTTCGGCGAACTGACGCTGATGCCGGGCGTCGTCGACTCGCACGTCCACGTCAACGAACCGGGACGGACCGAGTGGGAGGGATTCGAAACCGCAACCCACGCGGCAGCGGCGGGCGGCGTGACGACGATCGTCGACATGCCGTTGAACTCCATCCCTGCAACGACCTCGGTCGCCGCACTCGAAGCGAAGGTTCATGCGCTTCACGGCAAGTGTCGCGTCGACGTGGCGCTGTGGGGCGGCGCCGTTCCGGGCAATGTCGATCAACTTCGGCCGATGCTCGACGCCGGCGCACGCGGATTCAAATGTTTCCTCGTCGACTCAGGCGTGCCCGAGTTTGGATGCCTCGACGCTGCGGAAGTCGAAGCCGCGCTGAATGCGCTCCGCGGAACCGGCGCGCCGCTGCTCGTTCACGCCGAATTGCCGGAGCACATCCACGCGCCGGCCGGCGACGCACGTTCGTATGCGAGTTACCTGGCCAGCCGTCCGGCGAAGGCTGAGGACGACGCGATCGCGCTCGTCTTCGCGCTCGCACGCAAGACCGGGACGCACGCGCACATCGTCCATCTTTCGTCGGCGAACGGATTGGAAGCGCTTCGTCTTGCGCGCAAAACGGGCGTTCCGTTCACTGCGGAAACTACTCCGCACTATCTCTACTTCGACGCCGAAGCCATTCCTGACGCCGCCACGGAGTTCAAGTGCGCGCCGCCGATCCGCGAGCATGCCAATCGCGAGGAGTTGTGGCGCGGCATCGAAGAGGGACTCTTCAACGCCATCGTCAGCGACCACTCGCCGTGCACGCCCGAACTGAAGCGAATGCAGGAAGGCGATATCGCCCGCGCGTGGGGCGGCATCGCATCGCTGCAACTGAGCCTGTCGATCGTGTGGACCGAGGCGAAGCGAAGGAAGATCGCGTTCGAGGCGATCGCGATGCTGATGACGACCGGGCCGGCAACGCTGGCAGGACTTGGGCATCGCAAGGGAAAACTCGCTCCTGGCTATGACGCGGACATCATCGCCTTCGATCCGAAGGAGCGTTTCGTTGTTAAAACCGAGCACGTGCAGCATCGACACAAGGTCACGCCATACGCGGGCGAAACGCTGACCGGCGTCGTTCACGCGACGTTCGTGCGCGGCCAAAAGGTGTGGGAGGATGGGCGGCACCTTGGAGATGCGATTGGCGAGTGGATTCGGAGATGAAGCGAATGTTAAATGTTGAATGTTCAATGTTGAATGTTGAATGGGCCGGGCACGGATACTCAGGTCCATTCAACATTGAACATTCAACATTGAACATTCAACATTCGTCTTCCGCCCGGTCATGAGCGACTTTCAAGACTTGCTCGATCTGGCCTCGGCCCGTCTCGGTGGCGACGTCCTCTACGCCACCGACGACTACTTCGCCGAAAAAGAAAACCTCCTCCGCCCGGAGAAGCCGGTCTGGAAAGAGCACGAGTACACCGACCGAGGAAAGTGGATGGACGGTTGGGAAAGCCGCCGCAAGCGCACGCCGGGCCACGATTTCGCCATCATCCGCCTCGGCCTTCGCGGCGTCGTGCGCGGCGCGGTGGTCGATACGGCATTCTTCCGCGGTAACTACCCGTCGCACTGTTCGATCGAAGGTTGCCACGCGCGTCCGGAGAGCGACGTCGATTCATTGCTGGCGGCGAACTGGATCGAGATCCTGCCGAAGTCGGAGTTGCAGGGCGACAGCGAAAACTTGTTTGCGATCGAATCACCGTACGCATTCACACATCTGCGGCTGCACATCTATCCTGACGGCGGCGTGGCGCGGCTGCGCGTGCACGGAGAGGTTGCGCCGGACTGGCGCCGCGAAGGCGGACTATCGATCGAGACCGATCTTGCCGCGGCGGAGCACGGCGGCGACGTGCTCGCTTGCAGCGACATGTTCTTCGGGCCGAAACACAACCTGATCATGCCCGGCCGCGCGCGGAACATGAGCGACGGCTGGGAGACCAAGCGCCGGCGCGGACCGGGCAACGATTGGGTGATCGTGCAACTTGCCGCGGAAGGATCGCTGCGCAGAATCGAGATCGATACGAATCATTTCAAAGGGAACTATCCCGACACCTGCTCCATCGACGGCAGTCGTGCTTTTGCTGACGATGAATGGTTCGAAGTATTGCCGCGTACGAAGCTGCAGGCGCACACGCGGCATCGATTCATCGATGAGCTATCGAACCTCGGGCCCGTCACGCATCTTCGGCTGAACGTGTTTCCCGACGGCGGCGTGAGCAGGCTGAGCGTGTTCGGAGTGGCCACCGAGGAAGGGCGCGGCGATGCGGCGGCGCGGTATGTCAATACGCTGGTCGATGAAGTCGCGGCCACGCAACTGCACAACTGCTGCGGATCGAGCGAGTGGGTGCGGCGGATGATCGCCGCGCGTCCGTTTGCATCGTGGAGCGATCTCGTTCGTGACGCGGAAGCGATCTGGCATTCGCTGACGCCGGACGATTGGCGCGAAGCGTTCGCCGCGCATCCGCGGATCGGCGAAAGTTCGTCGTCGGCGTGGGCGCGTCAGGAGCAGTCGGGAGCGGCGTCGGCATCGAGCGACATCCAGGAAGCGTTGGCCGAGGCAAACCGCGAGTACGAGGCTCGCTTCGGGCACATCTACATCATCTGCGCGACGGGACGGCCCGCCGACGAGATGCTGGCCATCGCGTGGCAGCGGCTGGAGAACACGCCACAACACGAGCTGCATGTGGCGGCCGAGGAGCAGATGAAGATCACGAAGTTGCGGCTGATGAAACTGGTGGGCTGATGGGCATCTCAACGCACGTTCTCGACACTGCCAAAGGGCATCCGGCCGCAGGAGTTGCGATCACGCTGGAAAACGATCGCGGCGTGATCGCCAGCGGGGTGACGAATGCCGACGGGAGACTGAAGCTGGTCGACGATCCACCGGAAGCGGGGACGTACCGCATCAGCTTTGACACCGGCGGCTACGATCCGAACGGATTCTTTCCGCGCGTGGTGATCGAGTTCACGATACGAGGCGACGCACAGCACTACCACGTGCCACTGCTTCTTTCGCCGTTCGGGTATTCGACGTACCGAGGGAGTTAACCGCCTCGTCGCCCCTTCATGATCTTCACAAACGAGCGGCTGCGCAGTTCGTCGAGCGTCAATCCCGTTGCCAGCGCTTCGTCTTCCGTGATCGCGCCGCAGTTGAGCGCGCGCAGGAAATAGTTGAGCAATCCCTGACCGGTGGCGGCGTCGTCGAAGACGTCGCCAACGAGGGTTGCTTGACCCGCTTTGGCGATGAAGTTGTTCAAACGATCCGTGGCCGCACGCAAGCCTTCGAGAAAGAACGAATAGACCGCCGCGTAACGCGTCGGAAGTTGCGCAGGATTGAGATCCCATCCCTGGTAGTAGGCGTTGATCAGCGAGTGGCGGATGTGATCGACGTGCAGGCGCCAGGCGCGGTGGACGACGGCGCGATTCTCGGCGATCTGTTCGGGCGTAAGGGTTCCGCGGTGCGGCGCGATCGGCATGATGTTCGTAGCGCCGTCGGAGAGCCACAGGCCGGTGCCGGCGTAGGCGACCTGCATCATGTGCCGCGCGAAATCGCAGGCGGGATGGTCCATGCGCTGATGCTCCGCGGTGATGTTGCAGCTCGCGGTGTAGTCGTACGTCCCGAAATGCGCAGCCACGGCGCGGCCGCGGGCGGCGTCGAGAAAGAGCGGCAGATTGGAGACGCCGTTCTCGCTGAGGATGGCCTGCGTCGTCTCGATCATGAACTCGAAGCGGAGCGTGTGTTTCGCGAGTCCGAGCTTCGGTTCCATGTCATCAAAGAGATCGGCGAGTGCGGTGACCTGCTGCGGCAGCTGAATCTTCGGCAGCGTGACCACGAAGTTCGGCGGCAGGGCGCCGGCGATATCGAGCAATGTTGAGACGAAAATGTCGAGCGTGCGCATCGACCGCGGCATCAGCTCCTGGGAGAACTGCTTGATGCGGATACCGATGAACGGCGGCAGCGTGCCGTTCTTCATCCCGGCCGCTACTTCTTTCGCAGCCGCGTCGGCGTGACCATCCTCTTCGGCATCGGCGCGATTGCCGTAGCCGTCTTCGAAATCGATGCGAAAGTCCTCCACCGGCTCGCGGCGCAGCTTCTCGACGACGCGCGCGTAGACGACGTCGCGGAACTTCGGATCGATTCCGATCGCGTCGCCGAGGGTGGCGGCGTCTGGGGCGAAGTCATCGAGGGAGCGGAGAGCGAGCGCGCCGAGCTTCTGTGTCGTATCGCTCTTGAACAAATGCGCTCCGCCGTAGACCGTGTGCACCGGCTGGCGCGCGCCCGACTCGCCGGGAAAGCGGGCCATGAACGTCTCGAGCGCCGGATCGAGCTTCGACGCGGCGGATTTCAGGTCGTCGTCGGAAAAAGTTCGTTTCATCTATCGCGTCCGGATCACCGCAGCCACGCCCCAACCGATCAACACGAGTACGGAGAGCACCAGCCAGTTGTATTGATTGCTGTACGTAGCCACCGGGAAGTGATTGCTGATCATGATCAGAACGACCGGCAGGACGATGAAGGTGTTCTGCTTGGAGCGTTGTTTGGCAAGGTCGGCCAGCCGCATGTCCGGCTCCGTTCCGGCCTTGACCGCGGCGATCAGTTGTCGCTGCGCAGGCAGGATTCGCACCCAGACGTTCAGCGCCATGAAACTGCCGAGCATCGCGCCGATCTGCATGTACGCGGCACGCGAGGCGAAGAGATGGACGCAGCCGATGATCGCTCCGACGAGGAGCAGGTACGAAAGCACCGTCCCCGCCGCTTCGTGTTTCCGTAGCGGCGAGATCCAGAGGAGATCGTAGAGAAACCATCCGGCGGCGATGAGCGCGAGACTCAGCCCGGCGGCCTGCCAGGCGGTCATTTTCAAAATGTCTTCATCGACCATGATGCGGCCGTCGTAGTAGACGAGCGTGAGCAACACGAAGCCCGACACCAGCGTGAAGAAGGCCTCCCACTTGAACCAGTGCAGCGTCTGGTTCAGCAGCTCCGGCCGCTTCTGCTTGTCGACGATGTAGAAGCCGCCGCTATGGACCATCCACACCTGCTTCTCGCCATGAAACGCATGATCGAGCCAGGTGAAAAAGTAGGTCTGACCGACCCACATGATGGCCGCGAAGACATGCGTCCAGCGGACGGCGAGATTCAGCCACTCACGAACGACGTAACTCATCGATCTCCTCGATTTGCGTTGGGGCGCGAATGTAGCAGAATCGCGAGCCATGCGAGAGATCGAACGCATTCTTGACCAACTCAACCGCGCCTGGGGCGGGCCGTCCTGGACCGGCGTCGACATCGGCCCGCTGCTGGAAGGCATCACCGATCCGCAGGCCCGCGCGCATCCGATTCCGAATGCGCATTCGATCATCGAGCTGGTCGCGCACAGCAGCACGTGGATGGATGCCGTCGCCCATCGTCTGGCCGGCGACGAGCGCGAGCTGACGACGGAAGAGGATTGGCGCGACGTCACCGCAATGCCGTGGCCGGATGCGATCGAAGAGATGACGAACGCGATCAGCCGCCTCTCCGACGCCATCGCCCGACTGACGGTGGACGACCTCGACAAAAAAGTGGCCGGCCGCAAGTACACGATCTACGTGATGTTGCACGGCGTCATCCAGCACACGATCTATCACGCAGGACAGATCGCGATTTTGAAGAAGCTGTTCTGACTCTCTCCGCTCCTCCGCGTCTCCGCGTGAACCCGTTCCCTGTGAATTTTCCCGCTCATCCGTAGGAAGATCACGCCACCGAAGTTGTTCTACTACGCACACCACACTGATCGCGCGAAACGGCAAACCTCCGGCGACGGAGGGACGCAAAGCAACCGGCCTCAAGCAGGCAGCGGAGCTTCCGAACGTGATCCCGTATGACGCGGGACGCTTCTCGTGATCCGAACGAAAAGGAGCGTCTCATGCGTCATCGAATCGCTGCTGTCGTGTTTGCTGTTGCCGCCGTCTCTATGCCCGCGTTTGCTTCGCCGAAATCACTGCAGCCCGTCTCCCAGCTTGCGGCTCAGGCGTTCCCCGCTCCCGTGCCGCAGTACCTCGCCGCGATCATCAACGACGCCGCAAAACAGTACTCCGTCGATCCGAACCTCATCGCCGCCATGACCTACCGCGAGTCCGCCTTCAATCCGAATGCAATCTCCAGCCGCGGCGCGCAGGGCCTCATGCAGCTCATGCCGAAGACCGCCCGAGCCCTCGGCGTTCGCGACGCCTTCGATCCGCGCGACAACATCTTTGGCGGGACGAAGTATCTGAAAACGCTCCTTGACCGCTTCCACGGCGACGTCGATTTGACGCTGGCCGCCTACAACGCCGGGCCGGAGCTCGTGGCCAAAGTGGGACCGAACGCCACGAAGGAAGCGATCGACTACGTGGCCGCCGTCAAGAGCTTCTACCAGGTCGCGCTGGCGGCGTTGTAAGCTCGCGCGTCATGAGCGACGCGCAAGAAGATCTCCGCTATCCCGTCGGCAAGTTCAATCGTCCGGCTTCGACGCTAACTGCCGATGACCGCCGCGAACTCGTCCAACAGATCGCCGAAACCCCAGCGCGCATGCGCGAGGCCGTGGCCGGTCTGAGCGAGTCGCAGCTCGACACGCCCTACCGCGACGGCGGCTGGAGCGTGCGGCAGGTCGTGCATCACGTTCCCGACTCGCACATGAACGCCTACACGCGCGTGAAGCTGGCTCTCACCGAAGAGCAGCCCACCATCAAGCCGTACGACGAGGCTGCCTGGGCGAAGTTGAGCGACGTCCGCGACACCCCCATCGAGACCTCGCTCGTCCTGCTCGAAACGCTGCACCAGCGCTGGGACACGATCCTGCGCGCGATGACGGACGCCGACTTCGAACGCACGCTCCTGCATCCCGACATGGGCGTCATGACCCTCGACGCCGTCATTGCCATGTACGCGTGGCACGGCCGCCATCACGTCGGCCATATCACGTCGCTGCGCGCGCGTAGCGGCTGGTGACGTCTTTTCTCCGCGTCCCCGCGTCTCCGCGTGAACCGTTTCCCTTTCGCCTGGCGCGCCGGCTGCGACGGGTACAATCGTTCCATGCCCACCTTTTTCGACGCGCTGAGCGAGCTGATGGCGGCCGAGACGCCGTTCGTCGCCGTCACGGTCGTCGACACGATGGGAAGCGCGCCGCAGGACCGCGGCGCGAAGATGATCGTCACGTCTGAGGGACTCCACTTCGGCACCGTCGGCGGCGGCAAGGTCGAGACGAAAGCGATCGCGGAGGCGCAGGCCATGCTGCGCGGCGAAACGGCGGAGACGACGAAGTTCGCGCAGTGGAGCCTCAACAAAGACGTCGGCATGACCTGCGGCGGCATCGTCAAACTCTTCTTCGAATCGCACAACGTCGGGCGCTGGAAGATCGTCGTCTTCGGCGCCGGTCACGTCGCCAACGCCGTCGTCAACGTGCTGATCCATCTCGACTGCGCCGTCACCTGCATCGATCCGCGCGAAGAGTGGCTGGCGAAACTGCCGGAGTCGCCGAAGCTGACTAAGGTCTTGACCTCCGACATGCCATCGATCGTCAAGACGCTGCCGGACGATGCCTTCGTCGTCCTGATGACGATGGGTCACACCACCGACAAGCCGATCCTGCTCGAAATCCTCCGCACACGAACCTTCCCGTTCCTCGGCGTGATCGGCAGCGACGCGAAAGCGAACATCCTGCGCCGCGACATCGCCGAAGCCGGATTGCCGGAGGAGGCGAAACGGGCGTTCTACTGCCCTATCGGCCTTTCGATCGGGACGAACCACCCTTACGAGATTGCGGTGAGCGTGGCCGCGCAATTGATCGAGGTGCGGGATGCGCGGCTTGCTTCACGCTCTGTTTCAGCAAGTCCAAATTCATCGCCTCGGTGACCAGCGCCCGCATCGTCTCCGACGCATTCTTCTTCGACTTCAACCACGCCACCTGCGACGGCGTCAAAAACACCGCCACCCGCTCCGTCTTCTTCTCTTTCGCTGCGGCCAT
>JAXDIO010000367.1:0-10972 GCA_034663965.1 Thermoanaerobaculia bacterium | reverse complement strand
CGCCAGGACAGTCGCCGCCGCACCATTGATGGAGGTGAACACTTTGTAGAACGTGGCGCCGGAGACGTCGGACCAATCAAAGCTGACCGGTGTCTCGACAATGGTGTTGTTCGCCGGCTTGAGTAGCGTAGCAAGTGCAGTCGGACAGGTGGCCGTTGCGGCGACGGTGAAGCTGAAGACGCTGCTGGACGTCTTCGCAGTGGTGCAGTTCGGCGGATAGGCATCGACCGACCAGTAGTAGGTTCCGGCCGGCAGTGCCTGAGCGAACGTAAAGCTCGTCGTGTTGCTATTGACCACCGGATCGCTGGCGGTCGGCGCGGGCGGATTTTGCGTGCTGATGTGGAGGAGATATTTGTCGGCGCCGGATGATGCGGACCAGGTCAGCGTCGGCGTCGAACTGGTCGTGCTCTTGTCGGACGGCGCGATGAGGTTGAACGAGCCGGGCGGATTGCAGGCCGCAGCGGCAGTCTTGAATGTCGCGCAGCCGCTGGTCGTGACCGGACAGGTGGTGGCCAGCGTTTTCTTCGCGACGACACGCCATTCATAGCTCGTGTTGGCAGCCAGAGTGGCCGGACTGAAGCTGGTATTCGAGGTCGTGAATTGCCGCGTGCCGGTGCACGCTCCCGATCCCGCCACGCCGAAATAGACGTCGTACTGATTGGCGCCGCTGACGGCGCTCCAGGTCAGCGTCGGGTTGGTGAAGACGTTCTGCGATCCATCCGACGGCGACTGGACGTTTGGCGCGCCGGTCGGGCAGTTGACGGTGAACTGTTTGGTAGCCGACTGCAGCGTGCAATTCGCGAAATTAGCTTTGACGACCCAGTTGTACAGCCCCGAGGAGAGACCGCCCGCGGGACCGGTGCAGGAGTTGGCGTTCGCGCCAGTGACGGAGCAGATGAGATTGGCGTTCGCAGTGCCGGTGGTGGCGAAGACGTCGTATCCGGTGACGCCGCTAGTCGGCGACGGCGACCAGGTGAACGTGATCGGCGTGCTTTCATTTACATTAGTTCCGATCGGCGATTGCGGGACGGGCGCCGTGCCTGTCGCACATTGCGCAAATGCGTGTCCGCCGAACGCCGCGAAGGCGCACAGCAGTAGTGCAATTCGAGTTCTCATCTCAATCCTCGGTGGTGGTTAGACGGCGCGGAGCAATGGGCGTTGACGCGAAGGTAACGTTCTGTCGGTTTTCCACGGGTGACCCTGCTCACGTCCTTAGTGATACTTATTGCCGCCAGTGCTGAAGAGCACAACGGCCTCATCATTGCGAATGTCTCCCTCGGCACGCAGCGTCCGCAGCGCCAGCAATGCAGCGCCCGCTTCCGGTCCGGCGTCGATGCCTTCGCTCGTTCGCAGCTCCCGCGCAGCAGTTTCGATCTGCGCTTCATCGACCGCGATCGCGCCGCCGTTGGAGTCGCGCAACGCGCGCAACATCAGTCGATCGCCAATCGCGCGCGGAACGCGCAGTCCCCACGCGCCGGTCTGCGGCGACTCCCACTCCGGAGCGGTTTCGAGTCCTTCGTTGAACGCGCGGACGACCGGCGCGCAACCGCTCGACTGCACGCTGAACATGCGCGGGCGCTCGGAACCGATCCAGCCGAGGCGCTCCATCTCGTCGAAGGCCTTCCACATGCCGATCAGTCCTGTGCCGCCGCCGGTCGGATAGAGGATCACGTCGGGAAGCCGGCCGAGGTCTTCGAGAAGCTCGTAACCCATGATCTTTTTGCCTTCGACGCGATACGGCTCTTTCAGCGTCGACAGATCGAAGCCGCCGTTCTCGGCGATGTATTGCGCGACTCGTTTACCCGCATCGGTGATGACGCCGGCCACGAGCTCGACCTGCGCACCGTAGCCACGGCATTCATCGACGATCGATTGCGGCGTATCGCGCGGCATGGCCACGAACACCGGCAGTCCGGCGCGCGCGCCGTACGCCGAGAGCGCCGCGCCGGCGTTGCCTGCGGTCGGCGCGGCCAAGCTGCGCGCGCCGAGGCGCTTGGCCATGGTCACGGCGGCAGCCATGCCGCGTGATTTGAACGAACGCGTCGGATTCTTCGACTCGTCCTTCAACCACACGTTGTCGAAGTTCTTCGATTGCAGCAGCGGCGTGATGCCTTCGCCGAGGGTGACGATCTCGCTCTCATCGTCGGCCGGCAGCACTTCGCGATATCGCCACATCGTTGCTGGACGCGTGCGGATTTCATCGCGCAACTCCGGCGATTTCGCGATGTCGTAACGAACGAGCAGCGGCGCGCCGTCGTTCGGGCAGAGGTTCATCAGCTCGCGAATCGGGAACGTTGCGTCGCATCGGGAGCAGGCGAGTTGGGCGGGGAAACGGCGTTTGGTCATTGGGGCGAATCGTATGACAACGCTGTCATCCTGAGCCGCCGAAGGCGTTGGAGCGCGAAGCGCGGAACGCCGTAGGACGGTCGAAGGACCCCCAACCTGTTAACCCGGTGCGGGCGGCGATTTTTCGCGAGGCAAGCACCGGGGGGTCCTTCGACCGTCCTGCGCGACTCCGGCTTCGCCTACGTCGCTCCGGCGGCTCAGGATGACAACAAAAAGGACCGCCGAAATGGCGGCCCTTTTCAATCGATCTTGTGATGCTTACTGCGTCTTCTTCGCGTCGGCCACCGCTTTGTCGACACCCTGCTGGAACTCGTCCATCGACTTCTTCGCCTCGCCCGGCTTGTCTTCCCACTTCGACATCTCGGTGGCGATCGCATTGAGCGCACCGTCGTACTTGGCGATGAGCTGCTGGTTGTAGGCGACGGCGGGGGAGATGTTGGCGGCGGAATCCTTCTTCATCTCGGCGCGCGATTTGTCGTAGTTGTCGAGCATCTCCTTGTACATCTTCTTCGACTGATCGTCCTTGGCCTCGTCGTACGACTTCTTCATCTGCGCGTACGCGCCATCGAACGAGGCGTTCGTGGCCTCGGAGAGTTTCGACATCATCGCGGCGCTGCTGGCTGCCATAACCTGGCTCTTGACCCAGAGATACTCCTGCGTGTTGTAGCCGAGCTCTTTGGCGGCGCGGATGTCAGCGGTGAGCATGTCGGCGGCCGAGCCCATGGTCTTGAAGCCTTCGATCATGCCGGCGATTGACTTGTCGCCCGCCTTCTTCGCGGCGTCGGCGTGGGCCTGCGCTTCCTTCTTCGCGACCTGCGCGATGGCCTTCTCGTGCTCGCGCACCTTGAGGTACATCTGCATCTGCGCGTCGGTGAGTTTTCCGTCTGCGGGCGCGTCGTATTTGTCCTTGGAAACGTCCTTCATCAGGTCCATCGTGCCGTGCTTGTCGAGGTCCTGGGAGATCTTCGCTTTGTCGAATGCTTCCTTCGCTTTGCAGCCCGCGAGGGCCATTGACAGCATGAGTACCGCGGAGAGGGTCCGGCGCATTTTGTTCCTCCAAATAAGATGTTCGGCGATTGTAAGGTGAGCGGCGCTTGCTGGCAAGTCAGGAATCGAGGCGCCGGCGCAGGCGCGCAGTGATCTCGCCGAGGTCGCGAAGGATTTCCTCGATCTCGACGCGGTGCTCCTCGCGAAGGGAATCGAGCTCTGACTGGAGCGATGTGACCTTCTGTTCGAGGACGGCAATGGGATCGTCGTCCACCATTCCGACGGGCGCGTCGTCAACCTCCACCATCGCCTCGGCATCCAACTCTTCGACGTCTTCGAAGTCGACAGGCACGGCCACATTTCCCGACATCGTGGCGGGACGTTCGCGACCCTCGGACAGCAACTGTTCGAGCGAGACCTCTTCCATCCGCTCGTAGCTGCTGTCGATCTGCGACTCCGGGAAAGGGACGGAATCGGCGAACGGATTCGGCGCCTCCTGTTCCGGCTCCGGCTCGGGCTCTGCTTTGGTCGCAGGCTTCGCCTTCTCGACCGGAATCGGCTTCCCCTGCAACCGCGCATACAAATGCTTGGCCGTGATCTTCGAGACGAGGTTGAACGTCTCCATCACGCCTTCACCCTTGATCGCAGCGGCCTCGGTGTATGGATACCCTTCCAGCCCGAGTGCCTCCTGCAACTGTTCCACCGGCAGGACGCCCGGGATGTCGCGCTTGTTGAACTGCACGATGATCGGAGTGTCGTTCGGATCGATGTTGTTCTGCTCCAGATTCTCGAGCAGGTTCGCGAAACTCTCGCGCGTCGATTCGACCATCGACGGCTGCGAGTCCGCCACGAATACGACGGCGTCGGCGCCTTTCAAAACGAGCTTGCGCGTCTCGTTGTAGAAGACCTGACCGGGCACCGTGTAGAGCTGAATTTTGAGGTTGAACGCACCCACGCGTCCGATGTCGACCGGCAGCAGATCGAAGAAAAGAGTGCGGTCGGTCTTGGTCGCCAGCGACAGCATCTTTCCCTTCTGTTTCGGGTCGAGCTTGTCGAAGATGACCATGAGGTTGGTCGTCTTCCCGCACAGGCCAGGACCGTAGTAGACGATCTTGGCGGTCATCTCGCGAGTGGCGTGATTGAAAAGGACCATCGGTTTCTCGGGCCAGGAAGTATCGCATACGTAGAATGCCCCATGGCCGATGACGTCGACGACGACGCGATCGAAATCCCGATCACCGACACGCTCGACCTCCACCCGTTCCGCCCGAACGAAATCCGCGACGTGGCCCGCGAGTACCTCCTCGCGGCACACGCCCGCGGCTTCCGTCAGGTCCGGCTCATCCACGGCCGCGGCATCGGCATGCAACGCGAGAACATCCGCAAGCTGCTGGCGTCGCTCGATTTCGTCGAAGCCTTCCACGACGCCGACGGGAGTGGGGGCGGGTGGGGCGCGACGGTGGTGGTGCTGAAGTAGCGTATTCTTCGAATCTGGCACTCGGATATGTCTGACCTCAAATCGATCATTCATTCGCATCCCGAAATCCACAGCGGCGATCCTGTCTTTGTGGGAACGCGCGTTCCAGTCCGGACGCTGCTCGACTACATCGAAGGCGGCGATAGCCTGGAAGTCTTTCTCGACAACTTTCCGAGCGTCGCCCGCGAGCAGGCTGTGGCGTTTATCGAGGAAGCGGGTCGCGCCGCGCTGGCGCAGCTGGTGTGAGAGCGGGCAAGCAACGCCGAAGGCGTTCCGTAGGGTAGACAGAATGGAGTGACGCCATCCGGCGTCAGAAGCCTGGCGCGCGGCGGCGGTTTTACAACGTCCTCTTAAATGGCCTCGAATCCGCTAGAGTTCGCGTCAGCATGACCACCCTTTTTGAAGAGCTGAGCCGCGTCAAGACGTATGAGTACACGGAGGAGGATGTCCGTGGATTCGAGTCGCTGCACGAGGAGATCCGGGCGCTGAAGAAGGAGCGCAATGCGGTCATCGTTGCGCACAACTACTACCGGCCGGAGATTCTGAAGGTCGCTGATTTCGTCGGCGACTCGCTCGAACTGGCGTTGATGGCGTCGAAGGTGAAGGACGCCGACGTCATCGATTTCTGCGGCGTGCACTTCATGGCCGAGACGGCGAAGATCGTCAATCCGTCGCGGACCGTGTTGCTGCCGAATCTCGCCGCTGGATGTCAGCTGGCCGACTCCGCGCCCGCCGAGGATTTGAAGAAGCGCATCGCGGAACTGAAGGCGGAGTTTGATGATCTCGCCGTCGTCAGCTACGTCAACACGACCGCGGCGGTGAAGGCGCTTTCGGATGTCATCGTCACCTCGGCGAACGCGGCGAAGGTCGTGAACACGTTGCCGAACAAGAACATCCTCTTCGTTCCCGACCGCAACCTCGCGCGGCATGTCGCCGAGCAGGTGCCGGAGAAAAACATCATTCCGTGGGAAGGCTTCTGCTACGTCCACCAGCAGATCACGCCGCACGAGATCGCGCGCATCCGCGAGGCCGATCCGGAGATCGAGATTCTCGTGCATCCCGAATGCCGCGCCGACGTCGCCAAGCTCGCTGACGCAGTCCTCTCCACCTCGGGGATGGTGAAGTACGCGAAG
Source organism: Thermoanaerobaculia bacterium (assembly GCA_034663965.1). GTDB lineage: Bacteria > Acidobacteriota > Thermoanaerobaculia > Gp7-AA8 > Gp7-AA8 > JADGNZ01. Next base: position 5,029 of record JAXDIO010000367.1, on the reverse strand, counting down.
GAGCGGCCGGCCAAGCGCTTTCTCGTCGTAACGGAGTGCGGACTTTCCGATCGGCTGGCGATGGAAGTGCCGGACAAAACGTTCGTCAAAGGCTGCAAGCTCTGTACGTTCATGAAGGTGACGTCGCTCGAAGACGTGCGCGACTCGCTGAAATACATGCGCTACGAGATCGAAGTGCCGGAAGACATTCGCGTGCCCGCCGATCGCGCGTTGCAGCGGATGTTCGAGGCCACCGAGGGCGGGACGCTGCGCAGCGAGGTTTTTCGAAAATGAGAACGGTCGCGGGAATCGTGCTTGCGCTGATCAGCGCATTCTTCGTCTTCTACACGTGCCGGTTGCTGTACGTGACCCACTTGATGACCGCCGTCAGAGCGAGCGGCCACGGCGCGTACATCGGCCTGATTGTCTTTCCGCTGATTGCCATCGCCTCGGGTTGGGCGGCGTGGCGGCTCCTGCGACGCCGGTGATTCAAACCGCGGGTCCGCTCGGGCGGCAGATGAGTTGATAGACGCCGATGACGTCGCCTCCGACGTCATCGAGGTCGGCTTTCATCTTTCCGAGAACGGTCTGGAACTCGGGATCAGTCTGCAACGACTGCGTCCAGGGATGCTTGACCCATGCGAACCAACTGTGGTTTCCGAGCTCCGCGCTGCGATTGACCCAATGCATGGCGGCGTCGCGGTCGCCAAGCTTCGCGTAGACGAGCGCTTGGCGCATGGCGGCCCAATGCAGACGGTTGGCGTCGGGCTCGAACGATTTCAGCGCGGCCTCGGCTGTCGCGCGGTCGCCCTTCGAAGCGGCGATCATCGCGCGAAGACTCTTGCCGAGGTAGTGCTGCGGAACGAGCTTCGTGATGCGCGCCGTTTCCGCTTCCGCGCTCGGAAGATTGCCGAGCAGGATGAAGGCATTGGCTCGGATGTCGCGCCCCGCCAGTTCCGTATCCTTGCCCGCCATGGCGGCCGGCGAATTCGTCAGCGCGCCCTCGGGATCGACGGCGTTGACGTACCAGTAGCCGCGGATTTTCGCTTCGTTCGAATTCGGATCGAGACTGATCAGACGGTCGCCGAGGCAACGGACGCGTTGCGTGTCGCCGACCGAAACGTAGTAGTTGGCGACGTTGTTGAGCGCGTTGGTGTCGTTCGGATTCAGCCGCAGCGCGGCCAGATTTTCGCGGACGGCTTCGCGGAAACGTTCCGGCAATCGGACGAAAACGCGTCCGAGCGCGAGGTGCGCGGCGGCGAGGTTCGGATCGAGACGGACGGCCTGCCGCGCGTAGAACTCCGCGCGTTCGGTGACGTCGGCGCCGTTGTCGAGGCCGCGGGTCTGTCCGAGCGACATAGCGATGGCGAGATCGGCGTATGCGGCGGCGAAGTTGGAGTCGAGCGCGATTGCGCGGCGCAGCGCGTTCTCTTCGGCCTGATGCTCCGCCGGCACGAGGCTGCCGCTGAGCGCGCGGGCGCGCAGGTACTCCTCGAACGCGCGCGGATTCGAAGACCGCGGTTCCGAGGCATTGCCGGACTTCTGGACGCCGAGTTTCTGATTGAGGCCGGCCACCGTGCGCGATGAAACGTCGTCGATGAGTTTGATGAGATCGGCGCGCTTGCCGTCGATCGTGTCGGCCCAGACGTTGTAGCCGGTGCGCGAATCGGTGAGCTGCAGGTTCACGCGAACGAGATCGCCGGCGGCGAGGAAGTGGCCTTCGAGAACGCTGTCGACGTGCAACTGATCGGCGGCCGTCTTCGTGTCCACCTTCTTGTTGTGGAAGCCGGAGATTGCGGACGTCGGCCGCACCTGCAGCGACGGAATCTGCTGGAGTTTGGTCACGAGCGCATCGGCGAGGCCGACCGAGAGGAAGTCGTCCTTGGTGTTGTTCGAGATGTTGTCGAGCGGCATGACCGCCATCGAACGAATCGGCGGCGGTGCGGAAGTGGACGGCGCCGCCTGCGCTTCGGGTTTCGTATGCCGATTGAAATAGACGATGACGCCCGCTCCGATGACGAATGCCAGGATCGTCACGACGAGGCGCATCCAGCGCGGCCGGGGGCGGGTGCGGCCGAGCGACGAATGGGAACGGCTGGCCGAGGTCGGAAAGCGCGCCGTCGGCGTATCGAGTTCTTCGAGATCGGCGAGCAGATCGCGCGCCGTCTGGTAACGATTGTCCGGCTCTTTCTTCAGCAGCTTGCCGATGATCTTCGTCGCCGCGGCGGGGAAGGCGGGATCGCGCGCGACGAACGGCTCCGGCTCCGAGTCGCGAATCTTTTCGAGGACCATCAGCGGCGCGTCGGCGTTGAACGGCAACTGTCCCGTCGCCATCTGAAAAAAGATCACGCCGATCGAGAAGAGGTCGGTACGCGCGTCGGCCGGGATGCCGCGAATCTGTTCCGGCGCAAGGTAGTGAAGCGTGCCGAACATCCGGCTGGCCGACGATTCGCGCGAAGTCGTCAGCGCGGTCGGCAGCGTCTTGGCCAGACCGAAGTCGAGAATTTTCACCAGCCCGGTCGGCTCGATCATGATGTTGGCCGACTTCAGATCGCGATGGACGATGCCGCCTTCGTGCGCCGCCGCGGCGCCGGCTGCGATTTGCCGCGCGATGCTCAGAAACTCGCCGGCTTCGATCGGCCGGCGTCGCATTCGCTGCGAGAGCGTTTCGCCTTCGCAGTACTCCATGACAATGAACGGAACGCCTTCGTCCGTCTCACCGACTTCGTAAATCGTGGCGACGTTGGCGTGTCGGATCGCGGCCGCGGTTCGGGCTTCTCTCAGAAAACGCGCGCGGCGGTCTTCGGCGGCGAGGTCTTCAGCGTGTAGAACCTTGACGGCGACAAGGCGGTCCAGACGTTGATCGCGTGCGAGATAGACCGTCCCCATCCCGCCCTTGCCGAGAATGCGCACAACATCGAAGCGGTCAACGCTTTGCGGGAGATCGGACACGGAGCGGCGCATTGTACGACGCGCTCATGGTCAACTTTCTGACCACGGTTTCCGAAGGCAGGGTTATATTTGACCCGTTAACAGAAACGTATCAGAGCCAATGACCACCACCGCCGAGCCGACCATCGAACCTGCGCTTCAACTTCCCGCGCGGTACCAGCTTCGCGCGATCCTCAAAGAAACGCCGGCCACCTGCGTCTATCGCGTCTTCGACGTCGCGAACCAACGCGACGAAGCGATCAAGATCCTGCGCCACGAGCTGTCCGAGCCGCAGCAGCTTCTCCGATTCAAGACCGAGTTCTCGACGCTCGCTTCGCTCGAGCACGAGAGCATCGTCAAGGTTCGCGAGTACGGTCTGCTGCACGATCGCTTTCCGTACTTCACGATGGAGTACTTCGCGGGGAAGAAGATCTCGGAGTACTTCGACGGACATAGCTGGCCCGCGCTGTACGACGTGATCCTGCAGATCGCGTCGGCTCTTCATCACGTCCATCACCTCGGCATCATCCATCTCGATCTGAAGCCGTCGAACATCCTCGTGGACGACCGCGGCCACGCGAAGATCATGGATTTCGGCGTGGCCGTCGAGAGCCGGCAAGTACTCGACCGGCAGATTCGCGGATCGCTGCACTACATGCCGCCCGAGGTGTTGAAACAGGATCGCGTTGACTCGCGCGCCGATCTCTACTCCCTCGGCATGACGCTCTACGAGACCGTCACCGGCGCGTTACCCGGGTACGGCAAGGCGTCGATCGAGGTCATCCGGATGCACCTCGATGAGGACATCCGCCCGCCATCGTCGATCAATCCTCGTGTGCCGCCGGAGCTCGAGCTGATCATCATGCGGCTGCTCGAGAAGGATCCGCGCCATCGCTACCCCTCGGCAGCGGCACTCCTGCAGGACGTCGCCGCTGCTGCGGGGAAACACGCCGACGCGGGCGAACTGCTGGTCGGCCGCGGCGAGCTGTTCGCCGCGCCGCTGATCGGACGGAAGACGGAGGTCGCACAACTCGCGTCGATGATCGACGAAGCGCGCGAAGGACGCGGCAACGGAGTGATCGTGGCCGGTGCCGAGGGGATGGGCAAGAGCCGAATCGTGCGCGACGCAACGCTCCGCGCGCAGCTCGAAGGCGCGCGCGTTTTTTGCGGCGGCTGCCCGATCAATCGAAAGACCATCTACGCGCCGTTCTTCGAGATCTTTCAGCAGATGTTGATGGCGGTGAATCCCGAGGCCGACGTTTCGGCCGAAATCCGGCGGCTGCTGCGGCCCCTCATCATCGCCGCGAAAGGGGAAGACTCCGCTCCTGCCACGGGTCAGAAGTACCGCCTCTTTAATCGCATCGTGCAGGCGATGCAGGACATGTATGGCTTTCTCAGCGCCAGTTCGACAGACAACGAGTCAGGCGCGTCACCGCTGATTCTCGTGATCGAGGATGTTCAGTGGGCCGACCCATCGACCGCTGATCTCTTCTCGTTTCTCATCGGCGAAGCACGCCAGAACCGGCTGCTGGTCATCGGAACGCTGACGATCGATTCGTCGAGCGAGGCCGCGACCGAGCCGGGCGCGCACTTGGCTGCGTGGGAGCTTCGCGCCCGCGAAGGAAACTTCCCGATCATTCGCGTCGACGCGCTCAGCGAGCCGCTCGTTCGCGAGCATCTGCAGTCGCTCCTCGGCGAAGACGACGTCTCCGACGATCTGGTTCGCTGGACACTGTGGGAATCGGCCGGCTCGCCGCTGATCATCCGCCGCGTCGTCGATTACCTCATCGCGCACGGTTACCTGCGCTGGGAGGCGAACGGCTGGGTCGCGGAAATGGATCGCATCCAGGGTTTGCGCATCCCCGGCGGTGCGGCGTCGATTCTTATGGAGCGCGTCGAGGCGCTTGTGCCGAAGCATCGCGAGGTGATCGAAGCGGCGGCCGTGGTTGGCGAATCATCGAGCGTCGATCTGCTGACGAGCGTCGCCTCGCATTCGCGCGAGGATGCGTATCGCGCGTTGCGGGAAGTCGTCGCGCTCGGACTGCTCGACGAATCGAACGACGGTAAGACCATCACCTTCCCGCAGATTCATCTTCGCGAAGCGGTCTACAACGCGATG
>JAXDIO010000310.1:0-8066 GCA_034663965.1 Thermoanaerobaculia bacterium | reverse complement strand
CGCCGTCGCCAGTTCGGACATCGGTTTCGAGGATACCCGTTATGAACCTGCCCACGGTTCGGACGACGGCACACGCGACGAACGGCGGATTCGCGCGACCGAACGACGCCCGGCTCGTTCTCACCTTCTCACCTTGACACCGCTGCCGGGCGCGACGACGATACGCGCCGTTCCGTGTCCAATCCCCTCCGTAGAACTGCGTTTGGCCTTGCCGTGGTCATTGCCGCGTCAGCGATCCTGTTGCTTTCCGACCTGCAGCATCGCGACCGCGCCGCCCGCCGCGGCCTCGGGCGCGGACTGGGAAGCCTGCTGCCGGCCCGCCTCCAGAACGAGTTGCGCGACCGTGTGGCCACGCTGAACATGCAGCTGGAAACGCGCATGCACAACCCCATCGGCACCCTCTCCGGCGGGCAGCGTCAGGCCTTGACGTTGCTGATGGCCACCTGGCGCCGCCCCGAGCTTCTCTTGCTCGACGAGCACACCGCAGCCCTCGATCCGAAGAGCGCCGACCAGATCGTCCGCCTCACCGAGCGGATCGTGTCGCAGCATCGCCTGACCACGCTGATGGTGACGCACTCGATGCAACAGGCGGCAACGCTCGGCGACCGGATCGTGATGATGAATCAGGGCATCGTCCTCGCCGATTACGCGGGCACGCTTCGACGCCACGTGCGCGCCGAAGATCTGGTGCGCCGTTTCGACGAGATCCGGAGGGACGAGCAACTCGACGCGTCGGCCGCGGAGATGCTGCGGGAGAATTACGTGTAAGGAGTGGCCATGTGCAAGACCATCAAGCAGCGCGTGAAGTTCAAGGCCGATCCGGCCACCGTCTACGATTTGCTGGCCGACTCGCGCAAGCACACCGCGTTCACGGGCAAGCCGGCAACCATCAGCAGAAAGATCGGCGGGACGTTCACCCTCGGTGAGAGTGACGTCACTGGGATCAACGTCGACCTCGTCCCCGGGCGACGCATCGTTCAGGCCTGGCGCCACCGCCGATTCCCCGAGGGCATCTTTTCGATGGCCGCGGTTACGTTGACGCCGACGCCGGATGGTGGGACGCAGCTCGTGCTAACGCACCGCGGCGTTCCGAAGGAGCTGATCCCTGAGACCGAACAGGCCTGGCGCGATCAGTATTGGTCGCGGATCAAGGCGTACCTCGATCGCCAGGTCGGATAGCTGGCGCGGCGATTCGATCGGGGGCTTTATGCCGTTGACTCGCTGCTGCAAATCTCAGGTCCCGTCAAACAGATGCGTACCAAACGCTACTGAGCGAGGCCATCGGGGGTAGGGGTTTCAACGGTTCTAGCCACTCCTAGGTATGCCAATCCCCACGAGCATCTTCAAGCAACCAGCTACCGAGCAGGAATGGCGTACTAGAAACCGCCGTGTGACGAACGCCGTCGTCTTCGCGTGGCAAGTTCTGGGGCTCGTCGCCGTCCTTTGGTATGCGAGCTCGTTTGGTCCGCGATCCGGCGTGGCGACCATCAGGGCCGCCGTCGTCGGATCATTACTCGCCGGCGGAATGATGTTTCTCGGATTTGTGATCGGCTTTCTCTTTGGGATTCCAAAATCTCATGTCGAGGAAGGCGCCTCAAGTACCTCTCGGTCTGCGAGTAACCTGCGCACGAATACGAATTTGGAACAGATTTCGGACTGGTTCACAAAGATTCTCGTAGGTGTTGGTCTTACCCAGGTTAAAGAGATCGGCACCGGTCTTTGGGATTTTGCCGCAGCGCTCGCTCCGGCATTCGGCGATGCGCAAACGGTGAAGCCGTTCATAGTTGCCGTGGTTCTCTATTTCGTGCTGTGCGGTTTCCTTTCGGGATACATTTGGACTCGCATGTTCTTAGCGGGAGCATTCTCTCTAGCCGACAAGTCGCTCGGAACACAAACGCCGATCGAAACCACGCCACCTCTCGAAATCGAAACGGCCGGCTAACTTCGCAGCAGCAGACCGCGTGCCGTTCGCTGGGCCGGCGCTTCCGGGCCTCGTTCATTCTGAGACTTACGGCACGAGGCGCCGAGCGAAGAACCATAGACGGCGCGGCTCTCTCGCAACATCCCGTTTCGAAAACACGTTCGGCGTTGAAAGCATGTTGGCGCGCACTCCCATCAGCCGCGCCGCGCTGTCTCGATCGTGGCAACGTCGATCTTCTTCATCGTCATCATCGCCCTCGAAGGCACGCTTTGCCTCATCGCCACCAGCAGAGGGTGCGTCGGCGCGCGCGGGGTGATCTGCAGGATAGACCGACGGCGAGCGCGTGATTCACCTCACAGAAGTCATTCATCATGGAACTTATGTTCCCCACACTCTACTCAATAGGAGAATCGAATGAAGCGTGTGGTCTCTCTCTCTTTCCTCGTGTTTTTGGGCGCTTTCCCTCTCGTCGCACAAACCTCAGCGCTAGGCAGTTTCACTTTCAAAGGAACGGAAGGTCTGCAGTCGATTGACTTCAGCGCATCGGGCGATGACCGCTCCGCGCAGGGCAGCTTCACGCTGGCCGGTCCGACGCTCGTCTCGGACGGCGATCTTGATCAGGAAGACCCGAAGCAGACGGTTCTGGTCAAGGACTTCACCATGAAGGTCACGGTCGACTGCATGAGCACCCTCGGCACCCGCGTGACGATGGGCGGCACCGTCAGCGATTCGAACGTCCGGTCGATGATCGGCCGCGTCGCGACTCTCACCGTCGAGGACAACGACCTCAATCCGAAGGATCCGACCGATCGCTTCACCTTCGGCTCGTACTGGCAGAAGGACATCTCCTGGTTCCCGACCGACGCGGAAGTGAGGGGTGACGCCGGTTGGTCGATGTCGTGGTGGGCCACCGACGCCGAGCGGAAGGACGATGTGGGCTACGCGATCACGCGCACGCGCCAGGTCAACTGCCGCAGCTTCCCCACCGCTACTTACGACCTCGATCCGATCAGCGAGGGTCGTATCACCGTCAAATAGCATCCAGCGTTTACGCCGGCGGCTGGGACTCTCCCAGCCGCCGCTTCGCGTCGCGATCTTCCTCCTTCTCCTCCGTCCAAATTTTTGAGAGGGAAGCGAACTTCGTCCTCCCGGTAGCGTGTGAAAACCGCGGTTTCTCTATCCGAGGAACTTGCGCGCAATGCCACCGGTCGAGCTCGATATTTAAAGCCACCCCTCCATTCGTCTGGCACGCCATATGAACACCGCGGATTCTCGCATTTGATCCATCGAGCGCTCGTGCCCCGGCAGTCCAGTGAAGTTTCCGCGTGTCCAAGGCTGGTCGTAGATGTCAACCCCATAAGGAGGTCTGTGTGAAATCGCGCACTACAGCGGTCCTTACCCTCGGTGTCTTGTTGTTTGCCCTCCAGGCGTTCTCTCAGTCCGATCCCGGCATTCGCGGTGGTCCGCCCGGAGCGGGCGGACCGCTCGCCTCGGTCGCGGCGAACAATCCCATCACGATCCTGAACTTCTTCAACGACGCAAAGACCCGCTTCGAGGAGGTCGACTCCGTCAACGGAACGATCCGCGGCGAGAAGGGCAAGGGGCTCGGCCCCCGTTTCAATGCAATGGGCTGCGCCCGTTGCCACGCTTTCCCCGCCACCGGCGGCACCAGCCCCGCGGTCAATCCTCAGATCGTCGACGCGGGCGCGGACGGCGCGACCAACTTGCCGCCTTCGTTCATCACCCTCAGCGGCCCGGTGCGCGAGGCGCGATTCATCTTCTTCACCGACTCGGCCGGCAATCCCATCCCCAGCCAGCCGAACGGCGGGGTCGAGGACCTCTTCACCATCGCCGGACGCAGCGACGCTGGTCCCTGCACGGCGTCCGTGATCTCTCAGCCCGACTTTGCCTCGGCCGTCGCGCACAACAACGTCATCTTCCGCATTCCGACGCCGTTATTCGGAGGCGGTCTCGTAGAGAACATCGAGGAGACCGACCTTCTGTCGTACCAGGCGTCCGTAGCCGGCAATCCGTTTGGGATCGCCGGGACGTTCAACCACAACGGCAACGACGGCACGATCGCCCGCTTCGGCTGGAAGGCGCAGAACAAGTCGTTGGAGCTCTTCGCCGGTGAGGCCTACAACGTCGAGCAGGGCGTGAGCAACGAGCTATTCACCCAGGAGCGTCCCACGCCCGAGGAGGAGAGGGTTCTGGGACTTCCCAATCCGTGCAAGCTCAATGCGACGCCGGAGGACCATACGAACTTCAACGTCGGCTCCATCGACACGCTGAGCGACTCCGTGCAGTTCGCCATGTTCATGCGTCTCCTGGCTCCGCCCGAGAGATCGCCGGACACGCCGGGTGGAGTGGACTCGATCAAGAAAGGGGAGGAGTTCTTCAACAAGATCGGATGCGAGACCTGCCATCACAACGTGTTCCCTTCGTTCTCATCGTCGATCACGCCCAGCCTTGACAATCAGAAGATGAACCTCTTCAGCGACCTCGAGATTCATCACATGGGATCGAAGCTGGCAGACAACGTCTCGCAAGGAACGGCGGGGGGAGACCAGTTCCGAACGGCGCCGCTGTGGGGACTGGGGAAGCGGATCTTCCTCCTGCACGATGGCCGTACTCCCGACCTTCTGAAGGCCATCGATCAGCATTCCTCGACCGGCTCCGAGGCCAATTCCGCGGTGCTCAACTTCAATGCTCTGGGGAGCACGGAGAAGCAGGACATCCTGAACTTCCTCCGCTCGCTGTAAGTAAGGGAGAACTATGTGGCGACTGACCAGGCACTCTCTCTCCTCGCTGTTCGCACTTTGCATCGGCCTGTCTGTCGATGCGGGAACGATTCCGGCTGTGGTTCCGCAAGGCGTGATCCTCGTCAAAGGGGCGACGCCAGGTACGAGCGACGCGGTGACGCCGCTGCCGGAGCAGGGGAAGGTTGCCAGCGGCCGCTACAACAACGCGTATTTCGGCCTGTCGTATCCAATTCCCGCCGGCTGGACTGAACAGCCGGCGGGGCCTCCACCGTCCGACGGCGGCAGCTACGTCCTGACGCAATTCGCTTTGTGGGACCGCGAGCAGCAGAGAGTGAAAGCCCAGGTGCTGGTGACGGCGCAGGATCTCTTCTTTAGTGCGAATCCTGCCTCGTCGGCCAGGGAGCTGATGGCCTCACTTCGCCGGGGCGTCGTGCCGCAGTACGAGATCGAGCGTGGACCGGAAGAGGTGAAGATCGCCGGCCGGACGTTTTATCGTGTCGCATACGGATCGCCGCTTGTCGGATTCCATTGGCGCGTACTTTCAACCGACGCGCGATGCCACGCCTTGACGTTCACGCTCACCGGCCGCGACCAAGCGGCGCTCGACGCGGCCGAGCAGGCGATGCGCGGTATCTCTCTGCCGAAGGAAAGGGCTGCGCCGCTCTGCGTGGAGGGCTACGCACACGGCGACAACATCGTGGAGAAGACCGAACCCTATCTCGCCACGCGCCGCTTCAACACGATCCCGGTCCGGGTGACCATCGACGGCGAAGGACGAGTGAAGCACGTCCATCTCCTCAGCGCCTTCCCCGATCAGTCCGAGGCCATCATCGCTGCTCTTCGAACGTGGCGACTCAAACCATATCTGGTCGACGGCAAGCCGGCCGAGATCGAGACAGACCTCGTATTCGGAAAGCCTCGGGCAGTCGCGCGCGGAAGTGCGGCTGGCTCAGGGCGGCGTTGAACGATGAACTGTCGCTGGTGCTAACGTCGCCCGTTTCCGGACGTCTACGCACTACAGCGAGATGAGCACCGCAATTACAGGACCGACCGTCGCGCCGGGCTTGGGGACGTTGTTGCGCCGGGTCCAGCTTCCCGCAGCCTCGCTGACTGCGACCGCCTATCCGCCTCGGCTTCGTCTCACGCCGCATACGCACACCGGGGCGTTTCTGTTGTTCGTGCGCGATGGCGGGTTTCTCGAGCGGTACGGCCAGCGAAGCGAGCGATGCGACCGGTTCACCTGCATCTATCGTCCGGCGTACGACGAGCACGCGAACGAGTTCGATGATGCTGGCGCCATGTTGACGGCGATCGATCTCAGTCCTGCCTGGGTGGATCGGCTGCGCCAGGCTGGATTCGCCGGAGAGCGGTTCCGGGTGCAGTCGCCGTTCGTCGATCAGTTTGGCGATCGTCTGGATGCGGAGCTGGCGGCGCCCGACAGCATGTCGGAGATAGTCATCGAGTCACTGGCGACGGAGGTGATCGTTTTCGCGTCGCGGCTTGCGAGCCGGAGCGGCGGGCGCAATCGTTGGGTCGATCGCGCGCGCCGGCTGATCGAGGAGGAGCTGGCGTCGCCGCTGTCGCTCAGCGGCATCGCCGCCGCGGTCGGCGTGCATCCCGTGCATCTGGCCCGGCAGTTCCGCGCCTCGCAGGGCTGCACGGTCGGCGAGTACATCCGCCGCGTGCGCGTCGGATTCGCGCGCCGCGAGCTGGTGATGACCGACAAGCCGGTCGCGGAGATCGCTTTTGCCGCCGGCTTCTCCGATCACAGCCAGCTGACGAAGACGTTCAAACGCACCACCGGACGGACTCCGGCGGCCTATCGCGCGCAGCACCGCTAACGGAAGACAAATCGGTTCCGTCGCGCCAAGCGTCGCGACGGACGAGGAGCTACGTTGATCCACATGAAAAGACTCGTGCTCGCTCTGCTGCTCGCCGTCGTGTCCCATCCGCTCCTGGCTGATCCCGCTGATCTGGCCGGACTCTGGAAAGCGAAGAAGCGATTCGGTCCCGAAGCGCGCGGCACGCTCCTGCTGCAGCGCAGCGGAAAAGGATGGACTGCCGACATGGCCGGCCGGATCGTGCCGGTGAGCATCGCCAGCGGCGAGCTCACCTTCACCCTGCCGGACAACGGCGGCATGTTCCGCGGAAAACGCGATGCTGACGGCGTGATTCGCGGCCACTGGTATCGGCCCGGCACGCTCCTGTACTGGAAATCGACGCCGGTGAGCGCATCACCTGTCGTTTTGGAATCCGACGGTCCGAATCGCTGGCGCGGCGACGTCGATCCTGGCGAGGACGCCTTCACCTTCTATCTCCTTCTCCAGCCGCAGCCGGATGGCGCGTTCCGCGCGCTCCTGCGCAATCCGGAGCGCGACATGGGAACGCAACAGGGGGTGGAGCGGCTCACGCGCGACGGCAACGCTTTGAAACTGATCGGGAAACGCGGCGGCAAAGAGCAGGAGGTCGCCAGCGGAACGTACGACCCGGAGACGAACCTGATCACCTTCGCCTTTCCCAGCCGCGGCGGAAGCTACGACTTCGTGCGCGAGGGTGACGACAGCGCGTTCTATCCGCGCGGCAAGCAACCGAGCCGATACACCTATCGTCCGCCGCTGGCGCGCGATGACGGCTGGCCGGTGGCCACGCTCGATGCGGCGAACATCGATCGCGCCGCCATCGAGAAGCTGGTCCAGGGGATACTCGAAACGCCGATGGATGCGCCGGACGCGCCGCAGGTTCACGGTCTTCTCATCGCCCGGCACGGAAAGCTGGTGCTAGAAGAGTACTTCCACGAGCAGGATCGTGACAAGCTCCACAACACCCGTTCGGCATCCAAGAGCCTGACCTCGCTGCTGGTCGGCGCGGCGATGCACGCCGGCGTGCCGCTGAAGCTGTCGAGTCCCGTATATCAGGTGATGAACGGCGGCACGTTCCCGCCGGACGTCGATCCACAGAAGCGGGCCATGACCCTCGAGCACCTGCTGACGATGTCGTCCGGCTACTTCTGCGACGACACGAACGACGACGCGCCCGGCAATGAAGACAAGATGTGGGAGCAGGAGGCGGAGCCCGATTTCTATCGCTACACGATGAAGGTTCCGATGGCTACGCCGCCGGGCGAGAACTCGGTCTACTGCAGCGCCAGCCCCAACCTCGCCCTCGGCATGACCGGCCGCGCCGCGAATGAGGACCCGATGGTGCTTTTCGACCGTCTGATCGGCGAGCCGCTGAAGATCCGCCGGTACGATTGGGGTCTCGATCCCGCCGGACATCCGTACGGCGGCGGCGGAATGAACCTGCTGTTGCGCGATTTCATCAAGCTCGGCCAGCTGATGCTAAACGGCGGAACGTGGGAAGGCCGCCGCATCGTCAGCCAGGAG
>JAXDIO010000260.1:0-8923 GCA_034663965.1 Thermoanaerobaculia bacterium | reverse complement strand
TCATGCTGCGGCCCGACGGCTACGTGAAAGTGCTCGACTTCGGTCTGGCCAAGCTCGCAGAACCGGAGTCGGCGCTCAAAGACAGCTCGACGGGCGCCGTCCTCGGCACGCTGCTCTACATTTCGCCAGAACAGGCGCGTGCCCAACAACCCGACTCCCGCTCCGATCTCTACGCCCTCGGCGCCGTAATGTACGAGATGGTGACCGGCCAGCCGCCCGTGCGCGGCGACAATTTCATCGACATCGCCAACGCCATCGTCAATGAAGTTCCAAAGCCGCCCTCGCATTACGTGAGCAGCGTCCCGCCGGAGCTCGATCGCATCGTCCTCAAGCTCCTGGAAAAAGACCGCGCCAATCGATACCAGTCGGCGCGCCAGCTTCTCAATGATCTTCATACTCTGCGCCGCGAGCTCGAGTTCGAAAACAAACTCAGCTCACTGGAAATGCACCGTCATTTCTCCGCGCCGGGCTTCGACGAGCAACAGACGGCGCAGATGACGTTCCCAATCGGGACACGCGGTCACTTTTCACTGCCGCGCGCCGTCCGCGACTGGCGCATGATCGTATTGATGGCCCTCGTGCTCGTTGGCCTTCTCGCAGCCGCGACCTACACAATCATCAAGAGCACTCTCTTTGCCGACAAAATCGACAGCGTGGCCGTGCTGCCGTTCGTCAACGCCTCCGGAAATCCTAATAGCGAGTATCTCAGCGACGGTCTGACCGATAGCATCACCGATTCGTTATCGCAATTGCCGGAATTGCAGGTCGTCGCGCATAGTACCGTCTTCCGCTACAAGGGAAAAAATGTCGATCCGCTCGCGATTGGGCGCGAACTGCACGTACGCGGCGTCGTCATGGGACGCCTCATTCAACGCGGCAACACCGTGGTAGTCCGTGCATCGCTGACTGACGTCAAACGTGGAACGCAGGTATGGGGACAACAGTACGACCGCAATCTTTCCGACGTCGTGGCGTTGCAGAAAGATCTGTCCGAGGAAATCTCGTCACAACTGCAGCCGCATCTCACAGGTGAGGAACGAAAGCTGTTGAGCCGCGGACGTCCGGAGAGCAACGAAGCCTTTCAGCTCTACCTCAAAGGCCGCTATTTCGCCACGAAATACAATGACGAGGAGTCAGCCCGGAAAGGGATCGCCTATTTCAATCAATCGATTGAGCGCGATCCGACATATGCGCTCGCGTACGCCGGACTGGCGGCCGCTTACTACCAGTTGTCCAATCTTTTCATGCCGCCTCGGGAGGCAATGCCGCGCGTCCGTGAAGCTGCGGAGCGCGCTCTGGCTCTCGACGACTCCCTTGCCCCCGCGCACACGTGTCTGGCCTTGGCGCTGACCTGGTATGACTGGGATTTCGCGAAAGGGGAAGCCGAGTTCAAGCGCGGCATCGCACTGAACGCCAACGATGCCGAGGCGCATCGCATGTACGGCGACTTTCTCACCGCGATGGGCCGCTTCGACGAGGCACTCACAGAAAAACGCCGCGCCGAACAACTCGATCCGCTTTCGGTTCCTACGAGCTGGGACGTCGGCCGCTGCCTCTATTACGCCGGTCGCGATGAAGAAGCGATTGAGCAGGCCAAACACACGTTAGATCTCGACCCCAGCTTTCCGTACGTTTACTACCTGGAGGCGCAGATCGACTATCGCAAGAACAAACTTCCCGAAGCATTGGCGTTGATGCAACGCGCAATGCAGATGGAAGGTCGCAAGCAGCTTCTTGTTACGAACTGGGGCATGATCAATGCCCGCGCCGGCAATCGCGACGAGGCGTTGCGTGCAATGGCCGAATTACGCGCCCGCGCCGTTGGCACTTATACCCTCCCCTTATTCCTCGCGCGGATTTACGCCGCTTTAGGCAATAATGACGAGGCAATGAAAAATCTCGAACAGGTCTACAACGACCGCTCTGAATCAGCAGTCTGGCTTAAGGTCGACCCATCGCTCGATACTGTGCGCAGCGATCCTCGATTCATTGCCTTGATGAGAAAGGTTGGACTGCCCCAATGATGACACTCGCTGAGCTCTACCTTCCCGATTTCGATCAGGAGATGACCAACACCCGCCCGTCCTCGAACGCGTCCCGACGGATAAATTCGATTATTCGCCGCACGGCAAGTCGTGGAAGATGGGCGGCCTGGCCACTCACGTCGCCAATCTGCCCACATGGGCGACGTTGATGATCGAGAACGACTCCTTCGACATCGCCCCGCCCGGCCAGCCGCCAATGCGCGCGCCCGAACAGAAATCATCCGAGAGTTGCTGGCCTATTTCGATAAGAACGCAGCCTCCGCTCGCGCCTCCATCGAATCCGCCTCGGACGAGCTCCTCCAAGGCGAATGGACCTTGCTCGCCGCCGGCAACAAGATCCTGTCGGCCCCGCGCTTTCGCCTGCTCCGCAATTTCGTCCTGCACCACCTCATCCACCACCGCGCGCAACTCACGGTCTACATGCGCCTCAACGACATCCCGCTGCCGGGATTGTACGGACCCACCGCCGACGAGAAGTAGTCAGTTCCCGTTCTTGCGCGACTGCGCAATGTACTCAGGCGTGTAGCCTTCCCACTCCCAGGGTGTCACCGTGTCGCCGAGGATGCCTTCGAGGAGAGGGCGAAAGGCCAGCTCGCCATTGTCGCTGTTGGTGAGAATGATCATGCAGGCTTGGCGGCGCTCGAAACAGATCATGTAGTTCTGCGCGCCGTCGCCGTGGCCCTCTTTGAAAAACGCCCGGCCGTACGGCGTGCGCGTCAGGAGCCCCCAACCCAAGCCATACGCGAGGCCGGCCGCGCGTCCTTCAGTGCCCTCCGGTTCACCGAGTTTCAGAAAGAACTGGTGGAGGGCCGGGATCATGATGGCCGGCGCGAGCATCTCCCGCCGCGTCGCCGGTTTAATGATCGTCCCGGCGAAAAACGCCGAGGCGAAGCGCGCCAGATCGTCCGCGGTGCTGGTCATCGAGCCGGCTGCCCGAGCGGCAGCCCGCCTCGTTTTGGATCGGAACTTCCCATCGGGATCGTAGCGGTCGGCGATATCTGCCTCGAACTCGGGGCGGAAGACCATCCCTGTTCGCGTCATGCCGAGCGGCGCAAAGATCGCCTCCTGCATTAGCACGTCGAGAGCGCGCTGCTTTTTCTGTTCGATCACGAACTGCAACAGGTTGATGCCGTCGCCGGAGTATGAGTACCGCGTTCCGGGATCGAAATGGATGTGCATCTTCTTGTCGTCCTCGATCGAGGCGAAGTTGCGCAGGCCCGACGTGTGGGAGAGGAGCATGCGCGGCGTAACCCGCGGCCAGCGAGGGTCCTGCACAACAAGCGACGCTGTTTCGCGATACGGCTCGTACTGATCGAGCGGCTTGGGCAACTGCGTCGCGATCGGGGTATCGAGATCGAACTCGCCTCGCTCGACGAGCTGCATCACATACGTCGCGAAGACACTTTTCGTGATCGATGCTGCCCAAGTGGTCGTGGTGCGCGCCATCGGCAGCGGCGGATCGAGGCTGCGCATGCCGAACGCTTCGCTCCAGACGAGTTGCCCGCGATCGACGACAGCGATCTGCGCGCCGGTGACATGTTGCGCAGTCAGGATTTCGCGCGCGAGTTTGGAAACGCGGTCAATGGAGATGCGCGTTCCGTCGAGGCGCGTGATCGTTTTCTCGCTGGATTGCGTCGCGCAAGCGACAGTTAGGACGAGAAGGAGCAGGGCGACGCGGCGCATTCGCGGATCGTCTCACAGCTTTTTTCACGCGGAGACGCGGAGACGATCCGAAATCACCGCACCATTCGCGCAACGCCCTCGCGAATGGCGCGATCAACCATCTGCCACAGCTTTCGCTCCGCAATCCGATCCAGCTCTTCTTCGCGCTGATCGAGTGCCTGTTCGCGGCGGCCGAGGTCGCGTTCCTGGGCGTGCAGGTCGTCGAGGCGGGAGCGCTCGCGGGAACTGAGCTGGCGATCGTCCTGCACATCTTCGAGCGCATCGCTCTCCCGTTCGAGCTTCCGCGTTTCCCGTTCGATTTCTTTCTGCTGCGGACGCAGCTCCCGTTGCGGCGCGAAGTAGTCCCACGCCTCGGCCAGCTTCGCGCGGTCGGTGATCACGTACCGGCGGCCGTCGCGGCGAACCCAGAGGTAATCGCCGCTGAGCGTCCCTTTGACCGCGGTGAAATCCTCGAGTGAGCCGCTGATCGTCGTCGAATTGCCGGCGCCGAAATGCAGCACGTACGAATCGCGTGCCTCAGCCGCGACGGCGGTAACAACGAGCAGAACTGCGAATGACAGGGAGCGTTTCATGTTGTCCTCCGCCGCGTTGGACGACGACGCGGCGGCGTGGTTAGCTGAAGCCGAGGGTAGGGAAATGCTGCCGCCGATCCTCACCTCTATACATGTCTATGCGCGGCACGGTTCGACGGGCGCGGCCGGCGGTCGCGGTCGATCTTCGTGCGGTCGGATGGGACCGCGCGCACATCGCGACGCTGCGGCATTCGACGCTGCCGTGGTTCGACGGATTCGCCACTGACATCTCGCTCGACGCCACACCGATCGCGGACGCCGGCGAGCTTGGTGCGCGCGACCGGCTGTCGCTCGTCGCGCAATTTGCGGCGCATGAGGCGCTGCTGCAATTCGCCGGATTTTCGGATGCGGACTACGACCCCGCCGAATGGGCCGTCGTGCGCAAGCGCGGCAACGACTGCCGGCTCGTGCGCGTGGCGGCTCGCGGAATGGCGGCGGAGGCGCCGCCGGCGCTGACCGTGATCCAGCAGTTTGCGGAGGCGAACGGCGCGCCGCCGCTGGAGTCGTTGCGGCAATCGTGGGGGCGCGCGGAATCGGTTTACATCGAGATCGAGTCGCGCTTGCGCGGCGACGCGGCTGCCGATCTTCGGTGGATGCGGCGCGCGGCATGCGGCGAGATCGCGTCGCCGGGGCCGGACGCGCTGAACGACATCCTGCGCGGCTCGGCGCGAAGTTTTCGCGGAGATGCGACTGACACTATTCGCGCCGCGGCGGCGCTTGGCGGCGAGCAGCTGCTGGAGATTGGACGCGACGCCTCGCCGCTGCAGCGCTACTCCGCGATCAGCGCGCTTGCCGCGATCGCCGGACCAATGGAGAAACGCGGTGAAAGCGAGATCGTCGAAGCAATCGTCGAGCGTGCGCCGCGGCAGCGGCTGATCTTTGCAATTACAAATCGCGACCGTTTCGACGCTGCTTCGGCGCGTGTTCTGGAGATGCTCGCCGCGACGGACGCCGGAATCTGGATTGCCGCCGATCGCGGCGATGTCGACCTGCCGGCGACGCGATCGTTCATCGTCGCGCCATCGCTGCGCGCGGCGCGCGAAGTCGAAGGGCGCGCGCAGCTCGAAGCATTCGTCGAATCGGACGACTTCCCACGCTTTCTCGACTCCGGGATGCTGCCGTTCGATGAGGAAGTGCCGGCGCTGGCGTCGTTGCGCGAACCGCTCCGCTCCTACATCGCCGCCATCGCGCTCCTCGGCACGCGCGCGCGGCTCGACGTCGCCGCGGCCTTCTTCCGGCAGCTGATGTTCGGCGAAGCCGTCGAAGAGCTGGTCGTCGACGGCATCACATCGATCGAAGACGGTTATCTCGTCTTCGCCTCGGATGGCGTGCGGCGAGCCGCGGCACGGCTGATTCCACCTTCCTCACAGGCAACGCTTGGCCGCGTCGCGGCCGAGGTCCTCGCGGAGACGGGAGACTTCGCGGCGTCGGCGTCGCTGCTGATCGATGCCGGCGACGCGCGTGCAGCGGCGGCGATGCTCGAACGCGCGACACCGCACGAAGCGCTGCCGGTGTTGCGCACGATGCCACGCCATGCGTTGACGCCGAAGCTCGCGGAGATTCTCGCGTCCGCGCTCATCGACGCCGGCCGCTATCGCGACGCGCGCGATGCCGCACAGATCGTGACCGGCGATGCACGCGAGCTGTTGCTTGCGCGGATCGAGCGCCGCACCGGCGACTACGGTCCGGCTCTGACGCGTCTCCATCGCCTCACGTCGCGCGCATTCGAAGCAGCAATCCTTCGCGCCGATCTGCTCTACATCGATTCGCGTTACGACGAGATGCGCGCCGCGCTCGCCGAGTGCGCTCCGGCAAGCGATGAAGAGGTCGCGCAGCTTGCTTATCTCCGCGCGTTGCTCGCATTCGAAGTGCGCGAGCCGATCGCTGATCGGCCGGAAGCGTCGCACTATCTCGCCGCGCGACTCGCGACCTATCTCGCCTCGCGCGACGATCTCGACGCAGCGGCGAGACACGCCGCCGAATCGTTAGCACGCGCACGTTGCGAGACCGAGCGCATCGACGCCGCGCTCGACCGCGTCTACATCCTCTTCACCGCCGGCGCCTGGGCCGCGGCGCGCGACGAAGCGTTGCGCACGCTGGCGCTCATTGAGGAGACGCAAGGCGACCGCGCCGGCGGCGGAATCCTCTTCATCCTCGCCTACCTCGCTGCCGACGACGGCCAGTGGACGCACGCGACGCAGCGCCTTCATCGCCTTCGCCACTTCTACCGCGGCACCGGCGACGACAAACGGCTGCGCGAGCTCGACATGATCGCCGCGCATCTCGAT
Source organism: Thermoanaerobaculia bacterium (assembly GCA_034663965.1). Taxonomy (GTDB): domain Bacteria; phylum Acidobacteriota; class Thermoanaerobaculia; order Gp7-AA8; family Gp7-AA8; genus JADGNZ01. The sequence goes on along the minus strand of JAXDIO010000260.1, from coordinate 2,335 downwards.
TTCTCGCGCGGCCGTCTCGCCGATGCCGTTCGCGCCGCACAAGCGATCGTCGACAGCGCTCAGTTCTCTCCGCAGATTCGCGAAGCGGCCGCCCTCATCCTCGACGAGATCGACTGGATCGAAGGGCGCGATACGCCGCTCCGCTCGACCGGCGCATCGGAGAACATCGAGCTGACGAAGCGCCACGAAGCGATGCGCGTCCGACGCAACGGCGGAGTCGCAAATCTCGGCGAAGCGTCCACCGGCTCGCAGAAACTGAAGCACTTCCGGGATGCCCTCGGCCGCGGCGACGCGGCAACCGCGGAATCGATCGCCGCGGAGATGAAGATCGAACTGCCGAAGCGCGAGACCACCGCCTCGGCTATCGAAATGCGCTTCCTTCGCGATGCGGCCTTGCGCGAGTTTCCGTTCACACCGCGCGATTTCGTCCCGACAACATGGCGCTTTGCCATGCGCAACCGCCTCGGCCAATGGCAGGAAATCGGATCGGCCGCCGCGCTCGCGGGATCAGATCTCGATACGATCGCCGCCGCCGGCAGGCACGATTGGATTCTCTGCAGCGAACGCGAACTGCTCTTCGTCGATGGCATCAGCGCGTGGGCTCCGGAGTCGCGCGATGCGCTGGCCGCGCTCTTCCGAACGCGCGCCGAGCATCACCGCATGCGCCGCGTCATCGAACAGAACGAGAGCGTGACCGTCGCCAAGAGCGAAGCCATCGACGGCATCATCGGCGACTCGCCGGTCATGCGCGAAATCTTCACGCTCATCACCCGCGTGGCGCGCCGCGACGTTCCCGTCTGCATCCTCGGCGAGTCGGGAACGGGCAAGGAGCTGGCTGCGCGCGCTGTCCATCGCCACTCGCCGCGCCGCGGCAAGACCTTCACCGCCGTCAACTGCGCGGCGCTGCCCGAGAACCTGATCGAGAGCGAATTGTTCGGTCACGTGCGCGGCGCCTTCACGGGCGCCGACCGCGACCGCGCCGGGCTGATCGAGACCAGCGACGGCGGAACGCTTTTCCTCGACGAAATCGGCGAGATGCCGCTCTCCGCGCAGGCCAAACTCCTTCGATTTCTGCAGGAGGGGGAGTTCCGCCGCGTCGGCGACACCGTGAATCGCACCGCCGACGTGCGCATCGTCAGCGCCACCAATCGCAAGCTCGAATCGGCGGTCGAAGAGGGACAGTTTCGCGAGGATCTCTACTACCGCATTGGCGGAATCGAGATCGCCTTACCGCCGCTGCGCGAACGGCCGTCCGATATCCCGCTGCTCGCGTCCCACTTCCTGGCGCGCGAGCACGAAAAGAGCCGCGGCGGACCGTCGAAACTCACCGCCGACGCCGAATCCGTCTTCATCGGCTACCGCTGGCCCGGAAACGTGCGCGAATTGCAGAACACGATTCGCGCCGCGCACGCGCTCGCGGGCGAAGCCGCGGCTATCGACGTCGAGCATCTTCCGGAGCGGATGCGCAGCACCCTCGTCCGCGCCGGCGGCGGCGTGAGCTCGTATCAGGATGCGGTGACGCGCTTCCGCCGCGATCTCATCGAGAAGTCGCTCGTGCAGGCCAACGGCAATCAGAACCGTGCCGCGGCGTCGCTCAACATGTCGCGCCAGGCGCTCGCGTATCAGATTCGCGAGCTCGGCATCCTCGTCCGCGGCAATCACCTTGTCACAGAGCGCTGACCCTGCGGACGCCGCGGCATTCCCCTGCGGTCCGTACAATGCCGAAGCCCGATGCGTCATTCAGTCCTTATCGCTTTCACCGCCCTCGCCGCCGGCTGCGCGCTCTACTCGGATGTTTCGATTTCGCCGCTGCTGCTCTCACCGGGATCGATCGAGCGCGGCAGCGATCTGCCATCGATGCTGCGAAAGTCGGATTACGTCCGCGCCGTCGAGCAGGCCTCGACGATTGAAGCGAAAGGGCGGCAGAGCGCGAACGACCTTCTGGCCCTCGGCACCGCGGAGATGACGGCCGGCCGTTTCGATAACGCGCGCCGTCACCTTCGCGCCGCGCTCGACCTGGAGCCGTTTCGCACCACATACGCCGAGGCCGCATGGACGCTCTCGCAACTCGAATACATGCGCAACAACTTCGAGGCCAGCCTGGAGTGGGCGCACGTTGCCGCCGAGCATGGACTGGTCGTACGCAAGTGGCACATGGACTTTCTCGAAGCGCTGAAGAACGTCGACCTGTACCACTTCCGGGGCCCGGTCGCCGAGCGCGTGCCGCTACGGATCGGACGTCCCGATGTGCCGCGCGTCGAAGTGACCGTGAACAAAACGAAGAACGTCATCGCCATCGTCGACTCCGGCGCGGTCATGTCGATCGTCTCGCGCA
>JAXDIO010000251.1:0-6844 GCA_034663965.1 Thermoanaerobaculia bacterium | reverse complement strand
ACTCGCTGAAGCGCGGTTTTTTCTTCTGCATCATTTTCCTTCTCGCCGCAGGCAGCGCGTTCGCGGCCTCGCCGTCGGGCCGCTTCGAAGCCAGGATGGTGTGGGATCCCGCCATCCACCGCGCCGTCCTCTTCGGTGGCCTCACCACCCTCGACGCCGGCACCAAGCAGCAGTACGAGATGGCCGACACATGGGAGTGGACCGGAACCCGCTGGCTTCAGGTTTTCCCCCCGCACAGCCCCTCGGCGCGCGCAGCCCACTCGATGGTGTTCGACTCTACGAGAAATCGCGTGGTCGTCTTTGGCGGCCGTCAGGGCAAGCTCAATCTCAACGACACCTGGAGCTTCAACGGCACCGACTGGACTCCGATCAACACCACCAACGCGCCGCCTGTCCGCGAGCTCGCCGGCGCGGCGTACGATTCCGTACGCGATCGCATGGTGATCTTCGGCGGCTTCCTGCAGACCTACGGCGCCGACGGCAAGACTGAGACAGACAAGGCGCTGCACGACACGTGGGAGTTCGACGGCACGAACTGGACTCAGGTCCTCGCCGAGGGTCCCGCCGTCACCAAGCCCATGCTCGAATATGACCCGGTCCGCAAACAGACCATCATGCTTGCCCTCAACGGCACGGCCACGGTCATGTACGCATGGGATCCGGCGTCGGCTACGTGGAAACAGCTGACCCCAACCGTGTTGCCCACGTGCGCCAACGAAGGCGCGATGACCTGGCAAAGCTCGAACAACACCATTCTCTACACGGGTGGTGTCTGCTCGACGACGATCAGCACCGAGGAGTCCTATGAATGGGACGGCACGAACTGGACGAAGATCGATCTGACGCAGTTCGCCGGTCCCTACGTCGGATCGGCGCTGACGTTCGATCCCGATCACCAGAACGCCGTACTCTTCGGCGGCCAGCCCATCGTGGGTGTGCTCGACACCGCTACCTTCACCTATGCGAACAAGGCGTGGACCGTCGCCGGCGATGCCGCGTATCCAGCGCCCCGCTCGCTCTTCACATTCACATCCGATCCGGTCAACAAAGTCATCTACATGTTTGGCGGCGTGAACGACGCCCTCACGTTCTTCGACCTCTGGACGTATCAGAACGGCATGTTCCGTCCGTTGACCACCACAACCCAGCCCACCGACTGCGCGTCGCCGATCGCCGCGTACGATACCGACCGCTCCAAGTTAGTTCTCCTCTGTTCCGGCAGCGCTACGTGGGAGTTCGACGGCACGACGTGGACGCAGTTCGACGCTACAAAGAACGCACCGCCCCCACACCGGTTCGCAAGCCTCGTCTATGACCAGAGTCTGAAGAAGACCGTTTTCTTCGGCGGCCTCGACGGCAACAACATCTATCTCGCGCAGACATGGACCTTCGACGGAACCACGTGGACGCAGGTGAAGAAGAATCCGGCGCCGTCGCGGTCGCTGGCCTCGATGTGGTACGACCCGATCCTGAAGAAGACCGTCCTCTACGGCGGCCTCGGGCGCCTCACTTCCGACGCTCGGCTGACGCGCTTCAACGACATGTGGTCCTTCGACGGCGCCGGCTGGACGCTGCTCACACCGAGCACCAACCCCGGCATGCGCTACGGTGCTGAGATTGCCATCGATCCGAAGACGAACCACGCCATCCTGTTCGGCGGAATCCGCGTCGACACCGATGCGGCCAACAACCAGGTGCAGGTCTACGCAAACGACACCTGGGACTGGGATGGAACGACCTGGACGAAAGTCACCTCGGCCCTCACGCCGCCCGCACGCGAAAATGCCGGCTTCGCGCTCGATCCGATTCGTAACCAGTTGGTGATGTTCGGCGGCTACAGCGGCTTCTATCTGTCGGATCTGTGGACGTTCGCGAATGGCCAGTGGTCGCAGGTCACCGAGGTTCTGAACCGGCGCCGCGCGGCACACTGATTTTTGAGGGGGTGGGGAGTGGGGTGTAGGGAGTGGGAGTTGAGCGAACATTCTTGATGAGGTTCGCTTCATCTCCCACTCCCGACCCCCCACTCCCCACCCCCTCACGTGCTATTTTTGACAGTCCATGAGCGAATCCCTCATCACGCAGCCGCCTGCGTTCCCTCCCGCGATCTTCCGCCGCAGCATTGCCGACGCCCTTGAGATGGCGCATGGCGTCGACGCCATCGCCGCCGAGGAGCGGGCCGCGTCGTTGGCGAAACGGTCGCTGAAAAAAGAGTCGAAGGTGTGGGGCCTGAAGCTGATCATCAGCATGATGGATCTCACCACGCTCGAAGGAAAAGACACGCAGGGCAAGGTGTGGGCTCTTTGCCAGAAGGCCATCCGCCCTGATCCGTCCGATCGCGACATCCCGCACGTGGCCGCGGTCTGCGTCTATCCGGCGATGGTGCCATTCGTGAAGCAGGCCGTGGCCGGCACCGGCATCCACATCGCGTCGGTCGCCACGGGATTTCCGAGCGGGCAGACCTACATCGACGTCAAAGTCTCTGAGACGCGACAGGCAGTCGCCGCCGGCGCCGACGAGATCGACATGGTCATCGACCGCGGCGCGTTTCTGTCGGGCAACTATCAGAAAGTGTTCGATGAGATTGCCGAGGTCAAGGAAACGTGCGGCCCGGCGCATCTCAAAGTGATTCTCGAGACGGGCGAGCTGGCCAATTACGATCAGGTCCGCAAAGCGTCGCTGATCGCCATGTTCGCCGGCGCCGATTTCATCAAAACGTCCACCGGCAAAGTGACGACGAACGCCACGTTGCCGGTCACGCTGGTGATGCTCGAAGCGATCCGCGATTTTCTGCACGTCACCGGCAAGAAAATCGGCATGAAGCCGGCAGGCGGAATCGCAACAGCCAAACTCGCGCTCGCGTACCTCGTGCTTTTGTACGAGACCATGGGCGGCGAGTGGATGACTCCCGACCTTTTCCGTTTCGGCGCGTCGTCGCTTCTCAACGACGTGTTGATGCAATTGCGCAAAGAAAAAACAGGCGCGTATCAATCGGGGGATTACTTCACGTTGGATTAGCGGCCATGTCAAAGGCGAAATGTTGAATGTTCAATGTTGAATGTTGAATGTTGAATGACAACGCGAGATGGTTGGGCCGTTTTCATTCAACATTCAACATTTAACATTCAACATTCAACATTCGAAATATGCGAATGACCTCAAAACTTGAAACAAGAGATCGTCTCACCCCCGGAGCCGCATCCAGTGCATTGACGGAGTGGCATTACTCGCCGTCGCTCGAAGCAACGGATCACGTAAAGATCCAGCCGCGCTACAACCTCTTCATCGGCGGCAAATTCGTCGAGCCGCATTCCAAACGCTGGTTCGAGACGATCAATCCCGCCACGGAAGAGACGCTCTCGGAAATGGCGGAGGCGGACGCCGAAGATGTCGATCGCGCCGTAAAAGAAGCGCGGCGCGCGTATGAAAAAGTGTGGCGGAAATTGCCGGCGTCCGAACGCGCCAAATACATTTTTCGCATTGCGCGTCTGATTCAGGAAAAGTCGCGCGGACTGGCTGTCGCCGAAACGATGAACGGCGGCAAACCGATCAAGGAATCGCGCGACGTCGACATTCCGCTCGCGGCCGCCCATTTCTTCTATTACGCGGGCTGGGCCGATAAACTCGAATACGCCTTCCCCAATCGCAATGTGTCGCCGGTCGGTGTCGCAGGCCAGATCATCCCCTGGAACTTTCCGCTGTTGATGGCCGCCTGGAAACTGGCGCCGGCGCTGGCGGCGGGTAACACCGTCGTGCTCAAACCGGCAGAGACGACGTCGATCACCTCGCTGATGCTGGCGGAGATCATCCAGGAAGCCGATCTTCCGCCCGGAGTCGTCAACATCGTAACCGGCGCCGGCGCGACCGGCGCGGCGCTCGTCAATCACCCCGATGTCGACAAGATCGCCTTCACCGGATCGACGGACGTCGGGAAGAGAATTCAGCGCTCGCTGGCCGGTACGAAAAAGAAACTGACGCTGGAACTGGGCGGCAAAGCGCCGAATATTGTCTTCGAAGACGCGCCGATCGATCAGGCCGTCGAAGGCATCATCAACGGCATCTATTTCAATCAGGGACACGTTTGTTGTGCCGGGTCGCGGCTCTTTCTGCAGGAGTCGATCCTCGAGCCGGTAGTCCGCAAACTGCGCGAACGGATCGGAACGCTGCGCGTCGGCAATCCGCTCGATAAGAACACCGACGTCGGCGCCATCAACTCGCGCGCGCAATTGGAGAAAATTCAGGAGCTCGTCGACAGCGGCACCGAGGAGGGGGCGGAGATTTTCCAATCGTCCTGCAGCGTCCCCGACCGCGGTTTCTGGTTCCGGCCAACGTTCTTTACAGGCGTCGCCGCGTCGAGCCGCATCGCTCAGGAAGAGATCTTCGGACCGGTATTGTCCGTATTGACGTTCCGCACGCCGGAAGAAGCAATAGAGAAGGCCAATAACACGCCGTATGGATTATCGGCCGGCGTCTGGACCGAAAAAGGATCGCGTATTCTCAAGATGGCGCAGAAACTTCGCGCCGGCGTGATCTGGGCGAATACGTACAACAAATTCGATCCGGCATCGCCGTTCGGCGGCTACAAGGAATCGGGCTTCGGCCGCGAAGGCGGATTGCACGGACTGGCGCCGTATGTGGTGCTTTCATGAGGCTGAACGTTCGCAAGACGTACAAGCTCTACATCAACGGCGAGTTTCCTCGCACGGAATCCGGCCGCTTCTATGCCGTCAAAGGCAAAGGGGGAGAGTTGCTCGCCAACGCCTGCCGCGGATCGAGAAAAGACCTGCGCAATGCCGTGCAGGCAGCCCGTAAAGCATTTTCCGGATGGAGCGGGAAAACAGCCTTCAATCGCGGGCAAATTCTTTATCGTCTCGCCGAAGTCTGTGAGTCGCGCGCCGCCGAACTGGTAGATGAGTTACGACGCCAGGGTTCAACCGCCGCCGACGCCCGCCGCGAAGTGGCCGCGCTCACCGACCGCTGGGTTTACTACGCCGGCTGGAGCGACAAATACCCCCAAGTCTTCGGCTCGGTCAATCCCGTGGCCGGCCCGTATTACAACTTCACCGTCCCCGAACCGACCGGCGTCGTTGGCGTGGTCGCGCCCGAAGAACCCTCGCTCCTCGGCCTGGTCAGCCGCATCGCGCCGGCGATCGTCGGCGGCAACGTCGTCGTCGCCATCACTTCCGAGTCGCGTCCGCTCGCCGCCATCACCCTCGGCGAGATCTTCGAGACCAGCGATGTTCCGGCGGGCGTCGTCAATCTCATCTCCGGCCTCAAAACCGAACTGGTGCCTTGGCTTGCGGCGCACATGGACGTCAACGCCATCGATACGACTGGCGTCGCCGACGTTGCCATCGCCGCCGTGCAGAAGACCGCTGCCGAGAACGTCAAACGCGTCGTGCACTTCAACGCTGGCAAGATCGGTTGGGACGATGCCACGCGCTCCCAGTCGCCCTACGCCATCTTCGACTTCCAGGAAATGAAGACGGTTTGGCACCCGATCGGGATGTAGCGGCTGAGCCTTCCAAAAACGTAGAGACGCGTGGCGGCGGCGGCTGTAAGTTGGTCGCCGTCGCTGATCCGAAAACTGCGGCGACCCAGTGGGCGCACTCTAGCGCGCCAGCCCGTTGCGACGGCCGCGCAACGGGCATTTTTTTTATCCGGTGAGCCTCAGTTGCTGCCCTGCCAGCGCCAGATCCATCGCCGAAACGAGATCGTCGTCGATGTCATCAGGTCTGATCACCCGCACCGATGGCAGCGCGCGCCGCAATGATTCAGCCTCGGCCGAGATCACGAGAATCGCCACATCGCGCCGCCGCGCTTCGATCCTCCGGATGATGCTGATCGCAGCCAGCGCCGGCAGTTCGATGACGACGCCGTCGTCGAAGCGCTCCACCATCGCGGGATGGTTGATCGCGCTGACGGCGTAACCTGCCGCGCGCAGCAGCGTGGCGGTGCGCGGCGCGCCGCGATCAGCGAGCAGCAGCAAGTGCGGTGCGGTTTGTGCCATTGGCTTCCTCGCTTTGGTAATTGGCGCGCTTCAGCCGGCGCCGGTCGATCCATGTCCGAATCCGTCTGACGATCTCCATCGGATCTTCTGATTTGGCAATAAACCCATCAGCGCCCAACTCCCGCGTCAGCACCGTCAACTCGCTGTCAGAGCGGCCGGAGAACAGCACGAGCGAGCCGTCGGTTTTCAGCAGTTTCCGCAGTCCGCTGCGCAATGCGGAGGTACCGGACAGCGCCGGAAGGCTGATGTCGAGCAGGACGACATCGGGATCGGCGTCGCGCAGTATCAGCGGCAGCGTGATCAGCGAGCCGTGAATGGTCACGTCGATTCCCTCGAGCTCGAGCAGCATCTTCATCCCTTCGAGCAACTCAGGCTCATCGTCGACGATGAGGACGCGGCCGCGCGTTTTCGAAGCTGCATTCATCGCGCACCCGCCTGAACCCGCCGCACCAGTCCCGCCAGCGACTGCGGCAGAACGGGCTTGATGAGGTAATCATCGATCCCGTACTTCAGCCGCGCTTCGTTCTGATAGCGAGTGTGTTTGTAGATCGCCGTCATGATGGCAATGTGCGGCCGGTAATCGGCGTCGATGCGGCGGATGAATCGCGCGATCTCGAATCCGTGCATCTCCGGCAAGAGGCCGTCGAGCAGGATGAGGTCAGGCCGGCTCTCTCCCGCGACGCGGATGGCCTCATACCCGCTGCTGGCCGTCAGCGCTTCGATCCCCATCGCCCGGAACTGTTCGATGAGCGACCAGCGCAGTTTCCGCTCGTCCTCAACGACCAGCACCACCGGCAGCGCCGCCGCCACTTCGAGATACGGCATCCGAGGAACTGC
>JAXDIO010000243.1:0-18030 GCA_034663965.1 Thermoanaerobaculia bacterium | reverse complement strand
CAGGCAATACGAGATTGGCCTCGGTCTGTGCCTCCGTGGGCTGACCGGCCAGACTCGATTCCTGCGCCGCGACCGGAGCATTTCCGGCCGGCTGGGTTGTGTCCGTACTTTGCGCGTGCGCAACGCCAGCGATGCAGACCATCAGCATCGCCAGGACCAGCGTGCGCGTGATCCATGACTTCATAGGTCCTCCGAAAGTTTGTTTGCGGTGATCCCGCGACCCAAGGGGGTTGGGTAAGGGCGCGGATTGTAAAGCATTTTCACGCGGAGACGCGGAGGCGCGGAGAAAAGCCGGTCCGCGTACCATCTCCGGCCATGAACTGGCTCATCAAGAACTTCCTGCGTGGCCTCGTCATCGTCGTGCCGATCGCGTTGACGTCGTATCTGCTGTACGAGGCGTTCGTCCGGATCGACCGGCTCCTGAACCTGCCGACGCCGGGAGCCGGGTTCGCGATCACGATCGTCACGATCATCGCCATCGGCGCGGTGGCGTCGAACTTCTTCGTGCGGAAGTTTCTGCGGCTGACGGAAGTGATGTTCACGCGCGCTCCGCTGGTCCGGCTGGTCTACGCATCGATCAAGGATCTGCTCGAAGCGTTCGTCGGCGACAAGAAGCGTTTCGATCAGCCGGTGGCGGTGATGATCACCGAGGGCGTCCGCACGCTCGGTTTCATCACGCAGGACGACCTCGGATTTCTCGCGCTGCCCGGACAGATCGCCGTCTACCTGCCGTTCTCGTACAGCATGGCCGGGACGCTGGTAGTGGTCGCGCGCGAACGCGTGGAGGCGCTGGCTGTCGATAGCGCGAACGTCATGGCTCTCGTGATCTCCGGCGGTGTTTCACGCGGAGCCGCGGAGACGCGGAGATCGTCGTGACACGGTTCGTGCATTGCGGGACCCCGCGCTGAATCGTGTGTCTTGCGTCACCGACTGTTTTCGATATGATCGCCGCCGTTTTTCACCGCGCCGCATCCCGCCGAGGTAGCAGCCTGTAGATGGCTCAGATTTTCCACCGTAGCGCCAACACTCTTGCCCGCGTCACGATCTTCGGCGCTGTCTTCGCCGTTGCATTCGTGCTGTGGGCCATCGGCGGCGTGGTCCGTTCGCCGTACGCGACCGATCAGGGGATCGAGCGCGAACAGCCGGTGCCGTTCAGCCATCAGCATCACGCCGGCGGACTCGGGATCGACTGCCGCTATTGCCACACGAGCGTCGAGGCATCGAATTTCGCCGGCATCCCGCCGACGCAGACCTGCATGAACTGCCACTCACAAATCTGGACAAACGCCGAGATGCTTGAGCCGGTGCGCGCGAGCTTCGCGACCGGAAAGCCGATCGTCTGGTCGCGCGTGCACCGGCTTCCGGATTTTGTTCATTTCAATCATTCGATTCACGTCAGCAAAGGAATCGGATGCGCGAGCTGCCACGGCCGCATCGACAGGATGCCGCTGACGTATCAGGCCTCGCCGCTGACGATGGAGTGGTGCCTGAGCTGCCACCGCGCGCCGGAGAAATTCGTCCGCCCGCGCAACCAGGTCTTCAACATGGCCTACATCGCGAAGGATCAGGAGAGCATCGGCCCGAAGCTGATGCAGGAGTACAACATTCAGAAGTTGACGAGCTGCTCGACATGTCATTACTAGAGAAGGCTGTCGGCTGTCGGCTCTCGGCCGTCGGGACCGAGGATTGAGTATCCCGACAGCCGACGGCCGACAGCCGACGGCCCGAGTAAACGATGACCGACACCAACGAACTCAACCTCGCAAAGTTCCGCACTCGTCTCACAAACGAGTACTGGCGGAGCCTCGAGTCGTTGTCGCGCGAGGATTTCGAGCAGGTCGTGGAGACGGAGTTCCCGGCCGGCGCGCTGGCGATGGAGCGCGGCGTCGACCGGCGCGACTTCGTCAAACTCATGGGCGCATCGATGGCCCTCGGCGGACTGGCCGCGTGCAACCGTCCCGCGGAGAAAATCGTCCCGTATGTTCGCCAGCCGGAGAATCTGATTCCGGGGCAGCCGCTCTACTTCGCGTCAGCGATGCCGATCAGCGGCTACGCGCATGGCGTGCTCGTCGAGAGCCACATGGGCCGTCCGACGAAGATCGAAGGCAATCCCGATCATCCGTCGTCCCTCGGCGCCACCAATTCGTGGATGCAGGCCTCAATCCTCGGTCTCTACGATCCCGACCGCTCTCAGGTCGTCCGCCACCTCGGCGAGATCTCGACGTGGAGCGAGTTCCTGTCGACGCTCGCGCCCGCGCTCAAAGCCGGCGGCGTTCGCCTCCTGACGCAGACCATCACCTCGCCGACCCTCGGCGCGCAGATCCAGCAGTTCCTCGCGCAGACACCGGGCGCGAAATGGCACCAGTGGGAAGCGGCCGGCGGACACAACGTGCGCGAAGGATTGCGTCTCGCGTTCGGCGGCTACGCCAATGCCGTCTATCACTTCGACAAAGCGAACGTGGTCGTCTCGCTCGATTCCGACTTCCTCGATCGCGGACCTGGCCACCTCCGCTACGCCCGCGATTTCTCCAGCCGGCGCAAAGTGCGCAAAGGGACGACGTCGATCAATCGCCTCTACGCAATTGAGTCCGGCCCCACCGGCACCGGCTCCATCGCCGATCACCGGCTGGCCGTCCGCCCGTCGCAGGTCGAGGCGTACGCGCGTGCGATCGCCGGCGCTGGCGCTGCGCCCGATCACGCCGACTGGATCGTGGCGCTCGTCCGCGATCTGCAGAAAAATCGCGGCGCGAGCATCGTCGTCGCCGGCGAGGAACAGCCGCCGGCCGTCCACGCCATTGCCATGGCGATCAACCAGGCGCTCGGCAACATCGGCTCGACGATCACCATCACCGATCCGGTCGAAGTCGCGCCGGTCAATCAGCTCGAATCGCTCAAGCAACTCGTCGCCGATATGAACGCCGGCGCCGTGCAGACGCTGATCATCCTCGGCAGCAATCCCGTCTACGACGCGCCCGGCGACGTTGCGTTCGTCAAGGCGCTGGACAAGGTTCCGTTCCGTGCCCATCTCTCGCCGTACTACGACGAGACGTCGATGCACGTGCACTGGCACATCCCCGAGACGCACTACCTCGAGTCGTGGAGCGACGCACGCGCGCACGACGGCACGGTCTCGATCGTCCAGCCGCTCATCGCGCCGCTCTACAACGGCCGCTCGCCGCACGAAGTTCTCGGCGCGCTCCTCGGCGGATTGGATGCATCGCCCTACGACGTAGTTCGAACCTACTGGCAATCGAAAGCCGGCGCGCTCAACTTCGACGCAACCTGGCGGAAGTGGCTGAATGATGGCGCCATCGCGGGAAGTGCACTTCCGGCGAGAACGGCGGGCGGGACGCCCGCGCTCCCAAGGGCGACGTCTGCCGCTACGACCGGCTACGAACTGCGCATCCTTCCCGATCCGAACATCTACGACGGACGCTACGCGAACAACGCCTGGCTGCAGGAGCTGCCGAAGCCGCAGACGAAAATCTGCTGGGAGAACGTCGCCCTCGTCAGTCCGAAGACTGCCGTCGCCCTCGGATACGACGACAAACGCCGCGACGCACTCGTCAACGAGAAGCAGACGCTGCTCGCCGATGTGAAGTATCGCGGCCGCACGATCCGCACGCCGATCTGGGTCGTGCCCGGTCACGCCGACGGTACCATCACCATGTTCATGGGCTACGGCCGCACGCGCGGCGGCCGGATCGCTACGCCGTCTCCCGATACGAAGGGGATGTACGGTCCCGATCTCGACGCCTTCCACATTTCGGGGAACACGATGGGGGTCGACCTCACGCCGTTCCGTTTCGCGGACGCGTTGAATGGCGGTCCCGGCGCTGACATCACGCTAACGAATGCGGCGCCGTACGACGTCGCCTGCACACAGGAGCATCAGAGCCTGAACGCGAGCGACGTCGGCGCCGACCGAGGCATCATCCGTTCTGCGTCATTCGCCGAATATCTGAAAACGCCCGACTTCGCGCACGACTACAAGCGCGAAGAAGAGCAGAGTCCCGAGTCGATGTACCCGAAGTACGACTACTCCAAATCGCACGCATGGGCGATGGTCATCGATACCTCGGTCTGCACCGGCTGCAACGGCTGCGTTGTGGCGTGCCAGTCGGAGAACAACATCCCGGTCGTCGGCAAGGAACAGGTGCTGGCCGAGCGCGAGATGCACTGGCTGCGCATCGACCGTTACTACAAGGGCGACGCCGAGAATCCCGAGGTGTTTCATCAGCCGGTGCCGTGCATGCAGTGCGAGCAGGCGCCGTGCGAGCCGGTCTGCCCGGTCGGCGCCACGTCGCACAGCGGTGAAGGTCTGAATGACATGACCTACAACCGCTGCGTCGGCACGCGCTACTGCTCGAACAACTGCCCGTACAAAGTGCGCCGCTTCAACTTTTTCCACTACAGCGACTACGAAACGCCCGCGCTCAAAGCGCAGCGCAATCCCGACGTCACCGTCCGCACGCGCGGCGTCATGGAGAAGTGCACCTACTGCGTGCAACGCATCAACGCCGCCAAGATCGACGCCGAAAAACAAGGACGCCGCGTCCGTGACGGCGAAGTCGTCACCGCATGTCAACAGGCCTGTCCGACGGACGCGATCGTGTTCGGCGACATGAACGATCCGCATAGTCACGTCGCGTCATTGAAAGCGGAGCCGACGAATTACGCATTGTTGGCTGAATTGAATACAAGACCGCGTACGACGTACCTCGGCGCGATAAGAAATCCGAATCCGGAGATCAAGCGATGAGGCAAAACCGTTTTCACCACAAAGGCACAAAGGACACAAAGAGAGCCCTTTGTGTTCTTTGTGTCTTTGTGGTGAAAAGCTTTTTTTAATCATGGCAAATCAAACCCCAGCACACGAAATCCGCCCGGTCACCCAGGACATCCCGGAGCGCTTCATCCCCGTTCCGACGGTGGAGCCGGGGCATACGTTTGCGTCCGTCACGGACCAGATCAGCGCCATCGTCCTGCGCAAGCGGATGCCGAAGCTGTGGTGGGTGGGGCTGGCCGCGGGCGTCTTCGGCGTCATGATCCTGACCGCCACCATCGGCAAGCTGCTCCTCGTCGGCGTCGGCATCTGGGGCATCAACCATCCGGTCGGCTGGGGCTTCGACATCCTCAACTTCGTCTGGTGGATCGGTATCGGCCACGCCGGGACCCTGATCTCCGCAATCCTGCTGTTGCTAAGGCAGGAGTGGCGAACATCGATCAATCGATTCGCCGAAGCGATGACGCTCTTCGCCGTCGCCGCGGCGGGCTTGTATCCCGCGCTGCACACCGGCCGGCCGTGGTACGACTTCTGGCTCTTCCCGTACCCGAACACGATGACGTTGTGGCCGCAGTTCCGCAGCCCGCTGATGTGGGACGTCTTCGCGGTCTCCACGTACGCTACCGTCTCCGCGCTCTTCTGGTACGTGGGGCTGATCCCCGATCTGGCCACGCTGCGCGACCGCGCCCGCGGCAAGGGGATGCGCGTCATCTACGGGATGCTCTCCCTCGGCTGGCGAGGTTCGGCCAAGCACTGGTTCCGCTATGAATCGACGTATCTGCTGCTGGCCGGACTCAGCACGCCGCTCGTTCTCTCCGTGCACACCATCGTCTCGTTCGACTTCGCGGTCGCGCAGATCCCCGGATGGCACTCCACGTTTTTCCCGCCGTACTTTGTCGCGGGCGCCGTCTACGCCGGCTTCGCCATGGTTCTCACACTGGCAATCCCGGCGCGGAAGATGTTCAAGCTCGAAGACTTCATCACCATGAAGCACCTCGAGAACATGGGCAAGATCATGCTGGCTACCGGCTTGATCGTCTTCTACTCGTACGCGATGGAAGCCTTCTTCGCGTACTACAGCGGCAACGGCTACGAGCGCTACATGTGGCTGAACCGCGTGCACGGACCGTACTGGAAGATGTACGCGATGCTGATCGTCTGCAACGGTCTGGCGCCGCAGATGATGTGGTTCCGGCGCCTGCGCACGTCCACGACCGGACTCTTCATCACCGCCATGTTCGTCAACGTCGGCATGTGGCTGGAGCGCTTCGTCATCATCCCGACCTCGCTGCACCGCGACTTCCTGCCGTCGTCGTGGGGCATGTACCACAGCACGCGCTGGGACTGGTCGATGTACGTCGGATCGATCGGGCTGTTCCTCTTCCTGCTCTTCCTCTTCGTCCGCTTCCTGCCGATGATCTCCATCTTCGAGATGCGGACGCTGTTACCAGAAGCCCAGACACATCCGGAAGGACACGAGGCTTAGGCGCGATGGCGATCGGCAAAGTCAGAACGGGGCTGTACGGCGTGATCGCCGAGTTCACCTCGCCGGCGGACCTGACCGCGGCCGCCGAGGCCGCGCGCGATGCCGGCTACACGGAGATGGACGCCTTCTCGCCGTTCCCGATCCACGGACTGCACGAAGCAGTAGGGATGAAGTCGACCGGCATGTCCGCGCTCGTCCTCGGCGGCGGCATCATCGGCGGCCTGAGCGGATTCTTCATGTGCTGGTACGCGAACGTGATCAGCTATCCGCTCAACATCGGCGGCAAGCCGTACAACTCGTGGCCGGCCTGGATCCCGATCACGTTCGAATGCACGATCCTGCTCGCGGCCTTCGCCGCCGTCTTCGGCATGCTCGCCCTCAACGGCCTGCCGATGCCGTATCACCCGGTCTTCAACGTGCGGCGCTTCGATCAGGCCTCGCGCGACAAGTTCTTCCTCGTCATCCAAGCCCGCGATCCGAAGTTCGACTTCGACGGCGTCTGGAAGTTTCTCGAGGCACTCCACCCACGCGAGGTCGTCGATGTTCCCTGGTAAATCGACGCATCGAAGCGCAGCGCAACGGAGCGCTGGCGTCTCGCCGGCTGGCCCGGCGGCGTCTCGCCGCCGCGTGCTCGCGCTGCTCGTGATGCTCGCGCTAGGGGCCTGCCGCCAGAAAATGGCCAATCAACCCAAATACGACCCGCTCGAACCGAGCGACTTTTTCTCCGACGGCATGTCCGCCCGCCCGCGCATCCCCGGCACCGTCGCGCGCGGCGAACTGCCGCTCGAAGGCTTTCTCGTCACGGGGAAAATCGCAGGGACGGACGGCGACGGCTTCCCCTTCGCTGTCACATCGCAAGTCATGAACCGCGGGCAGGAGCGCTTCAACATCTACTGCTCGCCGTGCCATGGACGCCGCGGCGACGGCAACGGCATGATCCCGTCGCGAGGATTGCGTCATCCGCCGTCATTTCACACCGAAGCGCTGCGGGCGGCGAAGACAGGACACTTTTTTGATGTGATGACGAACGGATTCGGCGCCATGCCGCCGTACAACGTGCAGGTTCCGGTCAACGACCGCTGGGCGATCATCGCCTACATCCGCGCGCTGCAACTGAGCCAGAACGGAACGATCAACGACCTGCCGCCGGCGCAGCGCGCGCAGCTCGGAGGCGCGCAGTGACGCCGGACGTGCGCACCAGCACGCCGGTCAGCGGCATCGCCCGCTGGCGGATGCCGTCGCTCATCGCCGGCATCATCGGGCTCGCGCTCAGCATCGTTGGGTACTTCGTCAATCCGCAGACGTTCTTCCGCGCGTATCTGCCGAGCTTCCTCTTCTGGTTCTCGATCGTGGCCGGTTCGCTGGCCGTGCTGATGCTGCAGTACGTCACCGGCGGCGAGTGGGGCCTCATGATTCGCCGCCCCCTCGGCGCCTCGGCCCGCACGATGATGTGGATGGTGCTCTTCTTCATCCCGATCGTCTTCGGGATGAAGTATCTCTATCCGTGGTCCGACACCGCCTGGGCGATGGCCGACGAAAATGTCCGGCAGAAGCTCGACTGGCTGAACTGGAAACGCTTCGTCCTCTTCGCCGCCCTCTACTTCGCGCTCTGGAACCTCTGGGCGTGGCGCATCCGTGCTCTCTCGCTCAAGTTCTACGAAGACCGCTCGCCGTTCACGGAGCTCAAGCGCCGCAAGTGGGCAGCCTCGGGGCTGGCCATGATCGTCCTCACGCTCACCTTCGCCTCGATCGACTGGATGCTCTCCACCGAGCCGAAATTCAGCTCGACGATGTACGGCATCACCTTCGTGGTCGGCTGCGGCCTTTCCGCACTCGCCTTCGTGACGTTCTTCTTCGCGCAACTCGCGAACACCGACGCCATGCGCGGCGTCCTCAAGCCCACCCACTTCCGCGACCTCGGCAACCTGATGTTGGCCTTCGTGATGTTCTACGCCTACACCACGTTCTCCGAGTTCCTGCTGATCTGGTACGCGAACATCCACGAGGAAATCCCGCACTACCTGGTGCGCAACACGGGCATGTGGGGCGCCGTGGCGTTCAGTGTAGCCATGTTCCACTTCTTCCTGCCCTTCGGCTTACTTCTGATGCGGCCGATCAAGGACAAACCGAAGACGATCGCCATCGTGGCCGTGATCGTGATCCTGATGCGCTACGTCGTCCTCTACTGGCTCGTCGCGCCGTCGTGGTACGGCGAGCATTTCACCTGGTCGTGGATGGATCTGACCTCGCTGGTCGGCATCGGCGGCGTCTGGATCTGGGCCTTCATCGGCCAGCTCCGCGGCCAGACCATCATCCCGATCCACGAGACGTGGGTCGAAGAAGCCATTCGGGAAGGAGCGCTGAAGGTCAATGCCTGAACACGCTCCGTATCGCGACGACGACATCGTCAACCCCGAAACGCGTCACGAAGACAGCGACGTCAACGTCCGCGCGCTGCTGTGGTCTGTGGTGATCTTCATCGTCTTCGCCTTCGTCACGCACGCCGTCCTCTACCTGCAGTTCCACGCCTACGCCAAGCACTTCCGCAACGAGACGTCGCAGCCGCTGACGATGATGGCGCCTCCATCGAGGGTCCCGCCAACGCCGCGCCTCCAACCGTTCTCGACCAAGCTCGTCAACGGACAGGATCTGCCGCCGAACACGAACACCCCGCTCACCGACATGGCTGACATGCGCGCCGCCGAAGACGAAGCCCTCAACAAACCGGGATGGGTCGACAAACAAAAAGGCGTCGTGAGACTGCCGATCGAAACCGCCAAACAACTAGTGGTGCAACGCGGTCTGCCGGTGGTGCAGGAGACGAAACCGTGACGCGCGAAGCGCGACGCAACGGAGCGCTGGCGTCCTCGCCGGCTGGCCCGCAGGCGTCCCGCGCCTGCGTTCTGTCGCGCCGAAAGACGCCGAGGGAATCGCAGCGTTCAGTCGCAGTCGCCGTTCCTGAACGCCAGTGCCGGAGCATGCAAAAGGACGCAGGCGCGGGACGCCTGCGAGCCAGCCGGCGAGGACGCCAGCGCTCCAGCTACGCAGTTTTCGCGCTCGCCCTCGCGACGCTTCCCATCTTCGCCCAGACCAACTCCAAAACCCCACCCACACTCCCAGGCAAAGTAGGCATCAGGCAAAACCTCAACGCCCAGCTCCCGCTCGATCTCATGCTCCGCGACGAAACCGGCAACGTCGTCAGACTCGGCCAGTACTTCAACCACGGCAAGCCGGTCCTGCTCAACTTCATGTACTACCGCTGCCCGATGCTCTGTCCGATGGTCATGGACGGCGTCACGAACGCGCTCACCGAGCTCCGTTTCGACATCGGCAAAGAGTTCGACGTCGTCACCATCAGCATCGATCCGCGCGACACGCCCGAGCAGGCCGCGATGAAGAAGACGCAGTACGTGAATCGCTACGGCCGTTTCGGCGCCGCGAACGGCTGGCACTTTCTGACCGGTCCTGAAAGCGCCACCAAGCGGCTCACGAACATCGCCGGATTCCAGTACGCGTACGACATCAAGATGGACCAGTTCGCGCACGGAGCCGTGTTGCTGGCCGTCACGCCGCAAGGCCGAGTCTCACGCTACCTCTACGGCTTCACCTACCAGCCGCGCGATCTCCGCCTCGCCCTCGTCGAAGCCTCGGCCGGGAAAATCGGCACCGCCTCCGACTCCATCCTTCTCCTCTGTTATCACTACGATCCGGCCACCGGCCGCTACAGCCGCAGCGCGATGAACTTCGTCCGCGCCGGCGGCGTGGCCACCATGCTTGGCCTGTTCGGATTCATTTTCATCATGATCCGCAAAGAGCACGCTCGATGATGCTTTCCGATTTCCCGCTGTGGCCGCAGCAGGCCTCGACCGTCGCGCCCGGCGTCGACGCGCTGATGACGTTCATGTGCATCGTCACCGGCAGCGTCTCGGTGCTGATTTTCATCGTCATCTTTTACCTGGCGCTCAAGTACCGCCGCACGCCGGAGAACCAGATCGCCCAGGATTACGAGCCGCCGAAAATTCTCGAAGCAGCCTGGATCATCATCCCGTTCCTCGTCTTCATGGTCATGTTCGTGTGGGGTTCGTGGCTCTACTTCCGCATCCAGCGCGTCCCCGACAACGCCCTCGACATCTACGCCACCGGCAAGCAGTGGATGTGGAAGTTCCAGCACCCCGGCGGCCAGCGCGAGATCAACACGCTGCACGTCCCGGTCGGGCGTCCGATCAAGATCACGCTCGCTTCCGAGGATGTGATTCACAGCCTCTTCTTCCCGGTGTTCCGCGTGAAGGCCGACGTGCTGCCGAACCGCTACAAGACCATGTGGTTCCAGGCCACGAAGACCGGACGCTTCCACATCTTCTGCGCCGAGTACTGCGGCACGCTGCACTCCGGCATGATCGGCTGGGTGGAAGTGATGGAGCCGACCGACTATCAGAAATGGCTGGCCGGCGGCGCCGAAGGCTCGCTGGCATCGCAGGGCGAAAAGCTCTTCCAGAAATACGCGTGCAACACCTGCCACACCAATGACGCGACCGGCCGCGGACCGATTCTCGCCGGCGTCTACGGCTCGCCGGTCACGCTGACCGACAACAGCACCGTCGTCGCTGACGAGAACTACATTCGCGAATCGATTCTCAATCCGCAGGCGAAGATCGTCCGCGGCTTCACCGGCATCATGCCGACGTTCCAGGGCCAGATGAGCGAAGACGATCTGCTCAAGCTCGTCTCCTACGTCCGCTCCCTCGGCGCGCAGAAGACGCCCGTCGTTCCCGTCGAATCAGTGTCATCGAAACAAACCAGCGCCGGCTCGCCGCTCAACCCGGGCGCAGGCATTCCGCCGCAGCAAAACAAAGGGGCGACGCCATGAGCACAGTGACACTGCACGACGTCCGCTTCGTCGAGCCCGAGGGGACGAGGAACTACGTGACGCACGACTATGGCGCGCTGTCGTGGCTTCTCACCAAGGACCACAAGCGCATCGCCATCCTGTACCTCTTCTCGATCACCGCGCTCTTCATCCTCGGCGGCTTCTTTGCCGTGGCCATGCGCATCGAATTGCTGACGCCCGAGGGCGATCTGCTGACCAGCGACACCTACAACAAGTTCTTCACGCTGCACGGCATCGTGATGATTTTCTTCTTCCTGATCCCGTCGATTCCGGCCGTCCTCGGCAACTTCCTTCTGCCCTTGATGATCGGCGCGAAGGATCTGGCCTTTCCGAAGATCAACCTGCTGAGCTGGTACCTCTACATGATCGCGGCGGTGATGGGGCTGTACATCATCATCACCGGCGGCGTCGACACGGGGTGGACGTTCTACACGCCCTTTTCTACCCAATATTCGAACACGCACGTCTTCGGCGTCACCTTCGCCGCGTTCATCGTCGGCTTCTCCTCGATCCTGACCGGGCTCAATTTCCTGGTCACGATCCATCGCATGCGCGCGCCCGGGATGACCTGGTTCCGCCTGCCGCTGTTCGTGTGGGCGATGTACGCGACGAGCATCGTGCAGCTGCTGGCGACGCCCGTCCTGGCCATCACACTGGTCATGCTGATGTTCGAGCGCGTCGTCCACGTCGGCATTTTCGATCCCGCCCTCGGCGGCGATCCGCTGCTCTTCCAGCACATGTTCTGGTTCTACTCGCACCCGGCCGTCTACATCATGATTCTGCCGGCCATGGGTGTGGCCTCGGAAGTCGTGGCCGCGTTCACGCGCAAGAAGATCTTCGGCTACTCCTTCGTCGCCTACTCGTCGCTCGCCATCGCCTTCCTCGGCTTTCTAGTTTGGGCCCACCACATGTTCGTCTCCGGGATTTCCGTCTACTCGGCGATGATCTTTTCCTTCCTCAGTTACTTCGTGGCCGTCCCCTCGGCGATCAAAGTCTTCAACTGGACGGCGACGCTCTACCGCGGATCGGTAGCGCTGCTGACGCCGATGCTCTACATCCTCGGCTTCATCGGCCTCTTCACCATCGGCGGCGTGACGGGACTCTTCCTCGCCGCGATCGGACTCGACGTCCACGTCACCGACACCTACTTCGTCGTCGCCCACTTCCACTACGTCATGGTCGGCGGCGCGGTGATGGCCTACATGGCCGGTCTGCACTACTGGTGGCCGAAGATCACCGGGCGGATGTATCCCGAATGGTGGGCGCGCCTGGCTGCGCTGCTGATTTTCGCCGGCTTCAACCTGACCTTCTTCCCGCAATTCGTTCTCGGCTACCTCGGCATGCCGCGCCGCTATCACGCCTACGCCCCGGAGTTCCAGGTGCTCAACGTGATGTCGACCGCGGGCGCCTCGGTACTCGCCGCCGGCTACGTCCTGCCGCTGATCTATCTTCTATGGTCACTCTGGTACGGACGTCCAGCCGGTCCCAATCCGTGGGGCGCCGTCGGACTGGAATGGGCGACGTCATCACCGCCGCCGATGGAGAACTTCCACGAGACGCCGGTCGTGACGTGGGACGCCTACGACTATCCGGCCATGATGAAGGCGATGGGGGAGACGCAGAATGTCTGACATCGCCATCACCGATGCCGCGCCCGAACAGCACGCGCACCACCCGTTCCTCCAGCATCATTTCGAAGACCTCGGCCAGCAGCACGAGGCGTCGACGCTCGGGATGTGGATGTTCCTCTCCACGGAAATCCTCTTCTTCGGCGGTGTCCTATGCGCGTATTGGGTCTATCGCATCATGTACCCCGAAGCGTGGGCGCTGGCGGCGGAGCAGCAAAACAAACTCTTCGGCGGCATCAACACCATCGTCCTCATCATCAGCTCGTTGACGATGGCGCTGGCAGTCCGCAACGCGCAACTCGGAAAGCGCAAAGCAACGGTGGGAATGCTCTTCGCCACGCTGATCTTCGGATCGACGTTCCTCGCGGTGAAGATGATCGAGTACTGGCAGCACTTCCACGAAGGTCTCTTCCCCGGCACGCACTTCACCTGGAACGAGGTGCCCGCGCTCGCGCCGAAGGTGCAGCTCTTCATGACGTTCTACTGGAGCATGACCGGCCTGCACGCGCTGCACATGGTCATCGGCGCCGGCCTCCTGATCTGGATGATGATGCGCTCGTGGCGTGGCGACTTCGGCCCCGAGTACTACGGCCCGGTCGAGATCATGGGTCTCTACTGGCACTTCGTCGACATCGTCTGGATTTTCCTCTTCCCGTTCCTCTACCTCATTCACGGTGTCCACCATGGCTGACGAACACGATTACGCGCCCGCCCACGCTCCGCACATCCATGTAACGCCGATGTGGATCTACATCGCCGTCTTCCTCGCGCTCGCCGTCGGCACCCTCCTGACCTGGTGGGTCTCAACGATCGACCTCGGCTGGATGAACACGCCGATCGCGCTGCTGATCGCCACGATCAAAGCGGTGCTGGTGATCCTCTTCTTCATGCACGTGATCCACTCCACGCGTCTGACGTGGGTGGTGGTGATCGCATCCTTCCTCTGGCTAGGCGTCCTCTTCGTCCTGACCTTCGCCGATTACCTCACCCGCCTCTGGCAGATCTACTAACGTGCTCTGGATCGTCGGCCCCATCCTCGTCGTCGCCACGCTGGTGATCATCTACCTCTGCTACACGTGGATGCAGTCCACCCGCGCCTCCCAACGCCGCACCGAAGCGCAGAACCAAAGGGTGATCGAACTGCTCAGCGAAATCGCGACGGCGTTGCGCGACCGGAGGTAAAGCTTTCTTTCGCCCGCTCAAGCGGCTCCACAGATCGCGGCGATCTGAGCACCAGAACCGTAGCCCTGACACCCAAAGAAACGAAGTGCTACCCTGATCGACGTCATGCCGAAGTTCTTCTTCTACGCAGGCACCGGCTTCTGTCTTTTCCTCGCGCTGTGCGCGGCGGCCGGACTGATGTCGCAGGTCGAGGGAGGAGCGCTGGCGTTCGTGGCCGTGCACGGTGCGATCGTCTCCGCGAAGAGCGCCGCGGCGTGGGCAATCATCGTTGCGCTCATCGCCGGCATCGCGACATCGATGATCCTGGTGCGGATGGCGGCGCTGCTCGCGGCGCGGAACGTTTTCGGCGCGCTCTTCGCGCTGCTCTCGACGGCAGCGGCCATCGTGTCGCTGGCCTGGACGCTGTTGCTGCAGACGCGGATGTTGATGCTGGTCCGTCACGGCGCCGCGTACGGCGATCTCGCGCAGTTGCATTTCGCAGCCGTGATGATGCTCGGCTGCTTCGTCTCGCTCACGTTCCTGGCGCTGCGGCCGTACTTTTCGGTGCAGGCCAGCCGCGTTCTTTCCGCGCTCGTCTTTCTGCCGTTCCCGCTCTACTGCCTGATCCTCGCGCAAGAGCTTTTCGTCTCCACGCGGCTCTCGCCGCTTCCGCCGGCATCGCCCGCCGCGCTCGTCTTCTTCGGAGTCGTGGCCGTGCTCTTCTTCGCCATCGCCGTCCACTGCATCCGGCACCGGCACATGTTCATCGAGACGACCAATCTCCGCGAACTGCTCGACACGCGCGTCGACCGCTCCTCCCGTCCCATCGGCAGTGTGGCCTTCGACTCGTAGGCCTTCCAACGGTTGCGCCTTAACGCTATCGTGCCACTCGCCGTTATCGTTATTTATCCGAATATAAGTCTTGACGTACTCGTGCCATCGCGGTAAGGTCACGAACACAGCAATATTTTGGGGGTAAGAAATGCGAAATCGCGGCGCGATCCTGAGCTTACTGCTAGGGTTTTTCTTTTGCGAAACCATGATGGGCGCCTCTTCTAAGCTCAATTCAAGTGATGCTGTTCGAGCTCTGGGCGTAGACGAATACGTGCTCAATCGGGCGGCGCAGGTCACGACCATTGATCTTCTTCGCGGAACGGCGAAGGTCGCGAACGTCGCTACGACGATGACATTTGACGCTGTTCGCGTCATTTCGATCGACCGTGCCGATACCTCCGAGCATTTGCGACTCTATTGGGACGGTCGCCGTGTGAAGTTTGAGACGGGTGACGGGGTGCTCTATACAATTGATATGAATCTCGAAACGGGTGAACTTCTCGGCAGTGAAGTTGCGCTAGAACTATTTCGGACGCACAGCGAGTCGTTGACTCTTGCGGTCGCAGCCACCACTGACGTTCTGTCTCGAACTTCAAAGTTTCACATCCATTCCGAGATGATGTCGCAGGGGCCACCTAGCACGATCGACATTTATGAGCCCGCTTGGTGGCTCTGGTGGAATATGTCCTCCTCTGGCTTTGCGGGAACTTGGATGAGCTGGCAGACTTCTCAGGTCGAATGTTTTGGACCGACCGTGCGCGGATCAGCAAATGCACTAACCGATAACGGGCTCAGTCGTTCGTTAATCTGCGCGGCCGCTAAAGATGATGCCAATACTAAGTGTTGGAATAGCTACTGCACGGGCTGCTGCCGACTGGACTCGTGCGACGCGTTCTGTTTTTCGGGGACCGACTACCTTTGCGCTGTGGCCGGTATTACTGGAACTTCCTGTAGTTTGCGTAATTGAGTAGCGAGGCATTTATGGTGCGCGAGATCACAGTCATCCTTTGTCTAATTGGCTTGCATGTAGCGGCTGTGGTGGTTGTGTACCGTGATGCAGCAAAACGGTCCTCAGACGCAGCAATTTGGGCGTTGGTAGTCGCATTTGCCCCGTTTGTTGGCGTCTGTGCGTACATCGCCATACGAGTGTTTGCACACAGCCGGATCACCTCGATCAGCCGTTGAGCCCGTCTTTATTCGATTTCGGTTCGACGTTGATCCGTCGTCCTTCGACGATTCGTTTTGTGGCGAACAAATATGACATCGGAAGTGTTCGGCGTGACGGATTCGAAGCTCAAGGGCAGCCATAGGAGGCGCGAAGCCGATCGTAGCAGGGACCTTCCACCATCCCCCTGTGTGATCCGGAGGCGAACGCGACTGAGGCGCGACGTGACGCGATGACGATTCTACCCAGGGTAGAAAGGATCGCGCTATCTGACGAAGTGCACAGATCCAGTTGCCAATTCGTAGACTAGGGCCGCTAAACTTCCGTCGGCCCTCTGATGTCGTTCGCTCACCTCCATCTCCACACCGAATACTCCCTCCTCGACGGTGCCAGCCGGCCCGATGAGCTGGCGAAGCGTGTTGCCCAATTGGGCATGCCCGCGTGTGCCATCACGGACCACGGCAACATGTTTGGCGCGGTCGAGTTTTACAACGCCATGAAGAAGGAGAAGGTGAAGCCGATCATCGGCTGCGAGATGTATGTCGCGTACGGCTCACGCTTCGACAAGGCGGGAGTCGAGGATGGACAGGCCGACGCCGGCGCGAACAATCACCTGATCGTCCTCGCGTCGAACGACGAGGGATACAAGAACCTCGTCAAGCTCGTCTCGGCTGGATACACCGAGGGGTTTTATTACAAGCCGAGGATCGACAAGGAGTTGCTGCGGGAGCATCGCGAAGGGCTGATCGTTCTCTCGTCGTGCCTGAAAGGTGAAGTGTCGCAATCGCTCGCCGGCGGCAACCTCACCAAAGCCAAAGACGCCGCGCTGCAATACAAAGACATCCTCGGCGCGGACAACTTCTTCCTCGAGATCCAGGACCACGGCATTCCCGACCAGCAGAAGATCGTACCGATGATGGCGCGTCTCGGCGAAGAGACGGGATTGCGCCTCGTCGCCACCAACGATTCGCACTACCTCTCGAAAGACGACGCGTTCGCGCACGAGGTCCTGCTCTGCATCGGCACCGGCAAGACCCTCGGCGACGAGAAGCGGATGAAGTTCTACAGCGACGACTTCTACGTCAAGAGTCCCGACGAGATGCGCCGCATTTTCAGCGGCTACGGCGAAGCGCTCGACAACACGGTGAAGATCGCCGAGCGATGCAACGTCTCGCTCAACGTCGAGGGGTATCACCTCCCGAACTTCCCGGTCCCCGAGGGGAAAGACCTGGCTGGGTACTTCGCCGAGATCGCGAGGGCGGGGCTGGAGCGACGGCTCAAAGCGGCCGCGCCGCTCTTCGCTGCGAAGAAGAAAAAGCACGAGCCGCAGGAGTATTACGACCGGCTGCAGACCGAGATCGACATCATCAAGACGATGGGGTTCCCGGGCTACTTCCTCGTGGTCTGGGACTTCATCAAGTACGCGAAAGACCACGGCATCCCGGTCGGTCCCGGCCGCGGTTCCGGCGCGGGATCGCTGGTCGCGTATTCGATGGGCATCACCGACGTCGATCCGCTCGACTACGACCTTCTCTTCGAGCGCTTCCTCAATCCCGAGCGCATCTCGATGCCCGATATCGACATCGACTTCTGCATGAATCGCCGCGGCGAAGTCATCGAGTACGTGCGGCGGAAGTACGGCGCCGACAAAGTCGCGCAGATCATTACGTTCGGAACGATGGCGGCGAAGTCAGTCGTGCGCGACGTCGGCCGCGTTCTCGGATTGCCGTACAGCCTCGTCGACAAAGTGGCGAAGACCATCCCGACCGGTCCGGACGTCACGCTGCCGATGGCGGCGAAAGAGTCGCCGGCACTGATCGAGGCGATGAAGAACGACCATGAGGTCGAGCGGATCATCGAGATCGGCTCGCGCCTCGAAGGCCTCTCGCGTCACGCCGGCATGCACGCGGCGGGCGTCGTCATCACGCCCGAGCCGGTCACGAATTACGTGCCGCTGTACCGCACGAACCGCGATGAAATCGTGACGCAGTACGACATGCGCATCGTCGAGAAGATGGGTCTTCTCAAGATGGACTTCCTCGGCCTGCGCACGCTGACGGTGATCGACGACGCCATCAAGTC
>JAXDIO010000239.1:0-3207 GCA_034663965.1 Thermoanaerobaculia bacterium | reverse complement strand
CAATTCTCCACACTTCTTCTGCGTGCGAATTCAGCGACTTACCTCGCTGCGCCGCAGTTGAATGCGAGTGGCTAAGCACCCGACCCCCATTCTCAGGCAACTGCCGGTTTCGGGTCTGTGCCACACTCGCTCTCCCGTCAACCAGCGATCGCCCAAGTTCGGCAGGATCAATGTGGCACACACTCTTGTCTGTGCTGTTGATGCTCGCGACGATTGAGAAGATCGAGTTACTTCTTCCACCGCAACACCGGCTGCCGCGCCGCCCGCGCCTCATCCAACCTTCGCACCGGCGTCGTGTGCGGCGCGCTGCGAACGAGTTCCGGACGCTCCTCGCACTCCTTGGCGATGGCGATCATCGCGTCGCAGAAAGCGTCCAGCTCTTCCTTCGGCTCGCTCTCGGTCGGCTCGATCATCAGCGCGCCGGCGACGATCAGAGGGAAGTAGATCGTCGGCGGATGGAAGCCGTAGTCCATGAGCCGCTTGGCGATGTCGAGCGTGTGGACGTCTTTCGCGGTCTGGAGCTTGTCGCTGAATACGACTTCGTGGAGCGATGGCGCGTCGTACGGCAAGTGATACGAGCCACGGAGACGTGCGCGGATGTAGTTCGCATTCAGCACCGCGATCTGGGCTATGCGGCGCAGGCCGTCGGGACCCATCGAGCGCATGTACGTCAGCGCCCGAACGAGCACGTTGAAGTTGCCGTTGAAGGCGCGCACGCGGCCGATCGAGTCGGGATGGCCGTGATCGAGGTAGTACGTCCCATCCTCGCGCTGCTCGACGGTCGGCGTCGGCAGGAACGGCACCAGCTTCTCCGAAACGCCGACCGGACCTGCGCCCGGACCGCCGCCGCCGTGCGGCGTCGAAAACGTCTTGTGCAGATTCGAGTGGATGACGTCGATGCCCATGTCGCCCGGCCGGGCGATTCCGACGAAGGAGTTGAGATTCGCGCCGTCGCAGTAAAGATAGGCGCCCTTCTCGTGAAGGATGTCGGCGAACTTTTTGATGTCCGTTTCGAACACGCCCAACGTATTCGGCACGGTGATCATCAACGCCGCCACATCCTCGGTCACCGCGGCCGCGAGCGTGTCGATGTCGACCGTCCCTCGGCTGTTCGATTTCAGCTCCTTGATTTGATATCCCGCGAAGGCCGCCGAGGCCGGGTTCGTGCCGTGCGCGGAATCGGGGATCAGGATGTACTTGCGCGCGTTGCCGCTCTTGGCCAGCGCCTTGTGCACCATCAGGATGCC
The DNA here is from genome assembly GCA_034663965.1 of Thermoanaerobaculia bacterium. Taxonomy (GTDB): domain Bacteria; phylum Acidobacteriota; class Thermoanaerobaculia; order Gp7-AA8; family Gp7-AA8; genus JADGNZ01. The sequence continues at coordinate 1,960 of JAXDIO010000239.1, read as the reverse complement.
GGTCAGCTCGCCGTGCGCGCCGGCCACCGGCTGCAGCGTCACGCGCGGCATCCCGAAGATCTCCATCAGCGTCCGCTCGATGTGCCACAGCAGCGCGAGGTTGCCCTGCACCTGATGGTCCGGCTGCAGCGGATGCGACAGCGCGAAGCCCGGCGTGCGCGCGATCTCTTCGTTCAGCCGCGGGTTGTGCTTCATCGTGCACGAGCCGAGCGGATAGAGGCCCGCGTCGATCGACACATTCAGTTTCGACAAGCGCGTGAAGTGACGAATGACATCAACTTCGGAGACTTCGACTTCGTCCGCGATCTCATCGCGCATCAGCGACGTCGGTAACTCCGTCGCTTCCGGAACATCAAGAGCCGGAAGGCGATAGCCGCGGCGTCCACGTTTCGAGTGCTCGAAAATGAGTTGCGTGCTCATCGCCGCTCCCTCGAAATCGCAGCGGTCAACGCGGCGACGAATTGATCGAGATGTTCGCGCGTGTGCAACTCGGTCACCGCGACGAGGAACTCGTTGTCGTGACCGTCGTAGAACTGACCCAGCGGAATGCCGCCGAGGATTTTCTCGTGCTCGAGATCGGCCAGGATTTCCGCGGCCGGGAACGGCGTGCGCACTACAAACTCGTTGTAGACCGGACCGCTGAACGGCAGGATCACCGATCCGATTTTCTGCAACTCGCCGCACAGATACGCGGCCTTGCTCAGGCACTGCTGCCCCACTTCGCGCAGCCCTTCCTTGCCCATGAGCGAGAGGTACATGTTCGCGGCCAGCGCGATCAGCGCCTCATTCGTGCAGATGTTCGAGGTCGCCCTCCCCCTGCGGATATGTTGCTCACGCGTGGCGAGGGTGAGCACGTACGCGCGCTTGCCATCGACGTCCACGGTCTCGCCGACGAGGCGTCCCGGCATGTGCCGTTTCAGCGCATCTTTCACGACCATGAAGCCGACGAACGGACCGCCGTACTGCGTCGGAACGCCCCACGCCTGCCCCTCGCCGACGGCGATGTCGAATCCGTGCGCGCCCGGCGGAGTCAGAATGCCGAGGGATGTGGCCTCGGCGATGACGGCAATCTTCACGGCACCGGCGGCGTCAGCAATCTGCGCGACCGTGTCGTAGTCTTCGATCACACCGAGGAAGTTCGGCGACTGGATGGCGACGGCGAAAACATCACTCGTGCAGGCTGCCCGAAGAGCTTCCGTATCGATGCGGCCATCGTTCGTCCAGCCGACTTCCACGATCTCGTAGCCGAGGTTCTGGACGTACGTGCGAACGGTCTCGGTGTACTGCGGGTGCACCGACTTCGCGATCACGACCTTCTTCCGATTGCGCACCACCCGCTCGGCCAGCAGCACGGCCTCGCATAATCCGGTCGAGCCGTCGTAGAGCGACGCGTTGGCAACATCGAGCCCCGTCAGCAGACATTGATGCGTCTGATATTCGAAGATCGATTGCAGCGTCCCCTGCGAGACCTCGGGTTGATACGGGGTGTACGACGTGAGGAACTCCGCGCGCAACAGCAGCTGATCGATGCACGCCGGCTGGTAGTGCAGATAGGCGCCGCCGCCGAGGAACGACACGTGATCGTCGGCAGTCAGGTTCTTCGCCGCCAGCGCACGAAACCAGCGCCGCGATTCGATCTCCGACCACGGGCCGGGGATGTTCAGCAGTTCGGTCAGTTTGACGTCGGCGGGAATCGTTTCGAATAGAGCATCGATCGAATCGATCCCGATGACTTCGAGCATCTCGCTGACGTCCTGCGAGGCGTTGGAGATGTAGCGATGTTGATCGGTGAGGGGATCGGGTAGGGACATTACTGATTAGTGCGCGGACTCTTTCTCAACGTACTCGTCGTACTCCTCGGCGGTCATCATTTCGTCGACCTCCTCGGGCGTGCTGAGGCGCATCTTCATCATCCAGCCGTCGCCGTACGGGTCGGTGTTGACCAGCTCCGGTTTGTCGT
>JAXDIO010000366.1:0-4009 GCA_034663965.1 Thermoanaerobaculia bacterium | reverse complement strand
GCAGCGGACTGACGGAGGCGAACGCGGGCACGTTCGCCGATGCCGACGGAGCAATCGTCGGGACGTCGATCAAAATCGACGGACGCGTGGAAGCGCCCGTCGATCCCGATCGCGTGAAGCGGCTCGTCGCCGCGTTCAAGCGCCTTTAGCTAACGAAGCAGCCGCATTCGACGCGACTGTTGGCGGAGCCTTGGGCAACCAACGCGGCCAGCCGTGCCGGCTCAGAGAGCGCGTCTGCCGGTGACGAGCTGGATGATCAGCACGATTACCGCGATGACGATCAGCAGGTGAATGAGCCCACCCCCGATGTGCATCGCGAAACCGGCCAGCCAGAGGATGACGAGAACGACGATGATGAGCCAAAGTAAGTTTCCCATGCGGCTCAGCAATAGCTACTCGCGTGCCAGTCCTTAGTGGATTAGTCGATTAGTGGATTAGTAGATCGGGCGGCTATGGAAACGAGACGTCCTGATCGACCAATCGACTAATCCACTAATCTACTGACCAAACGCGATGCTCCCATCGCTCGCGCGCGTCGCTGCCGGCGCGTACGCTCCGAGGACCTCGCGCCGCCACCACGCGCCGGTTCGGGCGCGTTCCGCGCGCGTCGTAAACCAGTACTGATACGCAACGGCGCGCACGGCGACCGGCGGCTTGCCGTCGAATGGATTCGCGGCGAAGAGTCGCAAAACGGGAGCCGAGTTCTCCAGCAATCGACCCTCCGTGTTCAAGACCCACTGGTTCTCCTGAATCGATCCGAGCGACGCGAACCAGAGGTTCCATTCGAAGCGCGGCTGGTACGGCGCGTAGAGTCCCGGCGCTTTGCGCACGTCCTGCGGCTTGTAGCGGAACGGGTAGGCGATCCACGTCGTGCCGTCGTGCGTCCCCTGAAACTCGATCTCGTAGCGGTTGCGCGTCATCACCGCGAAGAGGCCGTAGCGATTGGCGACGCGGAACGGATCGAGCAGCGTGACGGTCGGAAACGACGGCATCACGAACGCGGCGATCGAGGTAAGAAAGATGGTCGTCAGCACCACCGCTGCCGCGATCGACGGCTTCCGCGTTCGCGGCATAGGCACCGGTCCGTGCAGGATCGAGTCGTCGAGCAAGAGGACGGCAATGCACAGAACGAGGTAGTTGAGGAAGGCGTAGTTGGCGGTGAGGATGATGCCGATCTGCAGCGGCGTGACGATGAGGAACGCGATGAGGCGGCAGAGTGAATTCTTGCGCGGCGCGAACAAAAGCCAAACGACAATCAGCTCGACGAAGAGCGTCAGCCCGGCCGAGAAGGCGTGGAACGAATGCGGCCACTGCTGCACGTACCAGCCGATCCACGACGGCAGCGGACCGTTCTCGTAGTACTTGTCCATCGCGGTGAGGTTGCGCCACTGCTCCTCGCCGCTGAGGAGCTTCACGACTCCCGACTCTAAGTAGATGCGGAACCACTCCCACTGCAGCAGGAAGACGGCCGCGCGCGACGGCGGCTGGGCGTTACCTAACCGAGGACGAATCCCGCGGGGCGCGAGAAAGATCGACAGCAACGCCGCCTCGAGCAGCATGCCGTCCGATTGATATCCCGCAAACTCCTGCGCCGCGCCGACGAACGAGAGAAAGCAGATACCGGCGACGGCGATCGAAACTCGCGGCCAGATGTTGACGATGATCGCGACCGAGGCAGCGAGTCCGATCCAGACGATGGCGCTGAGCATCGCGTCGCTGGCGTTGAACCATAGCAGCGTCGGCGCATACCAATAGCTCTTCAGTCCGAGTGCGCGATGGACGGCGTCGAGATACTGGCCGGCCGGAAGGATCCCGCGCGGGCCGATCAGGCCGTGAATCTGAAAGTAGAGCGAGTAGAAAACGGAGAAGAAGATGCCGCCGAGGCAGCGCAGCCAGATCCAGCGCGCACGAAGGAATGAGGGCGCAATCGATGGCGCGAACCATCGCTCCAGAATGGGAGGCTTGATCGGCTCGGCTGTGAATTCTTCGAACATGGTTATGTGGCACAGACACTCTTGTCTGTGCTTTCGCAAGTTTCAGTGTCTGAGGTTCTTTGCCATCTCCTGCGAGCCTCACCAGCACAGACAAGAGTGTCTGTGCCACATTGACGCTCGTAAATTCTCAACTCAGGCTCGCGCCAGATCTCGCGAAACAACTTCGGCCGCTCGCCGCGCCACGTGCGCCACCACCATGTCGCCTCCGCTGCCTGTCGCGTGCCGAGGATGGCGTTGGCGGAGGCGATGCCGAAGCGCGGTTGTTCGAGGATCAGGTAGCGGACATTCATCGCCTCACAGGCACGCGCGAGAGTTGCCTCATCGCGTGACAGCAACACTTGTTGCGCGCGTTCGAACGTCGCGGCGTCCGGCATCGTGCCGAAGTTGTCGACGATGACCGGGTGGTTTCCCTCGACATCGATGGCGTGGCCCATCGACCACGGTCCGAGGACGCGTCCCGGCGGCAGAGTGCGGATGAACGACGTTGCGCGAATCCACTGCTGCTGATTCGGCGGGATCGACTGCGGCGTCATCAGCCATCCCGCGAATTGCAGCGGGGGAGGGAGTGCGATGACGAGCGCCGCGAGGATCGCCAGACGCTTGCGTTCGATCAGCGGCATGTACATCGCGCCGGCGAGTGCGAGCAGCGGGATTGCCACGATCCAGAAACGGCGGCTGGTGATGGTCAGTGCGAAGTACGCAATCGCGAAGATGGCAATCGTCAACCGGATGCGGTCGCGCGTTTTGATCGCGAGAATTGCGAGGAACCAGACCAGGATCGCGCCGCCGGAGAGGCCAACGAGATCGGAGAGAAGATCGTCGCCGCGCGCGCGCCAGAGCGGCTGGAACTCCTGGATCGTGCGCAGCCAGCGGTCGCCGCCGAGGAAGTGGGAACCGGTGAAGAGCGATGCGCGGACGGTGGGGATTGCGATCGCGATCAATGTGCCGAGGAGTAGGGCGAGAATGCGGCTACGTCGTGCCGCGATGATCGCGCAGGCGATCGCCGCGGCGGCGAAGAGCGTGGCGTGTGTCCAGCCAAGGAACCATTGGTTGTCGGGGAATCCGGGCGCGCGGGTGAGGCGATAGATCGCCACCGCAATCGCGGCGATGGTGAATCCGCAGGTTGCGGCGAGGCCGTCGGTCGCGAAGAAGAGCACCGCGAATGCGAGAGCCGCGGCGATCAGCAGCGCCGTCTGGACGAACATCGCCGCGGTGATGGCGATGCCGAGGAGAATGCCTCCGCCGATTTTTTCGTGTCGTGTTCGCGCGCGGATGCCGAGGCATGTCGCGCCGAGGATGGCGAACGTCAGCACCGGCTCGAGGAAATGGTGATCGATGCTGCCGATCCATGACGTCGTCACGAGAAATGGCGACGTCGCCAGCGCGATGCCGGTGATCGTCGCCACCATCGTTCCGCTTCGTCGCGCCAGGATCAAAACAGCGATGCCGGTGAAGAGCGCGAAGAGAATCGGTGGAAACCAGACGATGCGCGCGAGGACAGATGTGGCACAGACACTCTTGTCTGTGCTGGTGCTCGCGCCGAGCAGCCGTGCAGCGCCGCCACCAACCACGTCATACAACGGCGGCCACGGACAGAACGCGCCGTCCACTCCGCGATCGCGATCGAACTCCAGAACGTGCGGAACGTGCGCCGTCGAGTACGCCATCCGCTTCCAGTGATACAGCTCGTCCACCGGCGCGATGCGCGGCTTGCCTCCCTCGAACGCGTACGGCGCGTTGAGGAACCGGCAGGCCAGTGCGAGGACGAAGAAGGCGAGAGCGAGGGGGGTGGGGTGTAGGGAGTCGGGAGTGGGAGATAAAAAACCATCGCGTGACGAGAGCTCATCGTCGCTCCCACTCCCCACTCCCGACTCCCCACTCCCATTCTTTTCTCTTGCCATTTTTGCCGCGACGCCTCAATCTTATTTCGCGTCGTCCAAGACGTCCTAAAAATCAGGTGACCCCGCTGCGAAGCCTTTTCGCCGCTGTCCTATTTGTGCTGGCCGTCTATCCGG
>JAXDIO010000212.1:0-8879 GCA_034663965.1 Thermoanaerobaculia bacterium | reverse complement strand
GCAGACGGTAACCGGCCCAAACCGCGGGAAGGGTCGAGAGCGCGACGACCTCTCCGAGCGCGCGCCGGAACCGGGCCTTTTCAGCGCTCGCGCTCATCTCCGATCTAGCCTCTCGCGCGAAGCTCTTTGAGCATCTGCTCCGGCGGTATGTAGAAAGGGTTGTGCTGCAAAACGTCGCCGATGAGGGCGGCGGGGTGCGTGCGCATCACATCGAGGACGTCGGCGCCGTTGAAGCGGGAGAGATCGTAGGCACAGATAACAGGGTCGCCGTGCTTTGCGAGAATCGGGTTTACACGTGCTTCGAAGGCGATGAGGTCCTCTCCGCGAATCTCCAGGGCCCAATCCATAAAGCCAATGAACCGGGTTTGCGGAAACCCCTTATTACGGGCGTCGCTCAGCAAACGATCAATGATTTGCAATGCTCCGGCCTGATCGAACGTAGCTCCTTCTATGTAGTTGCTCGGCCCTGCAACCACGTCCAGTTGTCCACGTTGCTCAGCGGCCTCGACGTCGATCCCGGCCGCGCCCAGACGGTGCCGGTGTTCTTCGCGGTTCTTTGGATGGACGACGTGAATCGCCTTTTCCCCTGCGGTCAGACCATCCATAACGAACGGCAGAAGCCTCCGAAACTCCTCATCCTTGTCGTGGAAAAAGGCGCAGAGATGGTGCCGATGTTCATCGTTCAGAACGGAAGCTACCAGCTGCGATTCTTTCGCAGACATTGTCGCCCTCCTTCACTCGAGTTCGATCCGACGGTGCTGGACATATTTAAACACTGTAATCGTGACGCGGGCTGTTTGATGCCATTGCACGTTTCGGCCATTTCAAGGCTCTCGTTCATCGCGCGCCCCGAACTCGCCTCTCTCGCGAAGTTCTTCGAGCATCTGCTCCGGCGGTATGCAGAAAGGGTTGCGCTGGAGAACGCCGCCGATGAGTGCGGCGGGGTGGGTGCGCATGACATCGAGGACGACTGCGCCGCTGGAGAAGGAGAGATCGTAAGAGCAGATGATCGGATCGTCATACCGAGTGAGAATCGCGTTCAGCTCTGCCTCATACGCGATGAGGGCGCCGGCGCGAATCTGATTTTGAATCGCCCAATTCATGTAGCCGATTCCGCGCGTCCGGCGATATCCCTGCTCCCGGGCAGTATCCAGCAGTCGTTCGATCATTTTCAGCGCACGCTCCGGATCGAACTCGCCGCCCTCCAACAGCTGGCTGTCCGGCCACGCAACGATCTCCAGTTGCCCACTCTGCTCGACCGCCGCGACATCGATGCCGGCCGCGCTCAGACGGCGTCGATAGTCTTCACGGGTTGTCGCGTTGACGATGTGAATCGCCTTCTCACCGGCATCCAGTCCTTCGCGAATGAACGGCAGGAGTGTTCGAAGCTCCTCATCCTTGTTGTGAAAGAACGCGCAGAAATGACGGCTACCGTTAACGACTGTCCCCGCGAGATTGATCTTCCTGTCCGATGTAGGCATGAGCTCTCCCCGGATCGAGCCGCGGACACAACTTCGAACCAACGTATGCTCATTAGAGATACGAGGCGCCGATTTTCCGTGAAAAACGAGAGAACTCACGCCGCAAAGAATTACCGCGTAACGCGCCGTGCGATCAGCACCGCGTTCGTGCCGCCGAAGGCGAACGAGTTCGACATCACGCAGCGGAGGTCCTGATCCGTCCGGCCGCGGCCCGGAACGTAATCGAGATCGCAGTCGGGATCGGGCACGTCGAGGTTCGCGGTTGGTGGGACAGCGTTGCGATCCATCGCCAGCAGGGCGATCACGAACTCCAACGCGCCCGCGCCGCCGAGGAGGTGGCCATGCATCGACTTCGTCGAACTGACGGGGATTTTGTACGCGCGCTCGCCGAAGACTTTCTTGATTGCGCGCGTTTCGGTGACGTCGTTCAGCACCGTCGCGGTGCCGTGCGCATTGATGTAGCCGATCTCGTCCGCGGCGATCTTCCCGTCGTCCAGCGCCAGCGTCATCGCCATCGCCTGGCCTTGGACGGACGGCTTGGTGATGTGCAGGTGATCGTTGCTCGAGCCGTAGCCGATCAATTCGCCGTAGATGTGCGCGCCGCGCTGCTTCGCCGCTTCGCGCTCTTCGAGAATGACCATGGCCGCCCCTTCGCCGAGAACGAGGCCGGTGCGATTCTTCGAGAAGGGGCGGCAGGCGGCGGCGAAGTTCGCGCGATCGGGCATCGCCAGCACGTGCATCGCCTCCCACGATTTGTAAAACCCGAACGTCAGCGGCGCCTCGGCGCCGCCGGCGACCATCACATCCGCGTAGCCATGTCGAATCTGCCGGAACGCCTCTCCAATCGACACCGACGACGACGAGCATGCGCAGGAGTAGGTGAGATCAGGTCCGGCCAATCCGTGCTGCATGGCGATGTGGCCCGCCGGCGCATTGTTCATCACCTTCAGCACCGTCAGCGGTTTCACGCGATCGGGATCGCGCAGCAGCAACTGCGCGAATGTCTCTTCGAGCGAGTTCGCGGTCCCCATTCCGGTGCCGAACGACACGCCGGCGCGATTGCGATTCGCGTCGGTGAATTCGATGCCCGCGTCCTTTACCGCCATCGATGCGGCCGCGATCGAAAACTGCGTCACGCGGTCGTATTGGTCGGGGCGCTGAACGTACGGTGCCGGATCAAAGTCCGCGGCGCCACCCGCGTTCGAGTTTGTCCCTTTCGGTCCCTCGGTGACGACTTCGCGCACGCCCGATCGCCCTTCCATCAACGCGGAGAAGAGCGCGTCCGGATCGTTGCCGAGCGGCGAGATCACGCCCATTCCTGTCACAACCACTCGCCTCATGTGTGCTGAGCAACGCGAAGAAATCGATCACCTCTTCCAGCGACGAACGCGCTGCGCTCGCGCTCGCCATCCGCGTACAATCCGCCGCACATGATCACACTCGAGCCGGAGCTGGCGCTGTTGCGCGACTCCGGCGCCCTCGACGCCGAAACCGCCGCCGGTCTCATTGCGCGCGAGCGCCGCGAAGCCGTCAGCATCTATCCCGAGTTGCGGATCCTGACGTGGGCCGGCGTCATGCTCATCTCCACCGGCGCCGGCGTCTACATCTCCAAGCATCTCGACGACATCGGTCCACTCGCGATCGCAGCCGTGATCGGAATCGCGGCGGCCGCCTGCTACGCGTGGGCGTATTGGAAGCGCAGCCGCACGGCCTCGCTGACCGATGATTACGTCCTGCTGCTGGCCGCGCTTCTCGCCAGCGCCGACATCGGTTACCTCGAGCACCACTACCACCTCCTCGGCAACAGCTGGCCGCGCCACTTTCTCTTTCTGGCAATCCTGCATGCGGCGACGGCGTACTACTTCCGCTCGCGCCTCGTGCTGTCGCTGTCGATCGCGTCATTGGCGGCGTGGCTGGGCATTGAGCGACGCAGCGTTGCGGCGATGTTCGACGCAGCCGTCGAGACTGCCGTGCGCTCGTTTGTCTGCGCCGGAATCGTCGTCGTTTGGCGCGTGATCGATCGGAAGCTGTGGCCTGATACAACGTTCAGCTCCCTCTTCGATAACGCCGCTGCGAACTTCGCTTTCTGGGGCGCGCTGATCCTCGCGGCGCACAAAGAGACGCGCCTGACCGGCTGCCTGTTGGCGGTCGCTCTCGCTGCAGCCTCGATGCTCTACGGCTACCGGACGCGGAACGGCACCTTCGTCATTTACGCGTGGGTCTACGGGACGATCGCCATCGACATCGCAGTCTGCAGCGCGATCGACTTCGATTACGCGGTCTTGACCCTTTTCTATCTCCTGATCTCGACCGTCACCGCGATCGTCGGACTGTTCATCTCGTACACGCGCCTGCGGAGGACCGCATGACCACATGGTTCCCCGGTCCCTCGGTCGCCGAGGAGCGCGCCGAGGCGGTGCGCAAACTGGTGCCGTCGCAGCCAGAGACGGGATGGCGTCACTACGGACTGCTGCTGCGCGTCGTCTTCACCGTGCTTGCGATCATCGCCGTCGCCGCCGCCTTCGGATTCTTCGCGATCCTCCAACTGCCGAAGGGATTGCTCACCGCGGCCCTCGCCATCGGCATCTCGGAATGGCTGATCCGTAAGCACCGCTTCTTCCGCACCGGAGTTGAGTCGGCGCTCTGGCTCTGCGGAACCTTCGCCTTCCTTTTTGGTCTGCCGAGCCAGGGAAAGGTGGAAGCGCTCCTTGCCTTTGCCGCCGTCACCGCCCTTTCCGGCTGGCGGATGCGCAATGCCTTCTTCGGCGTGTTCGCGGCGATCCTGGTCGTTGCATATGTCGCGGCGAAATGGGAGCACACGCCGATCCTGACGATATCGATTGCCGCGCTGCTCTCCATCGCCTCGGCATTCGCACTCCGCCGCGCATGGCAGCGTCCATCGACGGATCGCCTCTTCGCCGGCCTCGCGCTGGCGATGCCGGTGGCGGGCTATCTCGCGACCGTCTTGATGCGCGTGTTCCGAACCTATGTCATAGACATTCAAGTCGCCGCGATCCTCGGCATCACCGCCGCCATCCTGCTCGTCGCCGGCATCGCCTGGCGCGACCGTGTTCTGCTCATTTCGGCGGTGCTGTCGATTACGTGCGCGGCCATCGAGATGCGCGATCTCTTCGCGTATCCCGCCGAGGGAAAATTGATCGGCGCGGGGATCGTAGTGATCGTCATTGCCGTGACGCTCGAACGCGCGCTCCGCCGCAGATCGCGTGGACTCGTCGTGACGACAGTCGCCACGAATCCTTACGACGAAGCAATGCAGATCGGCGGCATTCTCGCCGTCGCCCCGCACGGATCCGCGCCCGCGGATCACGTCCACGCCGGCCCGGTCCTCACCGACTCCTCATCGCCAACGGACAAATCCTTCGGCGGCGCCGGCGCGGGCGGCGATTACTAACGTCTTCATCTCGCGCTCCGTTTGACACGAAATTTCCCCGCCCGTAGACTGTTACTCGCACCTGAGACTCAGTCTCAATAAAACCATGCCTGCCATCGAACGAGAGATCACCCGCTTTCAGGACTTCCTGGCGCGCCAGGGCCAGAAGCTGACGCAGGAACGCACGTCGCTCGTGCGCGAGATCTTTTCGACGCATTACCACTTCGAGGCCGACGAGCTGCTCTTCAAGATGAAGCAGAAGAGCGTGAAGATCTCGCGCGCGACGGTCTACCGCACGCTTGAGCTGCTCGTGAAGTCCGGTCTCGTCCGTCGCGTGCACCTCGGCGAAGAGCATTACCACTACGAACACGTCCGCGGCGACTCGCATCACGATCACCTCGTCTGCACCGCCTGCGGATCCGTGATCGAGTTCAACGATCCCGAACTCGAGCAGCGCCAGCTCGAAATCTGCGCGCGCAAGAAATTCACGCCCACGTTTCACAACTTGCAGATCCTCGGGGTCTGCGATTCCTGCCACCGGAAAGGGGAGCATCCCGCCTCACCCGATCGCGTCATGACGATCGGCGAAGGGGCCATGAAGCTCCGCAAGTGACCAACCAATGATCCCAGCCCTCATCATCGTTTTTCGCGAAGGTTTCGAAGCCTTTCTCAGCGTCGCCATCATCTTTGCCTTCCTCCGCAAGACCGGCCGTGATTGGCTTCGTCCCGCCGTTTATGCGGGCATCGTCGCCTCGGTCATCGCCAGCTTCGGGCTCGGCTGGTGGCTGATGCGCGTCAATCAGTCGTTCTGGGAAGGCGTCCTCGGACTCATCGCCGCAGTGCTCGTGGCGTCATTCGTCGTCCACGTCTGGCGCACCGCGCCGAAAATGAAAGGCGACATGGAACGGCGGCTGGACGTCTATTCGTCGCCCGCGTCGCGCTTGATGGCCGTGGCCGGCGTCTTCTTTTTCACGACACTGATGGTGACGCGCGAAGGGATGGAGACCGCGCTGATGCTGATCCAGGTCCGCAACAGCCGCTTCATCCTCGGCTCGCTCCTCGGCATCGCCGCCGCAGCCGCGATGTCATGGGCCTGGGCGCACTACGGGCACCGCATCGACGTTAAACGCTTCTTCCAGGTCACGGGACTCTTCCTGCTGCTCTTCACGATCCAGATCCTCTTCTACTCAATCCACGAGTTCTCCGAGGCTGAGATGCTCGGCAAGTGGAGCGAGGCGATTCACAACGCCACCGAGCCGTACTCGCCGGTCGGCGTTTACGGCAAATGGATCTCCGTGCTGATGGTTGGCCTCTGCGCGGCGTGGCTTGTTGGCGCGTCGATGAAGGATCGCTTCGCGCGGTCGCACGCGGCCTAAGGCGGCGGCGCGGCTTCGGTTTCTTCGCGCTTCTCTTTCCACCGGTGGTACAGCCAGAAGCCGACGCCGGCCACGAGGAGCACGATCAGTCCGTACTTCTCGATGTGTGCGGCGCGGCCGAGGACGCGTTCGACGGCGCGGCCGAAGTAGTAGCCGGCAGTGCCGATGATGATCGCCCAGACGATGCAGGTCAGAGCCTCGTAGATCAGGAACTTGATCGTCGACACTTTCGAGATGCCGATGATCACGGCGCAGGTGATGCGCAGGCCGTACAGCCACTGCGTGATGAAGATAGCAGGCGCGCCGTAGCGTTCGAAGAGCCGGATGCCTTTGCCGAAGTGGCGCTTCATGCGCGGAAACTTGTCCAGCAGCTTGACGCCCTGCTTCCGGCCGAGAAAGAACCAGAAAACGTGGCCGATGTACGCGCCGCTGCACGCCGTGAGGATCACGAGCGGAAGCTTCAGATAGCCGCGCTCGGCAAAAAAGCCGGCCACCACCAGGATCGTTTCCCCTTCGAGGAAGGTCCCGACGAAGACAGCCAGATATCCGAACTTGTGGAGCAGTAGCTCGGGTGTCATTCAAACCCGCAGAGTGCAAGATTCGGGACGTTCATGAAATTTGGCCCCGGAAGCGTAACATTGAACCCTTCAACCGGAGGCCCCCTATGAAACCGATCGCCATCAGTTGTTGCCTTGCGCTCGCCGCGCTGTCGCTGTACGCGGCCGATCCGCAGGCGACGACCGCCACGCCGCAGCATACCGAGACGCTTCTGTCATCGAAGCAGGCGGCGGGCATCGGCGACTCGCCGCTCGTCCGCGCAGCGAAGGCGTCGAATCGACTAAACAAGAAGCCTGGGCAGGTCATCACGAACGAGACGCTTGTTCGCGCCGGCGGGCACTTCACGACCACGACGTCCGCAGCGCAGGCACAGCTTCCGGCTCCGCCTGCTGCGGCCGCAGCAACCCCCACCATGGATCAGATGGCAGCCGAGCAGCGCCGTGCGCGAACAGCGGCGGCCGCCACCGCGGCACGTGCCGCAAGACTGCAGGAGCTGAAGAAAGCTGCTGAGGCGCGAGCGGCGGTGCGGACCGACGGTGATACGCCCGAAGCGCTCTACAACGAACCGCCTGCGCTCGAAGGCCCGATCCCTACCGTCAAGCCGATGACGCCGGAAACGCTGGGCCAGCCGCAGACCACGACCACGCCACAGAAACCGCCGAAGTAGAGTGCGGCGATTGCTCGCCGCACTCCGAAAAATTCAGGCGTGTCTGCGCATGTACTTGTAGCCGCCGATCAGGCCGGCGATCGTGGCGATCTTGCCGAACCCGATCGAGCGTGCAACCCCGCGTGTCGTTTTCTGGCCCACGCGGAACATTAGAAGCTTCTTCAGAAAGTGCAGCATGTCGGCCTCCTGCCTTCTGAATAGTGCAAGGCGAAAGCCACTTGACATGCCACGTAAGCCGCTGATAGTGAATGATTTAACGTGTCGTCTCTGACTTCAATGACCGCGTCATCAGCCTCTGCAGTGCCGCGCGCGGCGACTCGCCTTCGTGCAGCACGCGATACATCTCGGCGGTGATCGGCATATCGATTCCGTGACGGTCGGCCAGCTCCTTGGCCGCCTTCGACGTCCGCACGCCCTCGGCGACCGTCCTCGCCTCGGCCAGGATTTCCGCGAGCGGCTTGCCGCGCCCGAGGGCCACGCCGACGCTGCGGTTGCGCGAGAGGGAGCCGGTGCAGGTCAGGACGAGATCGCCCATCCCCGCGAGGCCTGCGAGTGTTTCGATGCGTCCGCCGAGGGCTACGGCCAGCTTCGTCATCTCGTGAAGGCCGCGCGTGATCAGCGCCGCCGTCGTGTTCGAGCCGAGGCCGAGACCTTCGATCACGCCGGCAGCGATGGCGATGACGTTTTTCAGCGCGCCCGCCAGCTCCACGCCGGCGACGTCATGCGAGTTGTAGACGCGAAAGGTTGGCGACGACATCGCTTGCTGGACCTGTTCGGCCAGCGCCTGATCGAGCGACGCGACCACCGCCGCCGTCGGATCGCCGCGAGCTGCCTCGAGCGCGAACGTCGGTCCGGAGAGGACTGCGAATGCGCGCAATGCGCCGCCCAACTCCAGCGCGGTGACCTCGGACATCCGCTGCAACGTGTCGTTCTCGATCCCCTTCGTTCCGCTGACGACGGCAATGTCGCCGCGAAGATGCGGACGGATTTGCGCAAGCACGCCGCGGTAGTGATGACTCGGCACGATCATGAACAACACGTCGCTGAACGCCGCGGCCTCGGCCAGCGAGCTCGTGGCACGCACGCGTCCATCCAACGCGATGCTCTGCAGATAGATCGGATTGCGGCGCGTCGTCTCGATCTCCGCGGCTACGTTCGGATCGTGTGCCCAGAGCACGACGTCGTTGCCGCAGCTCGCCGCCACCGCGGCCATGGCCGTGCCGAATGAGCCGGCGCCGATGATCGAAATCTTCATCGCTTGTTGCGCTCGCCGAGTCGCCGCTCCGCCCCTTGTGCGAGCCGCGCGATGTTGGAGTGGTGTTTGAGGATGATGGCCACGGCGATGGCCGTGCTGATGATGATCGTCCAGAACGGCGCGTGAACGAGGAAGCGAAGAAATACAGGAA
>JAXDIO010000192.1:0-2932 GCA_034663965.1 Thermoanaerobaculia bacterium | reverse complement strand
CGTCGGAACTGTGGCCAGTCATCAGGATCACGCGCGCCGACGGTGCGACGCGCATGACCTCGGTGATGAAATCGAGCCCTTCAAAACGGAACGGCCCGGAGAGCTTGACGTCGGTGACGATGTCGGTAACCGGCTCCTCGGCCAGGATGATCTGCGCCGATTCGAGATCGCGGCAAACGATGATGCGCCGTCCGTCGCGCTCGAGCGCGACCGCGAGCCCGAGTCCGACGTTGGGGTGGTCATCGACGATGAGGAGTGTTTGCATTTGGGGCTGTTAGAGCGTGGGAAGAATCCGCGCTTGTCGGCTTGTCATCCTGAGGCTGCCGGAGCCGAGAGCTGCGAAGCAGCGGAACGGCGGAGGACGGCGAAGGATCTCAAGCCTCCCAAGCTGCGTTGAATCCCAGTGGTTTCAGCAGAAGTTGCGCATCTTGAGATCCTTCGCCGTCCTCCGGCGTTCCGCGCTCTCGCGCTCCAGCGCCTCCGGCGGCTCAGGATGACAGAACCACGACGGCCATGTCGCACGGCCGCCGTGGTCGGATCACTTCGCGTTCTTTTTCTTCGCCGCCGGATGCGCGGCCGTGGCCGCGGCGATCTCCGCTTTCTTCGCGCGATCCTTCTCGCGCTGCGCGGTGCGGCGGCGCGACTCGATCGACGCGCGCGCTTTTTCTCCATTGATCTTTGACATGAAAGCCTCCGCGCGCACCTTACCAGTTATTTCTTCGCTTGCAGAGCGTCGAGGTCGGCCAGCACCTCATCGCTGTGCGTGGCCGGCTTTGCTTTCAGGTACACCTTGCGGATCACGCCGTTCGGATCGATGAGGAACGTGTTGCGCGACGCGTACGCGGTGCCGTCGTGCATCATCAGCGAGCCGTAGTTCGTGGCCACGGTGTGCTCCGATGTGTCGGCGAGGACTTTGAAACTGAGTCCCTCTTTTGTGCAGAAGCCTTTGTGCGAATCGACGTTGTCTTCGCTGACGCCGACGATGACCGCATTCTTCGCCTCGTACTTGGCCAGGTCGCGCTGGAAGTTGTGCGCTTCGAGCGTGCAACCCGAGGTGAAGTCCTTCGGGTAGAAGTAGAGGACGACCCACTTGCCCTTGAACTGGTCGAGCGAAACGGACGGCGAATCCTGACTGGGCAGGTTGAACTTCGGCGCCGCGGTTCCCTCGGCCGGCGGAGCGGGCGCGGGGACGTCGGCAGCAAACGATGCGGTGGCGAGCAGCAAAGCAGCGGCGAGATTGGCAATGTTTTTCATGTAAATAGCTCCTCGGCGCTTTGTAGCACATCAGCTACGCGCCCGCCGAAAACGCTACAGTTACGTCATGAAGACTACCGACTATGGCGTCGATGCGCCCGGCGTGATCCGCAATCTGCTGCTCGTCACCGTGGCCGGATTTCTGATCTGGATCACCGCGCGAATGGGATGGTGGTCCGGCAACATCGGAGGCGGCGGCGTGATCCTTCCGCTCTCGCACATCGCGCCATGGCCCGCCGCGAGCTGTTTCCTGATGGCGCTCTGGATGCTGTACGACAGCAAGATCGGCAAGATGCGCACGCGCGAACAGTTGCTCGACAATCATCGCTGGACGGGAAGCGAACGCGTGCTCGACGTCGGCTGCGGACGCGGACTGATGCTGGTCGGTGCGGCGAAACGGCTGACCACCGGCACGGCCTCGGGCATCGACCTGTGGCAGGAGGAGGATCTCTCCGGCAATCGCCCCGAGGCTACGATGCAGAACGCGGAAGCGGAGGGAGTGGCGGATCGTGTCGACGTCCAGACCGCCGACATGCGCAAGGTCCCGTTCCCCGACGCGACCTTCGACGTGATCGTTTCCTGCTCCGCCATTCACAACATCTACGACGCGGCCGGACGGCGTCAGGCCATCGGCGAGATCGCACGCGTGCTGAAGCCGGGCGGCGAGGCGATCATCGACGACATCCGCCACGGCCGCGAATACGCGGAGAGTTTCGCCGCACACGGCTGCCCGTCGCGCTCCGTCGGCTCGGCGATCGCGTCGATCTTCCTAGCCATCGTGACCTTCGGCTCCCTCCGCCCCGCCACGCTCCTCGCACGCAAGAGCGCCTGACGATCTTCGTGCACCAGCAGAAGAGCGGCTCACGCGGAGAACGCGGAAGGGAGCGGAGCGCTTCTCTCGCTTTTCTCCGCCTCTCCGCGCCCCTCGCGTGAGCCCATCCTCTAAGGCCCGTTCAGCGGGGAGACGTTTGACGACTACGTACGCAATCCCGTACGATCGCATCACCATGAAGACTATGACCGCCAGTGAAGCGCGGACGAATCTCTACAAACTGATCGACGAAACCACCGTCACGAGCGAGCCGGTGCAGATCACCGGCAAACGCGCCGATGCCGTCCTCGTCTCGATGGACGACTGGCGCGCCATTCAGGAAACGCTTTATCTCCTATCGATTCCCGGCATGCGCGCCTCAATCCGCAAGGGATTGGCCACGCCGGTCAAGGAGTGCCTGGAGTCACTCGACTGGTGAGCGCGTGGCGGATCGTCTTCACTCCGCAGGCCGCGAAAGACGCAAAGAAGCTAAGCCGCTCCGGACTCAAGCCCAAAGCCGAAGCCCTCCTCGAAATCCTCCGCGCCGATCCCTTCCAATCGCCCCCTCCGTTCGAGAAACTCGTCGGCGATCTCGCCGGGGCGTTCTCGCGCCGCATCAACATCCACCACCGACTCGTCTACCAGGTTCTCCGCCGCGAGCGGATCGTGAAGGTCGTCCGCATGTGGACGCATTACGAGTAGGGCTAGAGCTGCGGCGGCCGGCGTGCGAAAAGCGAAGGTCTGCTTCCTGTTATCCTTCGCTGCGATGGAGTCGAACACCTACCACGTTCACGCAGACTGGGACCCGGAAGCGAACGTCTGGGTTGCTACGAGCGATGATGTGCCGGGATTAGCCACCGAGTCTGA
>JAXDIO010000188.1:0-6741 GCA_034663965.1 Thermoanaerobaculia bacterium | reverse complement strand
CACGTCGTTGACGGCGTCCTCGGCAAGAACTACGAGTTCGAGAAGCCGTTCCGCGTGGGCATCTAAGAAACGTCGCGCTGATCAACCATTGTGAATCGTCTCGTTCGCGGACTCGTCCCGCTCGTTATCGCTGCATTCCTCCTGACAGGCTGCAGGCATCGCGAATCGAGCACCGGACAATTTGCGAACGCGCCGGTCATCCTGATCACGATCGATACGCTTCGCGCCGACCATCTTTCGGTCTACGGCGCGAAGCTCGTCGACACGCCGGCAATCGACCGGCTGGCCGCGGACGGTATCGCCTTCGAGAATGCGTATGCCCATGTTCCGCTGACCTTCCCCTCTCACGCGACGATGCTGACCGGCAGGCTGCCGTACGAGAACGGCGTACGCAGCAACATCGGCTACACCCTCGATCCCAACGCGCATCCCACGCTGCCCCGCCTCCTTTCCGAACACGGCTATGCGACCGGCGCCGCGGTGTCCGCCTACGTGCTGCGGCGCGATACCGGGCTGGGATCACTCTTCGACTTCTACGACGACTCGATGGAAGTGTGGGAGTCCGCGACCCTCGGCGCGTTGCAACGACACGGCGGCGAGACGGTCCGCGCAGCTCTCGGCTGGCTCGACAAGGCTAACGGCCGGCCGTTCTTTCTTTTTCTTCATCTCTTCGAACCGCATTCTCCGTACGAGCCTGTCGAACCGTTCCTCTCGAAATACGCCGCCAACCCGTACGACGGCGAGATCGCCACTGCCGACGCAATCCTGGGTCGGTTCTTCGCCGATCTCGACAAGCGTGGTCTCTATGACAAGTCGCTGATCATTCTCGCGGGCGATCATGGCGAGGGATTGGGCGATCACGGCGAGTCGGAGCACGGCGTGCTCCTTTATCGCGAAGTTCTTCACGTTCCTCTGATCGTCAAGCTTCCCGGACGATACCTGGCCGGAAAGCGCGTCTCCGCGCCGGCGCAACTGGTCGACATCCTCCCGACGATCACGAGCGCAGTCGGTTCCCGAGTTCCTGATGGTCTTCCCGGAATGTCGCTGATCGACCTCGCCGAAGGGCGCGCCAGAGCGGAGCGCAAGGTCTACAGCGAGACGCTCTACCCGCGGCTGCACCTCGGCTGGAGTCAGTTGCGATCGTTCACCGACTCGCGCAACCACTACATCGAGAGTCCGGCGCCCGAGTTGTTCGACGTCGTCACCGATCCGCACGAGACCCACAATGTTCGCGGCGAGCGCCGCCGCGACGCGAACGCACTCGCCGGCGAGCTCTCGAAGGTCCCGCTCAACCTGCAGGCTCAAAAGCCCGCAAACAGCGAAGAGATGGCGCGCCTCTCCGCGCTCGGCTATCTATCCGGCGCCGCCGTGCACACGACTGGTGCGCTGCGGAATCCGCGCGATCACATCGGCGTGCTTGCTCGCGTTCAGCAGACATTCGTTCTCAACCAGCAGAAGCGCTACAGCGAAAGCGTCGCGCTCTGCCGCGAGATCCTGCGCGAAGAGCCTGACCTCGTCGACGTCTACATGCAGATGGCCGGCGACCTGCGGCGTCTCGGCCGTCTCCCCGAGGCGCTCGACGCATACCGCGAAGCGATTCGGCGATCGCCGCAGTTGGTCGATTCCGTCGCAATCGAAATCGCGAACGTGGAGCTCGACCTCGGCGATCTGAAGGCGGCTGAGCTCAACGCACAACAAGCGATGAAGACAGATCCGGCAACTGCGCATCTGGTTCTGGCGGCCGTTGCGGAAGCGCGATCCGATCTCCCTTCGGCGGAACGTGAGGCTCGCCTGGCAGCCGGCCCGGACGATCAGCCGAACGTGCCCGCGCTGATCATGCTCGCCCGCATTCTGGCATCGCAGCAGAAGCTGAACGAAGCGCTTACTGTGGCAAATCGCGCGATCGCGCATGCCGGCGGAGAAGGCACGCATCCTGTTGCAACAGCCTTCTCCACGCGCGGCGACATTCTGGCCCGCATGGGACGAACTGCCGAGGCCGAGGCTGATTTCAGAAAAGAAATCGAACGCTTCCCCGATTCGACGGAAGCGTACGTTCGTCTGGCGTTGCTCTTCGCGTCCGAACATCGTTTCGCGGAGATCGGGCCGGCCCTTGAAGCGATGGTGAAAGCGTCGCCGAAACCTGCGACCTACTACCTCGCCGCGCGCGAGATGAAAGACCTCGGCAACGATGCCGACGCGCGCGCGTTCCGAAGCCGCGGAGAGCGGCTCGCGGCCGATCTGCAAAAACGAAAGTAGTGAAGCACGTGTCAGTGCGGAAGGCCGAAGACGTGCCAGACGAGGCACAGCGCCGCGAGCACGATCGATCCGCCGCCGATCTCGCGCGAACGTCCGGCCAGCAGCTTCATCAGCGGATAGAGCACGAGTCCCGCCGTCAATCCGTTCGCGATGTTGTAGGTGAAGATCATCATCACGATCGTGGCGAAGGCGGGAACCAGTTCCGTCAGGTCGTCGAAGTCGATGCGGCGGATTGACTCCAGCATCAGCGCGCCGACCGCGATCAGCGCCGGTCCGTACGCGAAGCGGAGCGCCTGCAGCGGCTCAACGAGCGGGATGAAGAAGAGCGACAGCGCGAAGAGAATGCCGGTCGTGATCGCCGCCAACCCCGTCTTCGCTCCATCGCGGATACCGACCGCTGACTCGATGTACGCGCCGCTGGTGGACGTGCCGAGTAGACCGCTGAGGCAGCAGGAGATGGCATCGACCGTCATCGGCTTCTCGATCTCGGGAAAGTCTCCCTTTGCGTCGAGCATCCCGCCCGCCGCACCGACGCCGACGAGAGTCCCGAGGGTGTCGAGAAAACTCATGAGAAACAGCGTGAGCAGGATCGGCAGAAAGGACAGCCGCAGGACGCCGCGGACATCGAGCTGCAGCGCGATCGGAGCAAGGCTGTAATCGCCCGTAAAGGGCATGGACAGGAATGCGCGTGGCGCATGCCCGAAGCCGAGGAAGATGCCGGCGGCGGCGGTGACGACGATACCGATGAGAATCGCGCCGCGCACCCGAAGGCACATCAAGGCCATCATCACGATGAATCCGCCGATGGCCAGGAACACCTGCGGGTTGTGCAGATTGCCGATCTAAACCGGAACGCCGGTCCCGCTCTCCACGATGCCGGTCTCGGTCAGTCCGATGAACGCGAGAAAGAGGCCGATGCCGGCAGCGAAGCTGAACTTCAGGCTTTGCGAGATCGACTTCGCCAGCCAGCCGCGCAGACCGATCAGGGTGATGATGAGAAACAGCACGCCACTGACGAAGACCGACCCGATTCTCTGCTGCCAGGTGATCCCGAGCGCCGCCAGTCCATACGCGATGAAGGCGTTCTCGCCCATGTACGGCGCGACGGCGATGGGCCGCTTCGCGTAGATGCCCATCAGGATGGAACCGACTGCGGCAACGACGATCGTCGCCACGGTACTTGCTCCGACCGGCAGTCCCGCAGCTTTCAGAATGGCCGGATTGACGACGATGATGTAGGCCATGGCGACAAACGTCGCCGCCCCGCCGAGGATGTCGTTTCGCATGTTCGGGAAACATTATCCTGAGGCCGCTGAGCGAAGCGAAGATCGGCCTCAGGATCTCCGGTGGCGCCGCGAGAGCTGAGCGAAATCAGCAGAGATCATCTGCCGCGGTATCACCGGAGGTCCTGACGGCGTTCGCTGCGCTCACCGTCAGGATGACAAATCTCTCTACTCCGCCAAAATCCACGCCAGTGCCGCGATTGCCGCGGTGTCCTGCGCCAGCTCTTTCGGATCGACTTTGTCCAGCGTGTCGGCGTTGGTGTGGTGGTAGTCGAAATAGTGCAGCGGCTCGGGAACGAGGCCGAAGCTCGGGACGCCGGCCTGCGTCAGCGGATCGATGTCCGCTCCCACTTCCGCGGCCACTTCGAAATGGTTGGCTGAAACTGCGGCAAGCGGTTTCGTTCGTGTCTCGAGGGCGGTCAGCGCGTCGCCTTTGATCGAGGTCGTGAAGCCCGTCGGCGCTGCGCCGCCGGCGTCGGTCTCGATCGCAGCGACATGTTTGTCCTTGCCGTGATCCTTCGCGTACTGCAGACCGCCGCGCGAACCGTTCTCTTCATTCATGAAAAGCACAGCCCGGATCGTGCGCCGCGGCGTGAGCTTCATTTCCTTCAGGAGACGCATCGTCTCCATGACCATGGCCACGCCCGAGCCATCGTCGATCGCGCCGGTGGCGAGATCCCACGAATCGAGGTGCGCGCCGATGAGGACGATCTCCTCCGGCTTCTCGCTGCCGCGGATTTCCGCGATCACGTTCGCGGACATGACATCCGGCAATGTCCGCGGCGTCAGGATCATGTGCATGCGCACGCGCTTCCCGCGCGCGAGCAGGCGATGCACCAGCATCGCGTCTTCCGCCGTCATCGCCGCGGCCGGGATCTTCGGCTGCTTCGGATCGTAGCGAAGCGCGCCGGTGTGCGGCGTGCGCAGCGACGCCGATCCGACCGAGCGGATCACCACCGCCTTCGCGCCGTACTCCGCAGCGCGGCTGGCGCCGGCGCCGCGGAACGCAACCGCGATGCGATACGCCTCGAACGCGCGATGCGCGCGGACAAGGTCCATGTCCATCGGATTGTTGTAGAAGACGATCTTGCCGCGCAGTTTCGCCACGCCGAGCGTTTTCAGCTCATCGAAGGAATCGACTTCGATCACATCCGCGGTGATGCCCGCGGCCGGCGTGGCCACGCTGCCGCCGATCGCCGTCAGCACGATGTTGTGCTCGGCCGGCGAAACCAGCCGCGCCTCTTCGCGTCCGCGCACCCAATGCGGCACCATCACCGGCTCGTTCGTGACCGGAATGCCCCACTCGCGAAACTGCTGCGTCGTCCACGTCACCGCTTTCGCTGCGCCTTTCGATCCAGTGAGCCGCGCGCCGATGTCGTCCGTGATGTGACTGAGCGTCTCGTACGCGCGCGATGTCTGCAACTCGCGCGCGATGATCGCGTCCGCCGTCGATTGCGCGGATGCGGAGAGAGAAACCAGCAGCGGCAGCAATCGAATCAAGCTTTTCATCGGCGCGGAAGTGTAACGCCCTGGGAGCGCGGGCGTCTCGCCCGCTGGCATGGCAGGATCTTTTTTTCACCAACAGCGGGCGGGACGCCCGCGCTCCCAGGCTACAACTCTTCCGTATCGATCTGCGCGCGCTGCAGCGCGCCGGAGTAGTCGACGTAGATCGACTTCCATTCGCTGAACACGTCGATGCCCGCTACGCCTGCCTCGCGGTGTCCGTTTCCGGTCTGCTTCGTTCCGCCGAACGGCAGATGGACCTCGGCGCCGATCGTCGGCGCGTTCACGTAGAAGATGCCGGTGTACATATCGCGCATGGCCACGAAGGCCTTGTTGATGTCGCGCGTGTAGATCGACGACGACAAGCCGTACTTCACACCGTTGCCGATCGCGATGGCTTCTTCGAGCGAATCGCAGCGCATCACCGCGGTGACCGGACCGAAGATCTCCTCCTGCGCGATGCGCATGTCGGGAGTCACGTCCGCAAAAACAGTTGGCTGATGGAAATGGCCTTTCGCGTACGTTCCGTCGGTCAGCGTCGCGCCGCCGGCGGTGACGGTTGCGCCTTCGTCCTGACCGATCTTCACGTACTTCGAGATCGTCTTGATCTGCGATGCCGAAATGTTCGGCCCCATATCCGTCTGCGGATCGAGGCCGTTGCCGACACGCAGCGACTTCGCGCGCGCGGAAAGTTTCGAAACAAACTCATCATAGATCTTGCGATGCGCAACGATGCGCGACGCCGCGGTGCAGCGCTGACCGGCCGTACCGAATGCGCCCCACAATGCGCCGTCGACGGCGAGGTCGACGTCCGCGTCGTCCATCACCAGGATCACGTTCTTGCCGCCCATCTCAAGATGGACGTGCTTGAACTGCGGCGCGCAGGCGATGGAGATCTGACGGCCGACATCGGTCGAACCGGTGAACGAGATCACAGCCACTTTCGGATGCGTCAGCATCGGCTCACCGACTGCCTTACCGCCGCCGGTCACCACATTGAATACACCGCGTGGCAGCCCTGCCTCCGCGAACGCTTCCGCAAGCATCACGACGGACAGCGGCGTCTGCGAGGCCGGCTTGATCACGACCGTGTTGCCGCAGATCAGCGCCGCCATCGACTTCCACGCCGGGATCGCGATCGGAAAGTTCCAGGGCGTGATCATGCCGGCCACGCCGAGGGGCATGCGCACGGCCATGTTGAACTTGTTGGGGAGCTCGGAGGGCGTCGTTACTCCGTGCAGGCGGCGGCCTTCGCCGGCCATCAGGAACGCCATATCGATCGCTTCCTGCACATCGCCGCGCGTCTCCTGCAGCACCTTCCCCATCTCGCGCGTCATCTCCGTCGCGATCGCTTCCTTGTCGCGCTTGAGAATGTTGCCGACCGCGTAGAGATAGTCGGCGCGGATCGGCGCAGGCGTGAGGCGCCACGGATGGAACGCGCGGTCCGCGGCATCGACCGCGGCATTCAGATCGTCCGCGTTCGACTCCTGGAACGTACCGATGAGGTCATCGTCATTGGCCGGGCTGCGGTTCTCGAACGTCTTGCCGGTGGCTGAAGCGATCCACTGGCCGTCGATGTAATTCTTGTAGTCGCGCGTTTCGCGCAGAGCGGGAGTGCTCATGATTCCTCCGTGTGGCACAGACATTCCGTGTGGCACAGACACTCCTGTCTGTGCGGGATTGCAGGTTTGGCGGGTTA
>JAXDIO010000186.1:0-6745 GCA_034663965.1 Thermoanaerobaculia bacterium | reverse complement strand
CGACGCTGGAGACGATCGAGCGTTACCTGCAAGCGACCGGTTTCGCGTTCGACATCCGCGTGCTCGATCGCCGCGATGGTGCCGGCTACGGCGCGATGATTCGCCGCGGCGCGGCCGACGCGGGCGGCAGCGTCGTCATCGTCGTCGATCCCGAGTTGCCGTATCCCGTCAGCGCCATCGGCGACGCGGTTGCGCTGATCGAATCGGGCGCCGCTGAGGTCGTGTTCGGCCGCCGCGAGGGTTGCCGCGACAGTATTTTTTTTCGATCGCTTCTCGTTTCGATCCTTCCTGATCCGTCGCTGCGGTTGAATGCATTTTCGTCGGACGCGGCGCGGCTGCTCATGGCTGAATCGAAATTGCGCGGCGGTGGATTCGACTTCGAAACTGCGTACCTCGCCAACAAATACGGATTCCGGATCGAACGGCTGACCGTCCGCGCGGCGAAGACGAGGACGGCGTTCGGCTTCTGGCGCGGCGTGGCCTCGGCCATCTCGATCCGCATGACCGATCGCCGCAACGGCTATCGGGCGCCGCGGCGGTGTCCCGTCTGTTTCTCGCACGAAGTCTGGAACTTCGACCAGATACCCGGCAACGTCGTCCGCTCCTGCAGCCGTTGCAAATGCCGGTACCTCGGCCGCTTCGAGGTGGACGACGACAACCGGCCCGTGCGCCGTGTGCTGCGCGGACAGCATGCGCAGGTGGAGGTCGGCGACGAAACACTGCACCGCGGCGTGGCGCGCGAGAAAACCAGCCAGCGCCGGCTCGCGGCGCTGCGGCGCCATCTCAATTCGCGCGCGCGCGTGCTCGAGATCGGCGTCCGCGACGGCAGTTTCGGCGACGCCGCCGCGCGCGAATTCGAATATGTCGGCATCGACCGCGCCGCCCCCGCTGCGCGCGCCGCACGTTCGCGCGGACTCGATGTGTATTGCTCGACGGTTCCGAATTTCGTCAACACTGGGCCGGCATTCGACGCCATCGTTCTCTTCCACGTCTTCGAAAACATGGCCGATCCGCACGACGCGCTCGCGAGAATAAAGGACCTTCTCAAGCCCGGCGGCGTGTTGCTGCTGTCGACGTTCGACACCGAGGGGCTGGTGTACCTCATCACCGAGCGGCGGTGGATGACGCAGAACTTCCGCACGCATCTCATTCTTTATTCGCGGTCGGCGCTTATCGAACTGCTCGAACATTCCGGATTCGAGATCGTCAGCATCGGAGCGGAGCTGGCGTACCGCGATCATCGTTTCCTGCGGCACTCCGTGGCGACGCGCTGGCCCGCGATCGCGCCGCTCGTGCGCATGCTGCTGAAGGTGCTGCCGGATCCGCTGCTGCTTTTCTCCGGATCGATCCGCGTCGTGGCCAAGCGCCGCGCCGGTGCGCCGGTGAATTTCCGCGCCATCCGCTCGGTCGAGCCGACGCATGCCCGTTGATTCGCGGTTCACATCGCGCGCGTTTCGGGCCGGCGACGAGGAGCAGATCCTCCAACTTTTCCATCGCGCCTTTCCGCATGCGTCGCGGGACGTCGATCATTTTCGTTGGGAGTACCAGCGCAATCCGTACGGCAACGAACGCATCGCGCTGACCTTCGATGAGAGCGGCCAACTTGTCGCGCAGTACGCCGGCTATCCGGTAGCGATGGTCGATGACGGCCGCGAGTTCCTCGCAAATCAGATCGGCGACATCATGACCGATCGCTCCGTGCGCCAGGTCGGCCGCGGGAGGACTAGCATCCTCGCGCGGACCGCGCAGCACTTTTACGATGCCTTCTGCCGCGGCAAGGTCGCCTTCAACTACGGCTTCACGACCGATTCGCATCGCCAACTCTCCGTCCGTTTCCTCGGCAGCGACGCCGTGGAGCCGGCGCCATATCGCGTCCGCGATCTCGTCCGCAATCCGATCGAACCGATCACGCGCCGCGAACGGCTGCTGCGCGGATGGCAGTTGGAGTTGGTAAACGATGTCGGGTCGGAGTTCGACGACTTCTTCGCGCGTGTCGCACCCGCCTACCGATTTCTCGTTCGCCGTGATGCGCGCTACCTACGTTGGCGCTATCTCGAATGTCCCGACGTTTCGTACTTCATCGTCGCCATCCGCAAGTGGCGTCGCCTCGTGGGATGGAGCGTCTTCGGCGTTCGCGACTCGCGGTTGTCGTGGGGAGATGCGCTGTTCGATCCGCGATATCCGCAGGCAGCCGAAGTGCTTCTGCGGCATGTCGTGCCGGGCTATCCGGTCGATCGCATCGATGGCTGGTTTCCCCCGCGGCCGGCGTGGTTCGATCGCGTTTTGCACGGGATGCAATTCGAGTCGAAGCCCGATCCGCAGGATCTGTCGTTGATGTGCGTTCCGTTCGATCTGCCCGACGCCAGCGCGCGCATCGCCGAACGGCTTTATTACACGTACGGCGACAGCGATTTGTTCTGACGGACGTGTGGCCAGCGTTCTGCATGTCGGTCTCAGCAGTCGCTAGAATGGAAGGCGCGGGCGCGGCATGAATCAGGTTCAGAATCAGAGCACCGGCGGCGAGAAACGAATCGCCGGCGTTGACCGGAAACGCATTCTCGTCATCGACGACGATCTGCCGTTGCGCGGCATGCTCGCCGCCGCGCTGCGCCAAGCAGGTTTTCAGGTACTGCTCGCCGGCGACGGCGGCGAAGGCCATCGCGCGCTGACCATTCACCGTCCCGACGTCATCCTCCTCGACCTGGCCATGCCCGGCCTCAACGGCTGGGACTTTCTGCAGCGCCTCAAAGAGACCGGCTTCCTCGGCACACTCCCGATCATCGTCCTCTCCGCACACCTGCACGTCGAGCCGCAAGCGATTTTGCAACTCGGCGTCTCCGCGATTCTGCCGAAGCCTTTTAATCTCACCGAGCTGATCGACCTCATCGAGCATCTTTCGCCGTGACCACGGACGATGTCGCGAGCCGTATCGCCGCACAATATCCGTCGGGATTTCTGCGCACGTACGTCCGCGCGAAATTGCGCATCGATCCGGTGTACGCCGCTGCATTCGAGCGCATCGGCGACAGCACGGACCCGTTGTTGGACGTCGGCTGCGGCGTCGGAGTTCTCGCGGCGTATCTCCGTGCGCGCGGTTTCGCCGCGCCGATCCGCGGCATCGATCACGACGAGCGCAAGGTCGCCGTGGCCTCGCGCGTCGTGCACGACGCGACATTCGAAGTTGGCGACGCGCGATCGGCGATCGCGGCTGGCGGCACTGTCGTCCTGCTCGATCTGCTGCACTACTTTCGCAGCGATGATCAAGCTGCGATCCTCGCCTCCGTTGCTGCGAACGCGAAGACGATCATCATCCGTGATGCCGTGCGCGACGGAAGCTGGCGCTACCGGCTCACGTACGCGCAGGAAACGTTTTCGCGCGCGGTGCGGTGGTTGCGCGCGGAGCGGCTCCATTTCCTGACGCGCGAAGAGATCGTGCGGCCATTTGCGGGGTTTGAAGCCGAGGTCGTACCGCTTTATGGGCGGACACCGTTCAACAACTACCTGTTCGTTTTCAGGCGTTCGAACTCGGGGATCACGAAGGAGTAGCCGCGCGCTTTCATCTCCTCGATTACGCGGCTGATGCATGCCACGGAGAAATCGCGGCCCTGATGCATGACGATGATCGAGCCGTTGCCGGCGCTCGGCACGATGCGTTGCGCAACGCGTTCGACGTCATCGCCGAAGGAATCGAAGCCGCGCACGCTCCAGCCGACCAGCGTCATGCCTCGGCGCGCGACGATTGGATGAACGAACGGATTTTTCATCCCGACCGGCGCGCGAAAGAGGCGCGGCGTCTCGCCGGTGATTGCGGTCAGAGCCGCGTTGCATTCGTCGATCTGCCGCGCGATCGCGGCGGGTGGAAGGCACCAGAACGCGCCGGAAGGATGCGTCTGCGAATGATTGGCAACCGCGTGGCCGCGCGCGAGCATCAGCCGCACAAGTTCCGGCTGCTCCGCGCACAGCGAACCTTTCACGAAGAATGTCGCTTTGACGTTGCGCGCATCGAGCGCGTCGAGCAGTACCGGCGTGTCGTCGGTCGGACCATCATCGATCGTCAGCCACACTTCGTTCGATGCCGATTCAAACGCTGTGATCACCGGTCCAAGCCACTGCGAGTTTGGACGCAACGTCGGCCACAGTACGAGCGCGTGTGACAGCGCCATGACGCCGATCGCGATCGGCCACCATGGCGGAACGAGCACGAGCAGCAGAATCGGAATCAGCAGCGTCGCGAAAAACGCGAACCAGAGGATCAGCGCACGCATCGTTCTTCCGCCTTGCGAATGCCGTCGCGCAGGAGCCAGACGAGAATCGCCGCGGTGCCATTCGCGATGAGTACCGCGAAGAAGAACCACGCCACGTACCGCGCCCACGAACTCGACGCGACGAAGTACGAGGACGCAATGACGAGCAGCGACATCGTGATCACCGAAGTGATTTTGATGTGATCCCCATCGCCGATCAGCATCCGCACGATCGGACCGATACCGACGATCGGAAAGTGGATCACGATCGCCGCGATCGGAATGGCGGTGATGATCGCCGCTGGCCAAGCCATCGGAAGAATCGCGGCGACGTAACAGACGGTCGTAACGAACACCCAGATCGCGACACCGTTCATCTCCGCGGCCGTCTGATCGCGATCGATCGGGAGAATCAGGTGCTCTGCGTTGTTCGCAATCGCACGCGCCCCTCGCAGCTTCGCGTACGCGATCAGACGGGATAGCGCGAAGCGATGCCGCGACGGCAACCAGCGCGCTTCCGGTTTATCGGTGACGGCGTTCACGCCGCAGTCTCCGGCCAGTACGGCTCGAATGTGAACCACTGATACCAGTAGCTGCGGACGACATCCTCGAGCTCCGTCATCCACTGCGCGACGGCGCGCGCGAAATCGGCGTCGCGATTGCTGCTGCGTGTAATCTCGATCGGCCGCGAGGTCACCAGCCGGTATCGCCGTCGTCCGATGCGCACGACAAAGACCGGATAGATCGGTACGCGCGCCGCCATCGCCAGCGCGAACGGGCCGGCGGGAACGATCGCAGCTCTCCCGAAGAATGTCGCGGGGAGTGTGCTGATCGATCCCATGACGCGATCGCCCTGAATCGCAACGATCGCTCCTTCGCGCACCGTCTCCAACAGGTCGAGTGCCAGCTCGGTCGCGCGTGTGTTGAACTCGATGCGCAATCCTTCCGCGCCGTGATGTTCCTCGAACTCCCTCGTCTCCAGATCCTCCTCGGGGGCGCGCACCATCACGATGCGCCGCGTCGACGTCTCGGAGAAAAGATGTGCGCCGAGGTCGTAGCTACCCATGTGCGCGGTCAGGAGAATGGCGCCGTTGCTGGCCTGCATCGCCTGAAAGTGATCGAGGCCCGCGAACTCCCAATCGGGAATCGTGCGGAGCTCCTTGAAACGGACGTTGTCGGCAATCGTCCAGGCGTAGTTCCAGAAGACGCGGTAGCAGCGAAAGAAATTCACGATGCCCAACGAGCCGGGCTTGAT
Organism: Thermoanaerobaculia bacterium; assembly: GCA_034663965.1. Classification (GTDB taxonomy): domain Bacteria; phylum Acidobacteriota; class Thermoanaerobaculia; order Gp7-AA8; family Gp7-AA8; genus JADGNZ01. The sequence continues at coordinate 1,246 of JAXDIO010000186.1, read as the reverse complement.
CACTTTCAGATTTCGCATGACGCCGCGGCGGCCGGGGCCCCACAGCAGAAAAAAGGCCGACCAGAACGCCATGACGATGGGCTCGATCCACGGCGGAACGGTGAGGATGGCGAAGCGAAGGAGCTGACGCCACACGACGCCGCGCACGGAAAAACGACGCCACCAGGCCGACCGCGTCACGATCGCATGATATCGGACAGCGTCCGCTCGATTGCCGGCAGCGACGGCCGCAGAAGGTTGAAGAGCGCGCCGCGCATGAGCGCTTCGTCGCCGGGATAGGTCGGCACGATCTGCAGCGGGAAGCGTTCGAAGATTTCGCGATCGCTGCGGCGGCGCAGTTTCTGAACGGCAGCGCGTTTCGCGGCGATGCGATCGCCGTGCGCCATCACCCACTCGAATGCGCGGAACTGCATCGTCGTCATCGGATCGTCGATCGTCGCCAGCGGTTTTCTCCCGAAAAGTCTGCGTCGAATGCGGCCGGCGAGGCTGCGTGACGACTTGGAAGCCTTCGAGAACGGCTCGCGCGTCAGCTCGCTCGCATTCGCATTGCGTGTGGTGGCGTAGTGATGAAGCCGCGCGAAGAAGGTGAAGAGCGCGGCCGACGCTTCGTGAATCGATTCGAAGTTTTTTAGCACAGTCTGCAGAGCGTTTCGTTCGAAGAGAATGCCGCGCTCGAAATCGCCGAGGCGCTGGCTGGTCGCACTCGACTTGTGGCGGACGACCGCGCGCGGCTCGTACGTCACGCGCGAGCCCGAGAGCCAGGTTCGCCAACCGAAATCGACATCTTCGAGGTAGGCGAAATAGTCGTCGTCGAATCCGCCAAGCGCGAGGAGCGGCTCGCGGCGCGAAATCATATTGCCGCCGCACGCGAAGAGGAGGTCCGAGCCCGCAGGCGGATCGTCGCGCGACGGTAGCGGATAGCGGAATCCGTTTTGGAGCGCATGTCCGTCGAAGGTGAGCACACCGCCGATGAAGTCGATCAACTCTCCAGTCGGATCGACGATCTTGCCGCCGACGGAGACGACGTCATCGGGAGCACTCTCGATTGCCTCGACGAGCGCCGATAGCCAGCCAGCCTCCGGCACCGCGTCGTTGTTGAGAAAAATCACGTTGCGCGCGGAGGAACGCGCCAGCGCTGCAACGATGCCGCCGGTGAATCCGTGGTTCTTGCCGAGCGGCAGCAGGCGAACCTCTGGATAGCGGCCGGCGATCGCGCCGATGCTGCCGTCGGTCGAGCCGTTGTCGG
>JAXDIO010000174.1:0-11239 GCA_034663965.1 Thermoanaerobaculia bacterium | reverse complement strand
AGCGGACGCGCGAGAAACGTCTCGCGCCGGAACGCGGAGTTGTTGAGATGGAAGGCCGAGGCCTCGCCGGATTTGTTGCCGACCACGATGGAAAAATCGGGGACATCGAACGTCCAGGCATGCAACGACGTGCCGGTGTAGCGAGTGCAGCCGGCCACGGCAGAAACGCCGGCGTCGGCGAACGGCGCGGTCAGCATCGAAAGCCACTCGGGCACTGGCTCACAGTCGCTGTCGAGCAGCGCGACGATCTCGCCGTGCGCCACGCGCGCTCCGAGATTCTTTCCGGCGAAGTAGCTGTGCTGCGGCGAGCGCACGATCGAAACCCACGGATATCGCCGGACGACTTCGCCTGATTCGCCGTGGCCGGTGTCGTCAACGACGACGATGGTCTCGAACAGTTCGCGCGGATAGGTCTGCCGGGCCACCGCATCGAGCGTCACTTGCAGGTCGTCAGCGAGCGGGCGTGCCTCGTAGTCGTCGCGGGTGATGGTGTCGATGACGATGGAGATGAAGGGAAGATTCATAGGAAGAGGCGGCGCGTGCGGATGCGGAGTTGATTCATGGCGAACGCGGCGGTCCATGGTCCTGCTTCCAGGCGCGTTGCCGCCATCGCGGTCGTTTGCGCGTTCCGCAATGGACGGGTCACGCCGCCCGCACGTTTACGAAGCGCCGCGATCGCGAGCGACCAGGAGAGGTTGAACAGCAGGCGTTTCAGGATTTTCCTCGTTCCGGGATCGGTGGTGCGGGCCAGCTCGCCCGAAAAAAGCTGGATGCGCGCCTCGATCGATCGGCCGAGGTCGCGGCTCATGCTGTCGGGACTGAGGGTGTACTCGGCGACGACGCGGTCGACGAAATCGAGCTCGTGACGCAGCGCGATCTGAAACCACATCAGGTAATCGCACGAGAGCGCGACGTCCTCGGCGAAACCGCCGGCTTCCACGAGGCAGCTGCGGCGGACCAGGACTGTCGACGTCGGGACGAAGTTGCACCATGCGAACTGCTTCGCCACGCGTCCGCGCCGCGGCGGCGCGACCTGAAAACTGGTGACGTGCCGTCGCTCGTGTCCCGGCCGCACGTGGACGACATCGCCAAACACGAGTCCGACCTCCGGCCGCGCCATCAGCGGCAGCTGCGACGCAAGACGATCGGGGAGCCAGACATCATCGGAGTCGATGAACGCAATCAACTCACCGTGCGCTTCACGTAACCCGCGGTTGCGCGCCACGTACGCGCCCGCATGCGGTTGCTCGATGACGGTGATCTGCGATCCGAAACTGTCGAGCACAGCGCGCGTGCCATCGGTCGAACCGTCATCGACGACGATCAACTCGAACGGAGCGCGCGTCTGCGCAAGCACGCTGCGAACCGCGCGCGCGACGGACTGCTCGCGGTTGTAGACGGGGAGGATTACGGAGATTCGGGGGTCGAACATCGAGAGCGGTCTCGATGATAGCGCACGATATGAAACCGTTTACTCGCTGTCCGCTACACTTACGTTCTTGCCGCGCGCGAAACTGCTCACCGTCCTCGGCGTGACGTTCGGCCTGGCCGTCACGGTCGGGAACATGATCGGCGCCGGCATCCTGCGCACGCCGGGCGACATCGCCGCCCAGCTTCCGACGTTCTGGCCGTTCATCACCGTCTGGATCGTCGGCGGTCTCTACGCGCTCCTCGGCGCGAACGCGCTGGCGGAGTTGGGGACGCTCGTGCCGGAGTCGGGCGGGCAGTACGTTTTCGTCCGCCGCGCCCTCGGCGATTACGCGGGACTCGTGGTCGGCTGGAGCGACTGGATTTCGACGTGCGGCACGACCGCGGCCGTCTCCATCGTCGTCGGCGAATACATGCTCGTGCTCTTTCCGAAGCTGCGCGGAATCGAGCCTGTCGCGCTCGCGGTGATCGCCATCCTCACGCTGATCCAATGGTTCGGCGTGCGTTGGGGCGGCTGGACGCAAGACGCGACGAGCCTGCTGAAAGCGCTGGCCTTCCTCTTCCTGATCGCCGCCTGCTTCTACCTCGGCGGACGCCATCCGATGGCGCCGTCGATCGTGGCGGAGCGCGAAGGGTCGATCGCAATCGCCTTCATCCTTGCGCTGCAAGCCGTCATTTACACGTACGACGGTTGGACGGCGGTCATCTACTTTTCGGAAGAGGTGAAAGACTCCGGACGCAACATTCCGCGAGCGATGTTCGGCGGCGTGCTGGCGGTGATGGCCATCTACCTGCTCGTCAACGTCGCGTTTCTGCGCGTCGTGCCGCTGGGAAGCATCGCCGGACAGAAGATGGCCGCTGGCGTCGTCGCGCAACATCTCTTCGGTGGATACGGCGACACGATCCTGCGCGTGATCATGATCGTCTCGCTGCTCAGCGCCGTGAACTCGAACGTGCTGATGGCGCCGCGCGTGCTGTTCGCGATGGCTCGCGACCGACTGTTCTGGAAAGGCGCCGCGGAAGTCAACAAAGGCGGCACGCCCGACATCGCGCTGCTGTTCAGCAGCTTCCTCGCGGCCGTCTTCGTCATCTCCGGCAAGTTCGAGCAGGTCATCGCCATCCTGGCGTTCTTCTTCGTGGCGAATTACACCCTGTCATTCGCCTCGGTGTTTGCGATGCGGCGCAGCGCGCCCGACGCGCCGCGACCGTTCCGCGCCATCGGCCATCCATACACGACGATCCTGGCGTTGCTGGCGTCGGTGGCATTTCTCGTCGGAGCCATCATCAGCGACCTGCGCAACTCACTCTTCGCGGTCGGTGTTCTCGTTCTGACGATCCCGTTGTACCTTCTCGTCCGACGCAAATGAGCGGCTATCAATTCGACTCCCGACTCGCCTACGCGCGAACCCTTCCCTCGGCGTACTACTTCGATCCGAACGTTCTCGACGATGAGAACCGCAACGTGTTTGGGCGCAGCTGGCAACTGGCCGGACGCGCGGATCAGGTTCGCGAGCCGGGACAGTTCTTCACGGCAAGGATCGCGAATGAGCCGCTGTTGATTGTGCGCGGTTCGGACGGCGAGCTGCGAGCGCTGTCGAATGTCTGCCGCCATCGCGCCGGCCCGGTCGCGAAAGGGGAGGGGAAGCGTCCCGTCGTGCAGTGCGGCTATCACGGCTGGACGTACGGACTCGATGGCCGCCTTCTGCAGACGCCGGAGATGGCCGGCATCGAATGCTTCGATCGCAGCGATTTCTCGCTGCCACAATTCCGCGTCGAGATCTGGAACGAACTGGTCTTCGTCAATCTCGATCGCGACACCGCGCCGCTGCCCGATTTTCTCGGCGATCTGGTCAACCGCCTCGCGCCGCGCAATTACAACGGCTACAAACTCGCCGCGCGCAAGGAGTGGTCGCTCGACTGCAACTGGAAGGTCTACGTCGACAACTATCTCGAGGGCTACCACATCCCCATCGTCCATCCCGGTCTCTTCCGCGAGCTCGACTACCAGAATTACCGCACCGAAACGCGGACGAACTATTCGATCCAGCACGCGCCGCTCAAACGTCCCGAACGGATTCGCGTCGAGAATCCCGCGGACGACATCGACTACTTCTGGATCTGGCCGAACCTGATGCTGAACGTCTATCCCGACAATTTCTCGACGAACCTGATCGTGCCGCTCGGTCCGACGCGCACGCTCACGCTCTTCGACTGGTACTTCCGCGACCCCGACGCGCCCGGCGTCCGCGAACGAATCGACGAAACGATTGCCTTCAGCGACGAGATCCAGCTCGAAGACATCAACATCTGCGAAGCCGTCCAGCGCGGCTTGCGTTCGACGACGTACGACAACGGCCGCTACTCACCGTCGCGCGAGAATGGCGTGCATCACTTTCACGGGCTCTACGCGGACGCGATGTCGATCGGCGTTTAATCTGCGTTCCATCTGCGTCATCTGCGGATAAACGTCGCATACAATTCAGGCATGTCTGTGGTCGCACCCGCGATCGATGCAAATCCGCTTCGTGAAGGGCTGGAGCAGGAGCGCGTTCCGGACGCTTCCTGCCTGGTCATCTTCGGCGCCTCGGGCGATCTGACCCAGCGCAAGCTCATCCCCGCGCTCTACTCGCTTGCGCACGACGGACTTCTGCCGGCCGGTCAGACCATCGTCGGCTATGCGCGTCCCGATTACACCGACGACGCATTCCGCATGGCCATGCGCGAAGCGTGCGACAAATTCGCGCGCGTGCGGCCGGTTGACGACGCAGTCTGGGACAACTTCGCTAAAGGACTCTTCTACGTGCGCGGCGAGTTCGCCGAGCCTGACGGAATCCTGCGTCTGAACGCCAAGCTGAAGGAGTGCGACCATACGCGCGGCACGGGCGGACGCCGCATTTACTACCTTGCCGTCCCGCCGAACTTTTTCCCGGTCATCGCGGAGCTCCTCGGCCGCGAGAAGATGGTCACCGATCCCGAGCACGGCGGACCGTTCACGCGCGTCATCATCGAGAAGCCGTTCGGACACGACCTCGCTTCGGCGAAAGAGTTGAACAAAGTCGCCGTCACCACCTTCCGCGAACGACAGGTCTTCCGCATCGATCACTACCTCGGCAAGGAGACGGTCCAGAACCTGCTGGTTCTCCGCTTCGCAAACGGAATCTTCGAGCCGTTCTGGAATCGTCAATACATTGACCATGTCCAGGTTACCGTGGCGGAGTCGATCGGCGTCGAGAAGCGCGGACCGTATTTCGAAACCGCCGGCATTTCGCGCGACATCATCCAGAACCACATGTTGCAACTCGTCTCGCTGATCGGCATGGAGCCGCCGGTCGCATTCGAAGCCGATGCCGTGCGCGACGAGAAGGTGAAGGTGCTGCGCGCGCTGCGCGAGTTTCCGCGAGGACACGAGACTGACGCCGCCGTCCGCGGCCAGTACATCGACGGCTCCGTCCTCGGCGAGCAGGCCATCGCCTATCGCAAAGAGGTGAACGTCGATCCGAATTCGAAGGTTGACACGTACGCCGCGCTCAAGATTTTCATCGATAACTGGCGCTGGGCCGACGTGCCGTTTTACATCCGCGCCGGCAAGCGGCTGCCGAAGCGCGTGACCGATATTTCCATCCACTTCCGGCCGGCGCCGTATCCGCTGTTCAACAAACTGACGAACGTGACGATGCAGCCGAACGTGCTGGCCATCCGCATCCAGCCGGACGAAGGCATCTCGCTCAAGTTCGATTCGAAAGTGCCTGGGCCGACCGTGCGCACCGCGCCGGTGACGATGGAGTTCCGCTACGCGACCTCGTTCGGCGCCGAGCCGCCCGAGGCGTACGAACGGCTGCTGCTCGAAACGATGCTCGGCGACTCGACGCTCTTCGCGCGCCGCGACGAAGTGGAGACGGCGTGGGCGTGGCTCGATCCGCTGCTCAACGCGTGGGGCGCCGATCCGCTCGGGCCGGAGCTCTATCCCGCCGGAACGTGGGGTCCAGACGCGGCCGATCGCCTCATCGAGCGCGATGGGCGTAAGTGGCGCCGGCCATGACGGACATCGCCAACGCCGACGTCCGCGTCGACGTCAACGACATCGAGAAGAGTCTGTCCGAGCTTTGGCGCGGGCAGAAAGATGGCGACGATGCCGTCACGCGCGCCGCGTTGTGGAACGTCGTCGCGCATACGTCGACGAGCGAGTTGCACGCCACGGCGAGCGAAACGCTCGGCCGCGCCAGCGCGTCGGTTCCGCAACGGACGATCGTAGTGCGCTCGAATCCGGCGGCCGAGGCCGAGCTGTCGTCGTGGATCAGCGCGAATTGCCACATGATCGGCGACGGCAAACAGGTCTGCTCCGAGGAGATCAACCTCGTCGCCGGCGGCGACCGCATCCATCGCGTGCCGCCGGTCGTCAATGCGCTGCTCATTCCCGACATGCCGGTCGCATTCTGGTGGCTCGGCGATCTGCCGAACGAGCACGAGGATTACGTCGAGTTGCTGCTCGAGTCGGCGGACAAGCTCATCGTCGATTCCGTCCATTTCGATTCGCCCGCCGATCTCGCGCTCGTCGCGCGCATCGCCGAACAGACGTCGACGTCGCCCGCCGATTTGAACTGGGGACGCCTTGAGGAATGGCGCGCCGCGACGGCGTCGATCTTCGATCCGCCGGACATGCGCAGCCGCCTGGCCTCGATCCGCCGCGTGCGCGTGATCGCCGGCAGTTCGAATCACGAGTTCTTCGGCGAGTCGATCGAGTCGCTGCTCTACGCGTCGTGGCTCAGCGCGCAGGTCGGACACACTGTGGAATCGAGCGGTGCCGTGGAAGGCGCCGCCGGCACGATCGACTACGCATTCGAACGCCGCTACCAATCGAACGACGTCGGCGCGATCTCGCTCGTCGAAATCTCGTTCGAAGACGGCACCTGCGCCAGCATCGCCCGCGACCGCGAGCGCGGCGTGCTGGTCGCGAACGTCGACGGCAGCGTGACGGTGCAATCCGTCACGCGCACCCTGAACCAGCGCCTCGACGAATTGATCGTCCGCCAGCTCAAGCGCTCCGAAGGCGACCGAGTGTTGCGCCGCGTGTTGCCGATCGCGTTGAAGCTCGCGAAGCGCGTGGCGTAGTGCGAAGCGTCAGTCGCATTTGCCGCTACGCGGCGTAAGCGAGGGAACGCTGGCGTCCTCGCCGGCTGGCCCGGCTGCGTCCCGCTGCCGACCCGGCAAACCCCTCAACCCTCGCTGGTAACACTACGCCTGCGCAAGCCTCCCGTTCGGCGGCGAGGACGCGCGCCGAGCCAGCCGGCGAGGACGCCAGCGTTCCGGCCGTGCATCGCTTCGCGTCTTGAATCCACTAATCTACGCGTCGCATGAATCTCCGAATCTTCGACACCACCGATGATCTCCTCGCCGCCGCGGCGCGCACGCTCGTGCAGCGCGTCGAGGCGGGTGCGCGGACGATCGCGCTTTCCGGCGGTTCTACGCCGAGGCCGATGTACGCGATGCTCGGGTCCTCTCCGATGCGCGAGCAGTTGGCGGAGTTTCCGATCACTTGGGTCGTCGTCGATGAGCGCTACGTTCCGATCGATGATCCCGAGTCGAATGCCGGGATGATTCAGAAGACGCTCTTTGCGAATGGGATGTCGCCAAGGCATCGCTTCCTCCGTTTCCGGACGGAGTTGAACGATCCCGCCGCCACCGCCCGCGCATTCGAAGACGAGTGGCGCGCGTTTAACATCGCAAACCTCGACGTCGTCCTCCTCGGCATCGGCGACGACGGCCACACGGCGTCACTCTTTCCCGGCACACCGGTACTGGACGTCGAAGACCGCATCGCGTCCGAGGTGTTTGTGCCGCGCCTCGACACATGGCGCGTGACGATTACAAAGCCGGTCATCCGCGCCGCGGCGCTGCGTCTGGTGCTCGCGAATGGCGCGAAGAAGAAGACGATCCTCGAAGGAGTTCGCGACGGCGCCGATTACCCAATCGCACAAGCGACGAACGGCGTCGAAACGTGGTGGCTCATCGATCGAGAGGCCGCGCCGGCGTAACCGATCTGCGTTGTTCGCTCCAGCCGCGTTCTGCGAGACGCGATGTCATCGATGTCCGTATTGGAACTGATCCACGTCGTGTTCGTTGCTTTCATATCGCGCGTCGGCGACGCGCGGCTTGGGTGCCGGCGATGGATACCGTCCGCGCGGCGGAAGCGGTGTCGGCTCCGGCTGTGAACACTCTCTGCAAGATCCGCGGTCCATCGATTCAACCTTGTGGCCGCGCCATGCTTGCCACGAGCGCGATCAACTCCGCGGGCTCGACCGGTTTTTTCAGGTATTCGTCAAACCCTTCGCCGAGGGCGATCTCTCGCTCCGCCGGGCGGCCGTATGCCGTCAGGGCTACGGCGGGGACGCGTGATTTCTCGTCGGCAGGGGAACGAATGCTCCGGATCAGCGAGTAGCCATCCTGCTCCGGCATGGCGATGTCGCACAGAAGAATGTCGAAGGAATGCCGCCCGGCCAGCCTTAGTCCTTCCGCCGCACTCGACGCAGCGGTGACGATCGCTCCGTGCACTTCGAGGATTGCGGAGATCGTTCGCCGCGAGTCGCGCTCGTCGTCGACGACCAGCACGCGCAGGCCGGAGATCGAAGCCAGCGTGGCGGATCGCGGCTTCGGCCGAAGCTTTGGGACGTCCACCACCAGGGTGTTCTCCGGCGCCGTGTTCTGGACGGGGATGGCGATGGTGAATGTCGTGCCGCGGCCTTCTCCTTCGCTGATGACCGAGACGTTGCCGCCGTGAAGCTCGACGAGCTGCTTCACGATCGAAAGGCCGATGCCCATCCCGCCGTGATGCCGCATCGTGCCGCCTTCCTGCTGCGCGAAACGGTCGAACGCGTACGGGAGAAACGCGGCTGAGATTCCAGCGCCCGTATCGCACACCTCCACCACCACGCTCCCGTCGCGCGAAAAGAGCCGGAGGTCGACGTGGCCGCCGGCCGGTGTGAATTTGAGTGCGTTGGAGAGGAGATTCCAGATCACCTGCTGAAGGCGTACAGGATCGGCGCCGAGGCGTGGAAGTCCGGGCTCGAAGATCATCCCGATCCGGATGCCTTTCGCCTCGGCCGCTGGAATGACGGCGGTGACCGCGGCCCGCAGGATGACTTCCATATCGACCGGCTCGATGGTCAGGAGCAACTTGCCGGTGATCATCCGCGAGACGTCGAGGACGTCATCGATGAGCTGGGCCTGTACCTGCGCGCTGCGATGGATCGTGGCAATTCCCTCGCGTCGCGTCGCCTCGTCAAGCGTGGTCATGGAGAGCAGCGCCGTCCAGCCGAGGATGGACGTCATCGGCGTGCGGAGCTCGTGGGATAGCGTGGCCAGGAACTCGTCCTTGGCCCGGTTGAGCGAACTGGCCTCCTTGTAGAGCGCGGAGAGATCGTCCTCGGTCCGTTTCTGGTCCTCGATGTCCGTGTTCGAACTGATCCACATGGTGATGTCGTTGCCATCGCGCATGGGAGTGGCGCGGCTCAGGTGCCAGCGATAGACGCCGTCGGCGCGCCGGACGCGATGCTGCGATTCGAACGGCTGGCCGGTGTCGAGCGACTGCCGCCAGCGCCGCGAGGTCTCTTTCACATCGTCGGCGTGAATGAACTTCGTCCATCTCCAATCCTTGATGTCGTCGAGAGAGAGTCCGGTGAACGTACTCCACTGCTGATTGAAATAGTCGATGTCCCCGTTGGGCTGCGCGGTGAAAATCATCTGCGGCATCGACTCGGCGAGGAAGCGGAAACGCTCGGCCCCTTCCTGTGCCGCTCTCTCGGCGGACTTGCGGTCGGTAATGTCGCGGATGTTGCACTGGATGATGTTCTGGCCATCGACGTCGTAGGCGTTGCTGACGAACTCCACTTCGGCGCGCTTTCCCTCTTTCGTTTCGAGCGGAAGATCCTCGTAACGGATATAGCCGTCGCGCTGCAGCCGGTCGAACGCAGCCTTGCTCTCCTCGATGTCGCGGAACAGGCCGATCTGCCAGAGTTCCTTGCCGATCAGCTCTTCGAGTGGATAGCCGAGCATGTTGATGACGTAGGGATTGGCGTCGATGATCTTCTTCGTCTGGCCATCGACGATCAGGATGGCGTCCTGCGCCGTCTCGAAGAGCCGCCGGTAGCGAAGCTCCGACTTGCGCAGCGCGCGGGCTGACTGGCCTCGCTCCGTGATGTCGCGGATGTTGCACTGGATGACGCTGCAACTGTCCACGTTGTAGACGTTACTCACAAACTCCACGTTCACCCGCCGGCCGTCCTTCGTTTCGAGCGGCAGGTCGTCATAACGGATATAGCCGTCCCTCTTCAGCTGGTCGAAGGCCTTCTTGTTTTCGGCGACGTCGGCGAAGAAGCCGATCTCCCAAAGTTGTTTGCCGATCAGCTCATCCAGCGAAAAGCCCAGCAGATTGATCACGAAAGGATTGGCATCCATGATCTTGCCGCCTTCACCATCGAGGATGAGGATAGCGTCCTGGGCGGTCTCGAAGAGCCTGCGATAGCGCGCTTCGGATTCGACGATCGGGAGATCAGCAGCGGCATCCGTCGGAACGCAAGGCGCTTCCTCGATGAGCAGTGCTGCCGCCGCACCCGGAAGTTGTGAAGCCTTTGTTTCCCGACTCGTGATCGACCGCTTCATATGTCCTCGGAGCGAGGCTGAACCGCCTGACCAGGCAATCCTATGCAGCGGGAAGGTTCAAATTCTGTTCCAAAAGAGACAGACGTCAGTGATCGAGCGGAAGACGGTTTTTTTCGTTCCGCACTCCCAGGAGCCGCCACGCTTTCGATTCCAGCACAGCCAACTGCGCCAGCAAGCGCCCGGCATCGTCGCCGGCAGCGGAACCGAATCGATGCACAGTCTCACGCATGACGGACAGCTCGAACAGAACGAGCGGGAGGACGTCCCGGTGATTTTTCACGACGCAGGCACCGTACGCGAACGGCAACAGCGAGTCGGTATGGTTCCGAACGTTCAGCCGAGGGAAGTGACGAATCGATCGAGACCGGCATGAAGAGGCGCATAACACTCGCATGATCGGGACAACAGGCCGGCGTGATCGCGAATGCGAATGTAGTTTCGTGAATGTCCGATCACGCCATCATTCTCGAGCGCCGTGACGGCGATCGAGACGCCGGGGCGGTGCACTCCGAGCATGTGAGACAGGAAATCCTGCGTCAGGTGCAACTCGTCGGTATCGATGCGGTCGCGGGTGATCAGCAGCCACTTCGCCAGCCGCTGCTCGATGGCGTGGAGACGGTTGCAAAGCAGGTTCTGCGTGACCTGGTGAAGGAAAAGGCTGGTGAATGACAGCAGCAGGTCGCGGAACGCCTCGTCCTTGCGAAAGTGATTTCGCAGGACGCCGGCATCGACGCGCGAGATCCGGCCGTCGATCTGCACGACGGCCTCACTTCCCGTGGGAGCGGGATCGGCGATGACGGTGTGAACGTTGAACATCCCTTCGTGGCCGACGACCCCCGCCTCCACCATCGCGCCGCTTTCCGTGGAGCGGATGATCGATACCACCGCGCCGAAATGCGGGAAGAAGATCGACTCCGGCGTTTTGTCGGGCCGCATCAGGATGTCCGTAATCCTGTGCTCCTCTTCCGCGGGCGCAAGTGCTCGGAGAATTTTCGGGGGAAGGGTCCGGAGAAGAAGATTGCCGCTGGTCGTTTCGGGTGCCGCCATTTGTCTCTCCTGAGAGCGCCGGGTCGAAACCGCGACGACACAAGGGGAGAAAAGACAGGCGCTGGACCGTCTTATCCGATGCCGAAGAAGTGGCTGAGCCACTCATGGA
>JAXDIO010000151.1:0-4597 GCA_034663965.1 Thermoanaerobaculia bacterium | reverse complement strand
GCCATGATGGACGTGTCGGAGTATGCGAGGACGTTCCTGCACGGATCGCTCGCTCCCGGCGATCGAACGTTGCTGATCACCTTTGATGACCAGGCGCACATCATTCAGCCACTTACCGCGGATCTCGAGCACGCTAGTACTGAGATCTTCGCCGCGCATGCCGGCGGTGCGACGTCGATTTGGGACGCCATGGCCTTTGCCCTTCAACAGCTTCGTGGCGTGGATGGGAAGCGCGCACTCCTCGTGTTTACTGATGGTCTCGACACCGGAAGTCGCACCACACCCTCAGGCGTGCGGGAGCTTGCGCGCAGCGCGGGAGTGCCGGTCTACGTGGTCTTGATGTTCACGAGCTCGCGCTATGGCGATCCCAGTCCCACTACATTGACGCCCCGCGAGCATGACTACCTGCAGTTGGCGGCCGAGAGCGGTGGCGCGTTCTTCCGAATGCCGAAGAAGGAAGACCTTCCGCGCTTGTTTGCGCAGGTTCGCGACGACGCGCGCGGTGAGTACCTGCTCAGCTTCGTATCGAAGAGCGTGAAGCCGCTTGGTCAGGCGCGCAGAATCGACATCGATGTACCTGGCCGCCACGTCGTCGTTCGCGCGCCATCCGCGTACATTCCACGTTGACTGAGCTACGGCTGGATCCACCCCGCGAAATGCGTGGTTCCGCCGTCGATCTTGATCATCGCCACCGGCTTGATCGGATCGCGATCCGGTCCCATCGTGATGACGCCGGAGACGCCCTGATAATCCTTCGTTGCGGCGATCTGGTCGCGGATCGCTTTGCGGTCGAGTGAGCCCGCTCGCTTGATCGCGTTCGCGAGGACGTAGAGCGCGTCGTAGCCGAGGGCGGAGTTCGCGTCGGGATTCTTGCCGGAGCGTTTGTTGATCTCGGCCACGAAACGCTTCACGGCCGGACGCGGCTCGCCCATGAAGTAGTGATCGGAGAAGTAGCAACCGTCGACCGACTTGCCGCCGATCTGGATCACGGTCGGCGAATCCCAGCCGTCGCCGCCAACCATCGGGATGGTGATGCCGAGGTCACGGGCCTGAATCGCGATCTGTCCGACCTCGGTGTAAAAGCCGGGGATGAACAGCACGTCCGGTTTCGTCCCTTTGATCGCGGTGAGCTGCGGACGGAAATCGCTGTCGCCGCCGCTGTAACTCTGTTCCGCCAGAATCTTTCCGCCGAGGGTCGTGAACTCCTTGCGGAAGTACTCAGCCAGCCCAACCGAGTAGTCGTTCTTGACGTCGCGCAGAATCGCCGCCGTCGTCGCGTGCAGATTCGTCCGGACAAACATCGCCAGTGCTTTCCCTTGGTACGGATCGGTGAAGCAGACGCGGAAGATGTAGTCGCCCTTCTTCGTCACAGCGGGATTCGTCGACGATGCGGAGATCATCGGCACCTTCGACGCCTGGCAGACCGGGGCCGCGGCCAGCGACTGATTCGACGAGTTCTCGCCGAGGACGGCGATGACGTTGTCGTGCGTGATGAGCTTCGTGACGACGGACGCCGCTTCCTCCGCTTTGCCCTGATCGTCTTCGATGATGAGCCGGATCTTTTGGCCGAGGACTCCGCCGTTGTTGTTGATCTCCTCGGCGGCGAGTTTCTCGCCCTGCACCGTGGCCTGGCCGAACGCGGCCTCGGAACCGCTGGTCGCGGCGTACACGCCCACTGGAATATCACTCGCAGCGGCGGCAGTTTGTCGTTCGGCACGGGGACGGCAGCTCAGGCCGAGGACCGTCGCAACACACACGAAAATCGTAATCGTCCGGCTCGTTGTCTTCATCATCAGGGCGCGGAGTTTACAGCGAAAGGATTCCCAACTTCATGCAGGCCAACGACATTCGGCGAGGGATCGTCATCGTCTTCAACGGCGATCTTTGCAAGGTGATGGAGTTCAATCACCACACCCCCGGAAACCTTCGCGCCATGGTGCAGGCCAAGCTGCGCAACATGCGCACCGGCAACCAGTTCGAGCACCGCTTCCGCTCGCAGGACGAAATCACGCAGGCCTACATCAATCAGCACGAGATGGAGTACCTCTACTCCGACGGCCACGCGCATCACTTCATGAACACGGAGAATTTCGAGCAGGTTGAGATTTCCGAAGAGGACCTCGGCGACTCCGCCTCCTGGCTGAATCCCGGCGTGAAGCTGCAGGTGCAGTTCTTCGAGGAGAAGCCGATCGGCATCGAGCTCCCGAAGACCCTGCGCGTGCGCATCGCCGAAACAGAACCGCAGGTGAAGGGCGCGACGGCCTCGGCATCGTACAAGCCGGCCAAACTGGAGAACGGCGTGACCGTGCTCGTGCCGCCGTTCGTCAACGAGGGCGAAGAGATCATCGTCGACCCGAGTGAAAACCGGTACCTGGAACGCGCGAAGAAGGAGTAGTGGCTTCCGTCCACTTCCTCTGTCCCCAATGTGAACAGCGCCTCGGGCGCGATGCTGGCGAAGCGTCGCGCCCTTGTGATTTCTGCGGGGCGGCGAATGAGGTTATGGCGCCGGACGCGGACTCAATCATCGAACGCTGCGCCGCGTGCGGACACGAGCAGCTCTACTTTCAGAAAGATTTCAATCGCAAGACCGGCATCGCGCTCGTCGTCCTCGGATCGATCTTCGTCCCGTGGACCTACGGCCTCTCACTCCTCGGCGTAACGATCCTCGACTACATCGTCTGGCGCATCGTAAAGGATGTGATCGTCTGCTACGAATGCCAGGCGGTGCATCGTGGCTATCCTGCGCATCCTTCGTTGAAACCATTTGATCTAGTGGTTCACGATCGGCACGTGTATGGATCTGCACCTCCCGGCGCCGAAGAAGGCTCTCACCACTAAGGCACAAAGGACACAAAGGGATCTCTTTGTGCCCTTTGTGTCTTTGTGGTTCAACGCTTCTCACGCCGGCAAGTGCACGATCGCGCTCAACCAAGCGCCGAGCACTTCGCCGATGACGACCGCGACGACATCGACGTAAAGAATCCCTGTCGCTGCCATCGTCGAGCGGATCTTCACCGTCCCCCACACCATCGGATAGAGCAGCAGCGGTCCGGCCAATCCCCATCCCGCTCGCATCCAGAAAAAGATGCCCTGCCGAACAGCGACTTCGTACCACGCGCCGCCCGCGACGATTGCAATCGTCACGACCACGATCTTCACGATGGTCGCGCCGAGCGTGGCGAAGGTTAGCCGCTTGAGCGGATCGATGGCCATGCCGCGAACGACGAGGTACCAGTGCCCGAGAAGCATCGCCAGCGTGACGCTGCCGAGGATGGCCACGCTGGACAGCGCGCCGGCGATCGACCATAGAATCGAGGCGTGCGTCGCTTCCCGCCATGCAATCACCGGCGCGATGACGTAGACGATCCCGAGCAGCGCAGCGGGGATGCGGAAGATGAGGCGTTTGGGATAGCGCAGAAAGGTATAGACAACGATCGTCAACGGAATCGCCATCCCCTCGAACGTTCTGAGGCGGTGCGCGCCCGCCAGGAAAATCGCCACTTGCGCGCCGAGGGCGAGTGCGCCGGTGGTGATCAGGATCAGCCGGTAAAACTTCACGCCAGCGTTGCGGCGCCCGACGAGCGGGAGGAAGAGATACAAGCCGGCAGCGAGGTCGATCAGAAAAAGCGCGAGCAGCATTGGGTGGTGGAGTGTAGCGCTGGCCGGCTGGACCGCTGGCGCTACGTGTGCCTCACCGCACCACCGCGCTCGCGCGCACGAAGCGAAATCCCTCCGCGCGCAGCTTCGGCGCGTCCTCGGTCAACACCTGGATCGTCGATGGGTACATGTGTCCGATACCGACGGAGACGCCGCGAGAGGAGGCCACCTCCGCGAGATCGGCGAGCTGGCGTCGGATCGCGGCAACATCCTGCACGTCATCGAGGAACACATTCCGCGACGCGGTCTTCACGCGCATCGTGCGCGCGAGCGGGCCGGCGATCGAATTTCCGGTGGTCTTCGAGTCGATGAAGTACATCCCTTTCGGCAGCGCGCCGAGGACGTCCGTCATTACGCGGCGGTCTGCGGTGGCGCGCGAGCCCATGTGATTGTTCACGCCGCGCGCGAAACGAATCGATTCGATATTCGCGCGCGTGGCGGTGGCGATCTGCGCGTCAGACATCGTCGTCAGCACCGCGCCGTCGCCCGGCGAGATGCGCGGAAACCCTTCCGGCTCCATCGGCAGGTGGCAGAGCAGCTCGAAACCGCGCGCGTGCAGCGTCGAGGCAAACTCGATCGAGCGCCTGCCGTTGGGGAGCACCGCGAAATTCACATTCGGATCGATCGCCATCGCGGAGTCCAACGGCTGATGATCGAAGCCGACGTCGTCCAGGATCAGCACGATGTCGCCACGATGCGCCGTACCCATCACCGATGCCTCGCTGTGCGACGAACGGTGCAGCAACGACAGCGCGTTGTGGAGAAAACCCCAGAGGAAGAAGAGGACGATGCCGCCGACGGGGATGAGCATCAGGAGGGCGACCGTCTTGAACGAGCCCGTTCGCCGCGTCAAACCGCGCTTCCCCTCCCGCCCCGGCATACAGTTGCAGAGTATCGCACAGGTGTGTTAACGTCCGGCCTCCCACCGAGACCGCCTTCC
>JAXDIO010000141.1:0-9277 GCA_034663965.1 Thermoanaerobaculia bacterium | reverse complement strand
CGGCTGTACCGCCAGCGGCTCGCTGGCGCGGATAGTTGCCGCCGAGCCGGCGGCGGTCCAGCCGACGGGCCGTCGGCGCTACGCTCGGGCGCGTCTCCGGCGAACAGCGCCAATACGCCGAGAATCGCGGCCGCAGCGGCGAGGACGCGCCTCACGCGCGCTTCTCCAGTCGTTCCGCGAATTGAAATGCGATCAACGCCATCGCCACGATGGCGCAGACGACGACACCGTACGGAATCCGCAGCAACTCCGGCAACGTCAGCGATCCGCGAGCAGTGCTTTCGTAGAAATCGCGAAGTGGCGCGAACGCGAGTCCCGTCACGAGTACGCCCGCGAACATCCCGAGCATCACCATCGCACCATCGCCGCGTCCGGTCGCCGCGGCCACGCACGACGTGCCCGGACACAGACCGGCCACGACGAAGCCGATACCGAAGATCAGACCGCCGGCGAGCTGCGGCAATAAAAACGTTTCGGGGATGTAGACCTGCGACAAGTCGAGGATGCCGATGCGCGACAGCCAGAACGCGCCGAGCATCGCCGTGACGATCGCGCTGAACATCACTTTGAACACGGTCAAATCGGTGAGGTAGAACTGGCCGGCGAGCTTCGGCGCGCTCCCCAATCCGGCGCGCTCGAGCGTCCAGCCGAAGGCGACGCCGATCAACGTTGCGATGACGAACGGATTCATCGCCACGCCCTCTTCACGAACGGCGCGAAGACGTACGCGCCGGCGAATGCGGCCATCATGAACAGCCACGCGCCTGCGCTGAGCAACGCGCCACCGGTCAGGGCGAGCCCACTCGTGCAGCCGCGCGCGAGCACGGCGCCAATACCCATCACCGATCCGCCGCCGAACGCGTACGCGAGCCGCGAGCGCTGACTGATGTTCGGTCCGCGCTCGATCGCCGCGTGCAATCGTCCGGCGAAAAGCGCGGAGAGAAATCCGCCGAGGATCACGCCCGCGATTTCGAACAGCAGCCATTCGCGCCACGGTCCATCGCCGCCGAGGTAGCGCGCGAAGTACGGATTGGCCGCAGCCCGCGACGGCGATGTCGCCGCCACGACGCCCGCGGCGCTGCTCGCGAACGCGCCGGACGCGCCGAGGCCGCGTCCGGCGAAGACGAACGCCGCGAGCAACACCAGTCCGAGGCAAACGCCGGCCAGGTACGGATCGGCGTAGCGGCGCGGCGTGCTCACTTGCCCGCTTTCTCCGACGGATTGTCGACCGGGTAGTCGGTGTGGCGCGACCAATCCTCGAACGATCCGTCGTACAGCAGCACCGGATGCCCGAGCGTGCGCGCGGCGAAAAGCATGGCCGTGGTCTGCTGGCCGATGTGGCAGTAGCCGATGACGGTGTCGTTCGGCTTGACGCCCGCTTTCGCAAAGATCGCCGCCAGCTCGGCGTCGGATTTCAACAGCAGCCGGTCGTCAGTGATCGACGTGAACGGGATGCTGAACGCGCCGCGGATATGCCCCGTCCGATGCGTGAATCCATGTCCGCCACCGGTCTCGACGCCGTCATAAAACGCCGCATCACGTCCATCGACCACGGCCACTCCCGAGGTCCCGATCCGCGCTTTCACCGTCGCCGCATCGACGACGATCGGACGCAATTTCAACGGCGACAACGTACCGCTCTTCGCCGGCGGCACGTCCTTCGTCACCGCCCCACCCGCGCGAACCCAGGCCTCCTGCCCCCCATCGAGCAGCGACGACCGCGCGCCGAGCCCCGCGTAGTCCAGCGTAAACATCACCCGGGTCGACGGCGACACCCAATCCTTCCCGTAGTAAACGACGACGCGCGACTTGTCCGAGATCCCGAGCGCCTCCAACCGATGCCGCAAATCCTCCGCCGCCGGCATCTCCAGCATCAACCCCTTCCCGCTGTGATCCGAAACCGAAATGTCCGCCAGCGACACAAACCGCGCCCCCGGGATATGCGCCGCCTCGTACTCCTTCTTGTCCCCAACATGCAGCAGGACGAGATCGGGATCGGCGATATGCGCCTTCAACCAAGCCGTATCGACGACGAGGTTCTGCCGCGGACTGCCAAACGCCGCCGAGGCGACCAAACACGCGAGCACCAAAACCATCTTCTTCATCGAGGTCTCCTTCGATGATGAGGATGCGTTTCTTCAACCGGCACGTCGCCGACTTTGCAGCGAAGTGGATTGGGAGGGGGGTGAAATGGGCGGTCGCGTCATCGAAACTCGGAACCCAAATGCATCGCAGAGATCGTCTGGCTCGCGTGTTCTCGCGAAATAGGCAGCCTCGTATTCGGGAAACCGCGTACATCGTTCGTCTCTCCTACCAGGAGTGACCGAATGCCAACCAACGAATGCATCGAAGCGCTGGAGTCTGATTTGGCGCAGTACGTCCTCGATCGCAAAGTGGACGAGAGTATGAAGCGATATCTCCGAACCCGGGTGTACCCGATCGCATCCATCCTCGGTGCCGTGCTCGTCTTCTTCGGCATTCAACTAAGCTCGATCTACAAGAACTACTCTGAGCTGGTCCAGCGCGCCAAGAAAGCGGAAAATACAATTGTCAACGTCAGTGGCGAACTCAAGGGACTGGAATCGAACTGGATAACCACGCAGCGACGTATCGAGGACCAGTTTCTCGTGGCGAAGACGACGCTGGCTTCTCAAGAAGACATTCTGAAGACTACGTACGCTCGTCAAGCCACTGCCACCGAACACGCATCGCAGATCGCGGCTCAGATCGAGCAGAAATTGACTGAAGCGCGCACGGCGGCCGACACGGCTGCGCGACACGTTATCGTCGCAAGAGACCAGGCGACGATCGCGAAAGATTCTGCGGCCAACGCGACGGCATCGAAAAAACTCATCGATGACGCGAAAACCGCTGCTACCAAGTACCGGGAGGAGGTCACCAAACAACAGCACATCCTGGGGACGACGATCGTCGACTTCGCGATACTGGCGCGCAATATCCCTTCGACGGTAACACTCCACAATCCGCGCGACTTCGAGCATCCAATTACGCTCAAACTCACTCCGCAATCAGTGACCACAAAAGGCTTCACGATCAGCGTCGAGAAGAACGGCTCGCCTGACGAGCCGCTGCGCGTGGATTCGGCAATGTTCGGCCGATGGCAGGAACTGCCGGTCACCGGCGGTCTGTACCGATACATGGTCGATTTTGTATACGAACAGCGCGGCGTTCGGAATTTCGTGGTGATGCGCTTCGGGGGATCTCCGAAGCTTTTCGAAACGCCTGAGATGATGACCCAGATCGGCAGCAAGTAAGGGGGCCGCAGGCAACCGCAACTATGCACCTCAGAGGCCTATGGGTCTGCGGCGAGCTTGAGTGAATGGTGAGCGCAAAGCAGTGGGGACGTGGATGGGTGTTGTCGAGGTTCTCGGCCGATGGGGACCCGCAGCGGCGATCAGGACGACTCCGAGCTCATCCGCAAAAAGTATCCCGCGTCTTGCGCATCGCGCGCGGAGGCATTATCTATTGAGGTCTCTCCATCAATAGAGATTACCCGCTCCGTGGAGGTAGCTCATGGCTGCACTCGAAGACGAAATCGTAGTGTTGTCGCAACTGGACGAGTACCGCGTTCAAAGCGCCAAACGGCGGGATGAAGGGCGCAAGGCGCTGGCCGCCAGCCTGCCGCTCGATTGGAAAAACGACAGCGTCACCGCTGACGACGACCGGCCGCGGAAGGAGCCCAAGAGCAAGCGCCCATGGACGGACCTCAAAGCGCCTGCTCTGGAAGGGGCGCTGGCAGTCCGCGCTCTGCTCGGTCAGGTGCGCGGGGAGGACGAGCCGAACGTTCAGAACGTCATCCGCGTCCTAACCCGGCTTTCGACGTCCCAAGCGTTCGCCAACGGCCCTGACGACATGCCGATCCTTCGGGCCGCGCGCACGATGCACGCTCTGGTGAACTCGGCCGACGCCACATTCAGCCGCGTCGTCCTCTGCTTCTATTACCGGCTGGTGCGGGAGATTTACTCGGCCCATCCGCCCGAATGGGTCACAGGGGGCACGCGGGCGGGAGAAGCTGCCGCGGCCACGGCATACGCGACCGGCGAAAGCGTGCGCGCCATCTGCGGCTTCATCCGCGCGCTGGAGCGCCGCGCGCAGTATGTCGGCTCGATCCTGGAGCTGATCCGGAAGTGGGACGCTCTCAACCGCCTGCAGCAGATCCCGGGAGCATGGCGAACCATCGAGACAAAGCGCCTGGCGCGCGAGTTCTACAACACCATCGAGATGCAGAAGGGCAACGGCGGACTGGCGACCAACATCCCGCTCGACGGCAGCTCGCTTTCTCCCTTCATCGACTCGGTGATCGTGCGCATGCGGAAGATCGTGAAGAAGGCGCGCGACAACTTCAGGCAGGCGCGCAGCGAGATTCGCCAGTTCCGCCATTCCGAGTTCTCGCGCAATCAAAAAGGAGGCGACCGGCGCCGGGTGTCACAAACAGCGCACCTGATCGCGTTCGGGGCGGCGGAGCGGGCGACGGCCACAGCCGAGGCCATCCTAGTCGAGCTCAATCAGGCGCTCGCGCACAAGTCCGCCCTCGAACGGCACCTCACAAACGTTCAACGGTTGTTCGCGGAGGCGGCGGTCCAGACGCACAAACTGGTGGACCCGGCGATCGGCTATCTCTCCCGAGTGCTTGACCGCGAGCTCGCCGCGGCAGCGTCGGACGAGAAAGTGAACTGCGATCCCCCAGAGCTGGCCTTCGCCGCCTCATCGTACGGCGCGGCAACCGGCCGGTGGCACGACGAACGGCTTCGCCGCGCGACGCTTTATCTGACCACTCAAATCTCCGAACGCGGCCGCTTTCCGTTGGGACGTCCGCTGCGGGCCACCCTTCGCGGATACAAAGCCCACGTCATCGGGAGCGAAGTGATTCGCGCCGTCAGCCAGTTGCTGGAGAACATCACTGCCGTCGCCGTGAACCCCAGCGTGGTCAAGAGCATGATGATGTACTTCGACGACACCGCGGTCATCGGCCGTCCAGGCGTCTGGCAACACGACGAGCCCGTGCAATCGACCAACCCGCAGCGATGGGGAACCGCCTTCGCCGTGCTGGCGCTCGATCGCGTCAACCGGATGCTCGACGCGCGCATCAACCACAACGTGCTTCAGCATTTCTCCTGGCGCTGGCCCTCCGAATCCGACCTCCGCCTGAGCGATCTCTTCTACGGCGACTACGGCCTGGTCACTCACAAGATCGTCGACCGCGAGTCGATCGCGATCACCCTCGAGCGGATGCGTGCGCACGTTCGCGGCTTTCCCGACGGCGCGAATGCCTACTCACTGATTCTTCACGGTCCTCCCGGCACAGGCAAAACGACCTTGGTCGAGGCGTTGGCCAGGTCGTCGGAGGTCCGGCTCGTGGAAGTGACGCCGAGCGACATCGTGCTCGCAGGAGTCGATCACGTCGAACGGCGGGCTCGCGCGGTATTCACGGCGCTGTCGCTACTGACGCGCGTGGTCATCATGTTCGATGAATTCGATCCGGTACTGCAGGCTCGCGACACGAATACCGACATGCCTCCCTCGGTCTTCTCCTTCCTGACTCCCGGCATGCTGCCGAAGCTGAAGAAACTGCACGAGGCGGCCAAAAAGCGCGGTTTCGTGTACGTCATGCTCACCAACCTGATCGGGAAGCTCGACGACGCCGCGATCCGCGACGGCCGCTTCGACCTGCGCGTCGGGATTTACCCTCCCGATCTGCTCTCGCGAATCGGCCGTTTGTACAGCATCACCGAACGCCGCGCCGGCCCGCGTGCGGCCGTCGCGGTGGGCGGCAGCGCCGAGGGGCCGTCAATCGGCCTGCGTGGCCGCAAGGAGGCCCGCGAGGATGCGATCCGCAGCGTCATCATCGGCACTGGCGGTCTGTCGATGGACACCCTCGGCAAACCGGGATGGTACACGGCGCTGCCCGAAAAACAGGTTGCCCTCGATGCGAAGACGCCATTTGGCTACATTTTCGGTGACCCGCGTCCTAATGCTCCATTCCATACGCCCCACGAACGCTCGGCGCCAAGCCAGCATGGAAAAACTGCGGACGCCATCCGCGAATATCGCGAATGGAAATGGGTCGACGATTGGGACAAGAGCGCGCGAGAGTTGACGGAGAGAGGCGGCAAGAACGCCACGATCGCCAGCCTGCTAGCAGATGTGCCAAAACCCGTCGAGTCGGCCGAGCCGGAAGAGTCGGTCGATTTCAGCCGGCTGGCGGGGCACTGCCGCTTCTGCGCGCTGCTCGCGCCGGTTCTAGCGACGCATCAAGCAGCCGATCATCGCCTCGGGCCGCAGGCCGTGCCTCCGCACGACCACGGGGAGGCTGCCGAGCGCAGCGCATAGCGATGTAGATTAGTCGATCGTAGATCAGTGGTCAGTAGATCAGTAGTCATGAAATGAGTACTTCGTGCGGCTCTTCTGATCTACGAATCTACGAATCGACTGATCTACCGCCCCTGTGCAAATAACGCCTCAAAATCCTTCCTCCGGCTGCGGCTCAACTTGATGCGGCGTCCGTCGGTGAGGACCAGCGCGCAGTCGCCGCGGAAGAGAGGATGGATCTCGCGGACGCGGTCGATGTTCACGATGGCGGAGCGGTGGACGCGGAAGAAGTGGCGGCGGTCGAGTTGCTTTTCGATCTCTTCCATCGTCTGGCGCAGCAGGTGGGCGGCCGGGCCGGCGTGGAGGGTGACGTAGTAGTCGGCGGCTTCGATCCAGTCGATCTGGGCGGCGTCGACGACGATCGTTTTCTCGCGCGCGGGGATGAGGAAGCGCGTGCGCGGCACTTCGCGTTCGGCGAGCAGTTCGGCGATGCGGTGATCGATTTCGCCGCGTTGCCGTCCGCGCGCTCGCGCCTTCGCGCGCATGAGCGCTTCGGCGAAGCGGCGGTCGTCGAACGGTTTGAGCAGGTAATCGAGCGCGTGAACTTCGAACGCGCGGACGGCGTAGCGGTCGTACGCGGTGACGAAGATGACCGCGGGTACCGTATCCGCCCCGACCTGTTCGATCACCGCGAATCCGTCGACCTCGGGCATCTGGATGTCGAGGAAGAGGAGATCCGGCCGCGTGCGGGAGATGAGCGCGACGGCTTCGCTGCCTGTCCCCTCTCCCACCACCTTGACCTCATGATCCTCAGACAACAACACGCGGATCGATTCGCGCGCGAGCGGCTCGTCGTCAATGATCAGGACGCGGAGCGCGTCAGTCACAACGTACTCCACGGAATCGACACGCTGGCCAGCACACCTTCACCAGCGGATTTGAGATCGAACTGCGCCGCATCACCGTACAAATGCCGAAGCCGGTCGAGCGTGTTGCGCACTCCGATTCCGCTGTCGCTCGCCGCGCCAAGGGTGCCGGTGTTGAAGACTTCGATGTTGAGATGGCCGTCGTTGCGGAACGCGCGCACGTTCACGATGCCTGGCGATGCGCTCAGTTCGATGCCGTGGCGGATGGCGTTCTCCGCCAGCGGCTGCAGCAGCAGCGTCGGCACCGCTCCCCTCCCCGCCTCGGACGACGCGTCGATCGTGAACGACATCCGATCGGGAAACCGCGCGCGCTGAATTTCGAGATAGCGCCGCAGCACGGCCAGCTCGGCATCGAGCGGAACCTTCTGATCGCCGGCGTGGTCGAGCGTGTAGCGAAGCAGCTCGCTGAGGCCGGCCAGCATCGTGATCGCTTCATCGTTCCGTTTCACGCGAACGAGTCCGCTGATCGCGTTGAGCGTGTTGAAGAGAAAGTGCGGCTGGATCTGCAACTCCAGCGCGTGAAAGCGCGCGTCTGCCAGTGACGTCTCGAGCTGCGCGGCTTGCAGCGCGCGCTCGCGATAACGCTCGTAAAACTCGAACGCCGTCGCCGCGCCGAGGACCATGCAGTAGAGCAGGCATTCGAGCGGCAGTCGGTAGAACAGGATGTCCGGTATATCGAGCTGCGACGGCTCGGCCGTCATCCGATCGTACGGCCTGAGCGCGAGCATCAAGCCTAACCAGTAGAAGCCGTGGACGACCGCGATTACGCAGGCCGCGAGGATGTGCACGAGGACGGCCACGCTTCGCGGCGGAACGACCGGAAAGCGGCGCGCCAGCCAGACGATGACGACGGTGGCGAGGAGCCACCCCCACGAGATTGCGACGTTGTAGAAGATCAGCAGCGGCACGGAGTGGCCGTGGGTGATCATGCTGATCCAGACCTGAATGCCGGTGACGACTCCGAACAGTGTCCAGAAGATCGCGGCGAATCGCCAGGCCATGCGGCGCGGAGTCATGCCCGCCAGTTTGCGGCAGGAACCGGCGAAACGCCGCAGGAATGCAGCGAATGGTGATCCGCGTGCAGCGAATGGGATGCGCCGCCATATACTTTCTTCATGCAGAAAACTCCGGAGTTATGGACGCGCCTCGCATCGCGCTATGCGGACTCGCGTCCGCGCAGGATGCTGGCCCTCGACGGCGGCGGCATCCGCGGAATGATCTCCCTGCAGATCCTGAAACGGATCGAGGAGGTCGCCGGTCAGAAGCTTGGAACGTACTTCGACTACATCGCCGGCACCAGCACCGGCGCGATCATCGCGGCTGGACTGGCGCGCGGGAAAACGGTCGACGACCTGATCAAGTTTTATCGCGACGCCGGACCGTTGATGTTCGATGAGCGCACGTTGTTCGCGCGCTGGAAGAGCCTCTACTCGTCAGATCCGCTCGCGAAGGAACTCAAGAACGTCTTCGGCAAGAACAGCACGCTCTCGCCGGACGATCTCGACTGCCTCCTGCTCGTCGTCACGCGGAATGCCACCACCGATTCTCCCTGGCCCGTCAGCAGCAATCCCGAGGCGAAGTACTGCGGCCCGGCACGGCCCGATTGCAATCTGAAACTGCCGCTGTGGCAGCTCGTGCGCGCGAGCACCGCCGCGCCGGTGTACTTCCCGCCTGAGGTGATCCAGCTCGACAAGAACGATCCGAAAAAAGACTTCGTGTTCGTCGACGGCGGAACGACTGCGTACAACAATCCCGCGTTTCTTCTTTATCGAATGGCCACCCTCGCGCCGTACAACCTGGAGTGGGAGCGCGGCGAAGACAAGCTGTTGCTCATCTCTGTCGGCACCGGATCGGCGCCCGCCACCGGCCCGTTCGCTGCCGTACCGGAGTCGAATCTTTTCTCAGGATTGAAGTCGCTCGCATTCGCGGTCATGTACGCGGCGCAGGTCGATCAGGACATCAACTGCCGTACGGTGGGACGCTGCGTCTATGGCGCGCCGATCGATCGCGAGCTCGGCGAT
>JAXDIO010000131.1:0-6181 GCA_034663965.1 Thermoanaerobaculia bacterium | reverse complement strand
TCACCGACGTCCCGATCGTCCGCCAGGCCAGCCGCTGGCACTACGAGCGCCTCCTCGGCCGCGGCATCCGCATCTTCGAATACCAGCCGACGATGATGCACGCGAAGACGATGGTGGTGGACGGCGCCTGGACCACGATCGGCTCATCGAATTTCGACGACCGCAGTTTTCGCTTGAATGACGAGGTGAACATCAACGTCTACAACGACGACCTGGCCGCGCAGATGGAGACGATGTTCCACGCGGACCTGGCTAAGTCCGAAGAAATAAAACTCCGCAAGTGGTTCCGCCGCGGCCTGCTGGACAGAGCGAAAGAGAAGTTCGCGAGCATCTTCCGCCCGCAGCTGTGAGGCTCAGACCCTGCACCTTGCCAAAGCACAGACAAGAGTGTCTGTGCCACACAGGCTCCGGCAGCATTAATGTGGCACAGACACTCCTGTCTGTGCTGCTGATGCTTGCGCAGCTTGTGCAACTCTCACTGACATGTTCCTCATCTACGGCGCGAACGGCTACACCGGCGAGTTGATCGCGCGTGAAGCCGTTCGCCGCGGACAGAAGCCAATCCTCGCCGGACGCAACGCCGAAAAACTCGGCACGCTGGCGAAGGAGCTCGGACTCGAATCGCGCGCGTTTCCGCTCGACGCGCCGCAACTCGATGGTGTCGAAGCGGTCCTGCACTGCGCCGGTCCCTTCGTCCACACCAGCGCGCCGATGGTGCGCGCGTGCATCGCCGCCGGCGCGCACTACCTCGACATCACCGGCGAGTTAACCGTCTTCGAAGCCATCATGGCGAGGAACGACCGCGCCTCCCGCGCCGGCGTCACGCTCATCCCCGGGGTTGGCTTCGACGTCGTCCCCACCGATTGCCTCGCCGCCATGCTCGCGGCGCGGCTGCCCGGCGCGACGGAACTGGAGCTCGCGTTCTACTCGCCCGGCGCGGAGCTCAGCCGCGGCACGTTGAAGACGATGATCGAAAACATGCGCGTTGGCGGAGCGATCCGCTACGAAGGAAAGATCGTCGCCGTTCCGCCGGCGTTTGAGGCGAAGGAAATCCCCTTCTCGATCGTTCCGCGCATGGCCATGACCATCCCGTGGGGCGACGTCTCCACCGCATTCCACACCACCGGCATCCCCAACATCCGCGTCTACACCGCCGCGTCGCCGCAATCGATCAAGCGCATGCGCCGTCTCGGCCCTTTCTTCCCGCTGCTCGCCATCCCACCGATCAAGCGCGCGCTGCAGGCATTCGCCAATCGCCGCACCGGACCGGACGAAGCGCGTCGGGCCAGCGGACGAACGTATCTCTGGGGCCGCGTCAGCGACGGCAAACGCGAAGTGACAATGACGATGACCACGCCGGAAGGCTACGCATTCACCGTCATCAGCGCGCTGACGGCGGTGGAGCAACTGCTCGCATCACCGAAACGGCCCGGCGCATTCACCCCCGCGAAATTCTTCGGCGCGGAATTCGTCACGACGCTCCCGGGTGTTGAACTCACGTGAGACGCCGCCTCCTCCCCTTCTACGCCGCCTTCATCGCGTTGATCGCGATCTCGTTCGCCTGGCAAATGCTGCACGGCATTTGTCCCGTGCCGTAGAGCTGTCACCACTGTCATCCAGAACCGCCGGAGGCGTTGGAGCGCGAAGCGCGGAACGCCGCAGGACCCCCAGCTGCTAACCCGGTTGGGCGGGGGCGCACGGAGCGCTGGCGTCCTCGCCGGCTGGCGTGGCGTGCGTCTCGCCGCCACTGTTTGCGCGGATGCAAGTTCAATCGCGCGAAACGTCCCAGAACGCAGGCGCGGGACGCCTGCGCGCCAGCCGGCGAGGACGCCAGCGCTCCGTCCACCGCCCTGCCCGGGTTAGCAGTTGGGGGGTCCTTCGACCGTCCTTCGGCGGCTCAGGATGACAGGCCGGCGGTCGCCAAAAACTTCGGCTTCTGCCGCGCCTTCGACGCCTGCTCGAATGCGTACGCGAACTTGATCAGCGTCGGTTCGCTCCACGCTCCCGCGAAGAACGACAAACCCACCGGCAATCCGAACACCATCCCCGCCGGCACCGTGATGTGCGGATATCCCGCGACCGCGGATGCCGACGAATAGCCGCCGGTGAAGTGATCGCCGTTGACGAGGTCCGTCGCCCAGACCGGGCCGCCTGTCGGCGCGATGATCGCGTCCACCTTGTGTTTCGTCACCGTGGCGTCGATCCCCTCGGTTCGCGCCAGGCGATGATTCTTCGCCAGCGCGGCGATGTATTTCTTTTCGGATAATGGCCCGCGCTTCTCCGACTGCTCGAAGATCTCCTGTCCGAAGAACGGCATCTCTTCCGCGCGATGCTCTTCGTTGAACTTGATCAGATCCGCCAGCGTGCGCGACTTCACCGACGCCGGTGCATTCGCCAGGTACTTGTTGATGTCGGTCTTGAACTCGTACTGCAGAACGTCGTTCTCGGTCGCGTCGAACTTGCCGTTCGTAGCGATGTTGGACGGATCGACGATCGTCGCGCCGAGCGATTTGATCAGCGCGACGGCGTCCTTCATCAGCTTGTCGGTCGCGTCGTTGAATCCGAAGTACTGCCGCGCCACGCCGATGCGCGCGCCTTTCAAACCGTCGGCGTCGAGGAAGCGCGTGTAGTCGGCATGCCCCTTCGTCCGACTCGACACCGTCACCGGATCGCGCTCGTCGGCGCCCGTGAGAATGCCGAGGAGGATGGCGGCGTCGCGGACGGTACGGGCCATCGGACCGGACGTGTCCTGGCTGTGCGCGATCGGAATGATGCCGGCGCGGCTGATGAGGCCGAGCGTCGGCTTGATCCCGACCAGACCGGACGCCGACGACGGGCAGACCACCGAGCCATCCGTCTCCGTTCCGATGCCGACAGCCGCAAGGTTCGCCGCGATCGCCGATCCCGTCCCGGAGCTCGAGCCGCATGCATTGCGATCGAGCACATACGGATTCTTCGTCAGTCCGCCGCGGCCGCTCCAGCCGCTCGTCGAATGCGTCGACCGGAAGTTCGCCCACTCGCTGAGATTGGTTTTTCCCAAAATCACAGCTCCGGCTTCGCGCAAGCGCGAGACGACGAACGCATCGCGCGCCGCATGATTCTCCGCCAGCGCCAGCGAACCGGCGGACGTCGCCATCCGATCCGCGGTATCGATGTTGTCTTTGATCAGCACCGGGATTCCGTGCAGCGGACCGCGAACATGTCCCGCCTTCCGCTCGCGGTCCATCGCATCCGCAATCGCCAGCGCCTCGGGATTCAATTCAATAATGGAATTGACCGTCGGCCCATGCTTGTCGATCGCCTCGATCCTGCCGAGGTATCGCTCCGCGATGGCGCGCGCAGTCCAGCGTCCGCTGGACATCGCGTCCTGCAGCTCGCCGATGGTGATCTCATCGAGCTCCGGACTCGCGCTCGGCGCACTTTGCGCCACAGCGCTCAACGGCTTCGCCAGCGCCAGCGCGGATCCGAATGCCGCATACCCGAGGAAACCCCGTCGATCGATCGCCATGCGTTGTCTCTCCCTGGTGAGAAGTAGATCGCGCGGCGCATGCGCGAGTCAATCGAGAGGCACCGGCACCGCTTTATCCACTCTCAGGATGACAAGCTTCAGAACAGCGTAAGTCTCGGCAACCCGAACTTCTCTCTCACCAATCGCCGCAGATTCGCTTCCTCCGTCCGCGTGCGCGTCTTCGCATCCATCTTCGACGTATCGCCGAGGGCGGTCGCGATATCCGCGCGGATCGCGTCGATCGATGCAGGATCGGCGGCGATGAACGCATCGACGAGTTCGCGTTCCAGATCGATCAATCGCTCTTCGATCTTCGGAACACTTTTCTCCGAGGCAAGTCCGCGCACGCGCGGCGCGAACGGCGCGGCGACATTCGACGTCTCGAGCTGCGACGCCAGCGCATCGAGCAACGCCTCGGGGCCGGCTTCCGGACTCACGTCGCCGCCGCCGACGTAAAGGTTTTGCCGGTCCTGCCACAGCTCCTTGATCGAATGGCGGCAGTAGCTGAGGCTGGAGATCACTTTCTTGCGTCCGCTGGCCTCGTTTTTTTCGAAGACCGTGTCGATGGCCTCGATCACGATCGGCAGCGGGACGCCGTCCTCGTACCACTTCTTCATCAGCGCCCAATCCTTCGCGTTGAGGATGAACGGCGTCCCGCGGCGAAGCGCGAAGTGCGCTTCGATTTCCTGAAAGTAGGTTTCGGGGATGACGTCGGCGGGCATCTGGCGGTCATTATCCTGCGCGAAGACGCAGGATCTCCGGTGGCGCCGCGCGGTCTGCGGTTTCAATCAACAGTCGTTCGGTATCACCGGAGATCCGGTGTCTACGCACAGGATTGGGCCTCGCGGCCGGACGAGGTTACAATCCCCGCTCCCCGGTCGTCATACGTGTTCATATGGAACCCATCGCCCCTCGCGCTGAGGTAACGGTTTACTCGCCGCTGTTCTCGCCCTTCCGGCAGCAGTTGCATGGCAGCGCCGTTTCCATCGGACGCGCGTCGGATTGCTCCATCCCCGTCAAGGATCGCTACCTTTCGCGCAAGCACGCCGAGATCATCGCGGATCACGGGTCGTGGATTCTCAAGGATTGCGGCAGCGCCAACGGCACATACCTGAACGGCAATCGCGTCGAACGCGATCACGCGCTTCGCACCGGCGACCGCATCCGCCTCGGCGACACCGAGATCGTTTTCGAGACTGCCGAGCACAACACCGACCGCATGCTGGCCGTGGCGGACACTTCGCCGAGCATGACCATCTCCATTCCCGTGAAGGAGATCGAGGAGCCGGAGCGGATCGATACGGGCGGCGATCTGGCCAAGCTCAAAACGCTCAACCTTCTCGCGCGCGAGCTGATTGAAGATCGCCCCACCGAGGAGCTGTTCGGATTCATCGTCGATCGGGTGCTCGAACACACAGAGGCGTCGCGCGCTGCCCTCGGCTTGCTTGGCGCGGACGGCAAATCGTTCGTCAACGTCGAAGTGCGGCGTCAGGACCGGACCGACACCTCCGAACTTCGTATCAGCCACACCGTGCTCAGCGAAGTGGTCGAAGAGAAAAAAGCGCTGGCGTTCATGGACGTCAGCATGGACGAGAAGCTGAGCCGCGCGCAGTCGATCATCATGCAGGGCATCCGCTCGATTCTCTGCGCGCCGCTGATGATCGGCGACTCCGTCGTCGGCGTCCTCTACGTCGACTACCTCTTCAACCAGCGCAAGATCTCCGAGGATGACGTGCGGCTCGTGGCGCAAATCGCGAGGTTCGCGGCGATCAAACTCGAGACGACGCGGCTGCGCGAGGAAGCGATCCAGAAGCGGATCATGGACGAGGAGCTGAAGACCGCGTCGATGATTCAGCGCGGACTGCTGCCGGCCGCGCCGTCGGGCATCGACGGCTACACCTTCGCCGGCGCCAATCGTCCCTGCCGCACCGTCAGCGGCGACTACTACGATTTCGTTCGCCGTCCCGACGGCCGGATGTACTTCGTCATCGCTGACGTCAGCGGCAAAGGCATCACCGCGGGCTTGATGATGGCCGGCTTGCAGGCGTCGTTTCGCATCTTCTGCAAAGGCGATCCCTCGCCGGCCGCGCTGGTGTCGCAGCTGAACGACGCGCTGAAGGACACGCTGCCGCAGTCGAAATTCGTAACGCTCTTCCTCGGCCGTCTCGATCTGGCGACTGGCGTGATCGAATACGCGAACGCCGGCCACACGCCGCCGATCTGGGTCCGCAGCGACGGCGCCGAGGAGCTCGACCAGACCGATCTCGTCCTCGGCATCGTGACGCGCGCCGATTTCCGCGAACAGAAGCTGCAGCTCGCCCCTGGCGATTCGCTCGTCCTCTTCACCGACGGCGTCACCGAGGCCGAGAACGAAGACGGCGAAGACCTCGGCGGTCTCGAACACGTCGCGCAACGCCTCGCCAAAATGCACGGCACGAACGCTGAGGAGCTTACCGCGGCGATCGAATCCGAGGTGCTGTCGCACATGGGCGACGCGCCGCTCGCGGACGACGTGACGCTGCTCGTCGTCAGCCGCAACCAAAACCTTTGAACCACAAAGACACAGCGCGGCGTAGCCGCAACCAAAAGGAAGGGCGCTTCAACCTCTCGTAGGATGTTTTAGCTGACAAAGGCAAAGCATCGAAGGAGGGTAGAAGCGCCATGCATGAGTTT
>JAXDIO010000120.1:0-5187 GCA_034663965.1 Thermoanaerobaculia bacterium | reverse complement strand
TTTGTCTCTCCTGAGAGCGCCGGGTCGAAACCGCGACGACACAAGGGGAGAAAAGACAGGCGCTGGACCGTCTTATCCGATGCCGAAGAAGTGGCTGAGCCACTCATGGACTGTGAAGCATTCGGCGCAACCGGGATGTAGAGGTGCGAATTGCGTTGTGTTCGCTATCGTACTTTTTACATTGTGTTCGGAATCGTACGGACTTAGGATGTCCGCTACCGCTACCTTTGGCGGTTGGTCCCGCACCAACCGTTCCGGCCTTCCGTCGAATCTAGCCGTCGCAGTTCCCGTCCAAACCATCGGACGACGCGAGGGCGATTCATGACCAACCCGTCAAAAGACGTACTGATCGTCGAGGACGACGACAGCATTCGGAACCTGGTCGCGCTTGCGCTCGCGCGCGCAGGGCTGACGTGCGACACCGCCGAGGATGGCGTGTACGCCGTCGAGCATCTGACTGAGAAGAGATATTCGGTTTTGCTGCTCGACATGAGCATGCCTCGCCTCGACGGCGCGGGCGTGCTGAAGGAAATCCGCGCCTTCTACGCTGACGATTCCGAACGTCCCATCGTTCTGGTGATGACCGCGGGCGCCGAGCAGGAGCCGCTGCAGCCATTCGCCGAGATCGTGCACGCCGTCATCAACAAACCGTTCGATGTCCAGGAGCTGCGCGACCTGGTGAAGGGCTGTGTGGATTTGAGGCAGCGTCATGACGGACTCGGCGACGCTGTAGCGGAACGAGGAGCGGCATGAACAGAGCCATCGCCGTCGAACCGCCTGTACGAAAACGACCTCCGCGCATTCGCAAACCGGCGTCCTTCGATCCGGAAGCGTTCCTCGAGGAAGTAGGCGTTGGAAAGACGATTATCGAGCTCAAGAAAAATCAGGCGTTGTTTTCCCAGGGTGACGAGGCGGACGCCGTCTTTTATCTGCAGAAGGGGACCATCAAGCTCACGGTCGTCTCCCAGCGTGGCAAAGAAGCCACCGTGGCGTTGCTGCAACCGGGGAACTTCGTCGGAGAGGCTTGCGTCGCGGCGGCCGAACCGATCCGGACGCTGACCGCCATCGCCTTGACGCGCTGCACGCTCATGCGCATCAAGCGCACGGAGATGGTGCGCGTTCTCCACGAGGAGCACGCCTTCGCCGACGTCTTCGTCTCCTTCCTGCTGGCGCGCAATGTTCGGATTCAAGCCGACCTTGTCGATCAGCTTTTCAACTCCAGCGAAAAGCGGCTGGCGCGCATCCTGCTGCTCCTCGCAAATTTCGGGAAAGAGGGAAAGCCGGAGACGGTCGTTCCGAAGATCAGCCAGGAAGTGCTGGCCGAGATGATCGGCACCACGCGCTCGCGCGTGAACTTCTTCATGAACCGTTTCCGAAAGCTCGGCTTCATCGAATACAACGGCAAACTCGAAGTCCACAGCTCGCTTCTCAATGTGATCCTCCACGACTGAGTCGCTCTTCGAAAAGTGTCTCCTTTTGCACAGTTTTTGCTAAGGCTCCCTCGTTACTGTCTGCGACGGCGATTTGCCGCCGCCCATTCCATCGAACGCTGCACGGCCCACGAATAAGGATCTCCATATGAAGCGAATGTATGTCCGCCTGTTGACTGTCATCGGGCTTGCCCAGTTTCTTCTTCTCGTCCCCACGCCGGCCTCGGCGCAGATTTCCCTCGGTACGGCGCAGAACTTCGGCGTGCTTGCCGGATCGACCGCGACGAACACCGGCGCGACGACCGTCAACGGCAACGTCGGCGTCAGTCCCGGCAGCGCCGTCACCGGCTTCCCCCCCGGCGTCATCGTCGGCGGCGCGATCCACAGCAACGATGCCGTGGCCATGCAGGCGCAAAACGATCTCACCACCGCGTACAACAACATCGCGGCCACGCCGTGCAACGTCGACCTCACCGGCCAGAATCTGGGAGGCCAGACGCTGACACCGGGCGTCTACTGCTTCACGACGTCCGCGCAGCTCACCGGCGCATTGACCCTCAACGCCCTCGGCAATGCGAACGCGCTTTTCCTGTTCAAGGTCGGCAGCACGCTGACGACGGCCAGCGCATCTTCGGTCACCGTGATCAACAACGGCGGCAGCAGTTGCAACAAGGTCTTCTGGCAGGTCGGCAGTTCGGCGACGCTTGGGACGGGCACGTCGTTCACCGGAGACATCCTCGCGCTTTCCAGCATCACCTTCACGACCGGGGCGAGCTCGAACGGCAGAGCGCTCGCGCGCAACGGCGCGGTGACGCTCGACGGCAACAACGTCAATACCTGCGGCGTCTCGCTCTGCCCGATCATCACTGTCAATCCGGCCACCCTGCCGAATGGCGCGGTCGGCACGGCCTACAACCAGACCGTCAGCGCGTCAGGCGGAACATCTCCGTACGTGTTTTCACTCTCCAGCGGCGCGCTTCCCACGGGCCTGGTCCTCAACAGCGCCTCGGGTGCGATCACCGGCACGCCCACTACCGCCGGAACGTCTACGTTCACGATCTCCGCGACCGACGTGAACGGCTGTTCCGGAAGCCGCCTGTACGAAATCACCATCGCCAGCCCGGGATGCCCGGCCATCCTGTTGAGCCCAACTACCCTGCCGCCTGGGACGACGCTGTTTCCGTACTCGCAGCAGATCACCGCCTCGGGTGGCGCGGCTCCCTATACGTTCACGATCGCCGCCGGCGCGCTGCCGCCGGGCCTTGTCCTCAGTTCCTCAGGACTCATCAGCGGCGTGCCGCAGCAATCGGGCATCTTTAACGTCACCATCCGGGCCACGGATTTGAACGGCTGTCAGGGGAGCCGCAATTATTCTCTGGCGATTCTTCCCCAACCGCCCCTTGACGGGCCTACGCTGAGTTTCGGCGGGATGATGATCCTCACAGTTCTTCTCGCTGCCGCCGGATTGTTCGTGATGAAGAGGATGTCCCTCTGATACGTGAGTGCTCATAAGACGGCATCAAGGCCACTGAAGCCGCGCATTATCTTTGTGGCGAAGTTCTGCGGCGTCATGCTCGGCCTTTATGCCGTTCTTGCGCTGAACCAGGTCAATGACCGCGTCGTCGTGCCGTTCACGAAAGTGATTACGCACGGCGCCGCGGTCTTCCTCAGTATTTTCGAGAGCGGAGTGACAGCGGACGGGACGGTCATGAGAGCGTCGCGGTTCGCGCTCGACGTCCGGAACGGCTGCAATGGCGTCGAGGCGGTCATCCTTCTGGCCGCCGCCATCTTCGCGTTTCCGGCGACTCTGCGCTCGCGGCTGATTGGCATATTTGCCGCGAGCGTGGCGATCGAGTTGTTAAATCTAGTCCGCCTCAGCTCTCTGTTCTGGCTGGGGGAGCACTATCGCCACGTCTTTGATTTCGTCCATGTCGCGGTGTGGCAGACGCTGATCATTCTCGCCGCCATTTCGATCTTCATCCTCTGGAGCTGGAAGTTTGCTGAAAAACCTCTGGCCGTATCTCGCTAAAGGCGCTGCCGGATTTCTTGCCGGCTTCGTCTTGTGGTGGGCGTTGTCGTCGCCATATGCGCGCCTGCTTGCGTCTGTGAGCGAATCGCTGATGCGTGTCGTCGAACGGCCGCCTGTGACCCGCCTCGCTGCTGACGGAACGGAGTTGGTGATCGACCGCGACGATTTTCCCCGCGCCTCGCCGCGGCCCGGTCTGCTTCTCATGGATCTCACCGCGAACATCATTGTGCTTACGACGCTTTTCGCCGTGGCGCGGCATCCTTTTGCCGATCGCAATATTGTTGGACTCCTGCTGGCCAGTTTGAGTCTGGTTGCGGTGCACGTGATCGCCGTCGTCGTCAATGTGCAGGCGATTTATGCGTTGAGACTCGGTGCGTGGAGCGAGCGCAACTATGGGCCGGTGGCGCGCAATGTCTGGGGAGCGGGAGCGCACTTTTACAGCGTCGTGGGCGTATTCGGAGCTGCGTTTGCGCTCTGGTGGCTCTTTCGTCCTTCGCCTGTCGAGAATACCGGGCGCCCTAGGTAACGTTGGCAGAGAAGCCGCGTATAGCAGTTATGCTGGGAAACTTCCCAGCCCTTCAGTCCTTCTGAACTAAGTCAGAACCTCTGGACTCACCCCTCTTAGCTTCCTCCTTCACTTCAAGTCTGTAAGCGGCCTGGCCGTTCGCGGCA
Organism: Thermoanaerobaculia bacterium; assembly: GCA_034663965.1. Taxonomy (GTDB): domain Bacteria; phylum Acidobacteriota; class Thermoanaerobaculia; order Gp7-AA8; family Gp7-AA8; genus JADGNZ01. Next base: position 1,056 of record JAXDIO010000120.1, on the reverse strand, counting down.
GCAGAGAAGGAATGGCCGGTCAACCGGCAGGAGCTCCAAATGAAATTGTATGTAGGCAATCTCTCCAAGCAGGTCAACGACTCGCAGCTCAACGATCTCGCCGTCCCGTACGGCAAGCTCATTTCCGCCAACGTCGCAGTCGAGCGCAGCGGCGGCGAGTCGAAAGGATTCGGCTTCATCGAATTCGCCACCGACGACGAAGGCCGTGCCGCGATCACGGGTCTCGACGGCCGCGACGTCAACGGCCAGGCTCTCAAGGTCAACGAGGCCAAGCCGCGCAAAGAGGCAGCAGCCCGGTTCTGATCGAATGCGAGTGCGGCGGAGATCCGCCGCACTCGATCAGCCAAACAGGAGACCTCAATGTCGACATGGTTTGTGATCGCGGCGTTCATCGCCCTCGCAGTACTCGGATGGAATCTCTATCGCCGCCTCGGCGCCGATCGGATCGAAAAGTTCATGGAACGCCGGCGTACGACCGCACGGATGGTCAGCCGCGGAGAGTTCGTCGACGGCAACCGGCACCTTGCCGTCGCGCTGGCCGTCACCGACTCGACGTTCTTCTATGAAAACTCCGACATGCAGGCCTCGCTCGATCTGCAGTGGGTCCGCGAGATCGAATACGACACCGAGCTGGCAACCGGCCTCGCCGTCGCCGGAGGAAAAGTGCTGCGGCTGCGCTGCGACAGCCAGACCTTCGAATTCGTGCTGCCGAACGACGTCGTCGCTCGCTGGCACATGATGATGCCGCCTCGGCGCGTCGTTGTTCCGGCGGTGGCGTAGTGTCGGACGAAAACGGCATCCGCCGTGTGGCGATGCTCGGCAATCACCTGCCGCGCCAGTGCGGCATTGCCACCTTCACGACGCATCTCAGCGAGGCCATCGCGAATGTCGCGCCCGATCTCGACTGCTTCGTGCTGGCCATGAACGATGGCCTGCACAAGCACGCCTATCCGGGGCGAGTCCGCTTCGAGCTTTCCGACAGCGACACCGGCGCTTACACGCGCGCTGCTGACTTTTTGAACGTCAACGCCGTCGACGTCCTCTCCGTCCAGCACG
>JAXDIO010000043.1:0-12073 GCA_034663965.1 Thermoanaerobaculia bacterium | reverse complement strand
AGATCGCGCAGATGGCAGGCCAGCAGTCGGCGATCCTGCGCGTGCTCCTGATCTGCATCGCCGCCATCTCCTTGTTCGTCGGCGGCATCGGAATCATGAACATCATGCTGGTCTCGGTCACGGAGCGCACGCGCGAGATCGGGATCCGGATGGCCATCGGCGCGAAGGGACGCCACGTCCTGCTGCAGTTCCTCTTCGAAGCGGTGACGCTGGCAGTCGTCGGCGGCGGAGTCGGCGTTGCATTGGGCATCGGAGCCTCGCTCGTCATCAAGCGCTTCCTGCAGTGGCCGATCGTCGTGACACCGACCTCGGTCGCGCTGTCGTTCGGAGTGGCCGCATTCGTCGGAATCTTTTTCGGGTTCTACCCTGCGCGCAAAGCCGCGAGGCTCGATCCGATCGACGCGTTGCGCTACGAGTAACGGCTAGTTCGGTTCGAGCGGCAGCGCGTCGTCAGCGCCAATTGCGACATCGGCGACCGTTTGGTTCGATTGCTGTGCCGGCATCCGCGTCAGCACGACCTCGCGAACCATCGCCACGAGCTGCGGCACATCGAACGGCTTGCGCACGATTCCGTGCACGAGATTCGGCGCAATGTGGCGGATGGTGGCGTCATCGAATGCCGTCATCACGAAGACGACCGTGCGCGAATTCGGATCGGCTTCGTGAAAGGCTTGAAGAAACTCCACTCCCGTCACCAACGGCATCATCAAATCGAGAAGGATGACCGCGTACTCCGCGGACCGCGTCAGCGTCAGCGCCTCCGCACCGTTGACCGCGGCATGCACTTCGAACGGCTCCCGGCGCAACGCGGCGATGAGCAATGCGCGGATTGCGTCGTCGTCTTCCACGACCAGAACTTTCGGGGATAGGGACATTCCGCCGAGTGCATGCGGATTTGACGCCAGCTGCCGTCCCGAGAAACATGTGTGCCCAATTTTTGCAACAGATGCAAAATGTCAAACGATCCATGAAGCAAATCTGCGAAGAGATCAGGGTCTTCGAAGGAACCGCCGAGCGAACGGGCGAGATGCTGGAGATCCGCGGCCTGAAGGCGCACAAGAACGGTTGCACCAGCATGCGCGACCTCGTCCGCAAATACAAAATCCTCGGCGACGGCCACTTCTACCTCCCCGTCGGCAACTGGCCCGACGGCGCCCCCACCGTCTCCCTCGACAACGTCAAATGGATCGGCCTCGACAAAGCCTTCCACGCAAGGCAGCGCTTCGCGCCGCGTGGGGAAGAGGACGAGTCGTAGTGCGCTGATTCTGTCCCCCGCGGGGTAGGGAAATCCTGCGTCCGCGGCCCTCCTGCTTAAGAACAATCGGAGGGTTTCATGGGTCCTGAAAACGATCTACAACCGAAGAAGCCTTTAGTGAGTGAAATTCCGGAGCGGACGTTGATGGTGTTTGCGGCTGCGGTCGCCATTCTCGTCATTACTCTTCAGTGGCGATGGGACCTTTTCACGGACCATTTCCTGTGGCTGCTCGTTCCGATTCCCGGGGTCATCGGGCTGCTCTACCACTCGCTGAATATCGCGCCGAGATTCACCAGCCGCGCCGCCACGGTCTCGAAGTACGTCGAGTTCGTCGAGTATTTCGACAAGGCCTGGAATCCGCGCGGCACGACGTTCAATGCGTTGAGCGATGAGCTCGGCGGTTCCGTACAACGATACATCCCCAGTCTTGCCGCGACAGTCTGGGGCGCTCTCTTGCTGACGATCGTATTCGCCATTCCGGCGCTGCTGACCGACCACCATGCGCACGGGCTCGTGGCGCTGGTCAAAGCAGGGGACGAAGGTCTTGTCGCTCTCGTCTTCAGCGCGTTCGGCACCTACATCTACGTCATGCAGCGCCTGGCGTCGCGCGTCAATTCGGGGGCGATGAGCGCCAAGTTCCTCCTTACCAGCGCGTTCCAGGCCGCCATCTCGATCGTCGGCGCATACGTCATCGGTGCGTGCGGCCTGCTGTCAAGGCTTCCTGACTTTCAGGGAGGTGTTTATTTCCTGGGCGGACTTTTCAACTCCTACCTCATGGAGTACCTGCGGACGTCGGCGGTAAAGTTTTTTCGTCCTTCCAATGAACCGACCGAACGCCTGCCGCTGCGAATGATTGATGGCATCGAGGATGACGAGGTCAGTCTTCTGGCGGAGCTTGGAGTCACCGAGATCCAGCACCTTGCGACATCCGACGGCGGCGTGCTCACGATCCGGAGCCTTTTCCCGTTCAATCGTGTCGTCGACTGGATCGATCAAGCGATCCTGATCACTCATCTACGGGGCCGCATCGTCGAGGCCCGCCGCGTGGCGATACGCTCCGCGAGCGACTACATCGTGGTCATCCAGAATCTGACGCAGGCCGACGACGGATTGCAGACGCAGGCCGCCTTTACACTGACGCGCCTCAGCGATTTGTGCGGCATCAGCTATGACGCATTGCAGGAGCTCGGCTTCAATCTCTTCTGGGACTATCGCGTGAACCTCCTTTGCCGTTTGTGGCAGCGCGATGCCGGATTGGCCAGCGACACGGTTCCCGCGCAGCCAGGTCCAATGATCGCGATCCGTGACATCGTCCGCGACGGCGGCTTCCCATCAGCGGATCTCATGGCGCTGCTATACAAACAGCGCGTGGAAGCGGAGCTTGAACGGCAAGCGGTGCGCGATGCGGCCGCGTGGCGTGGAGAGAATCCGGACGGTGATCCACCAAAGGACGAGTGGTTCGAGGAGCGATACACCGCCGCCGTCGAAGCAGCACGCAACACCGCCGCTCTCGGCGCACAGCCGAAGCCCCGCGCTTCAACCCGCGATTTATACAAAGAGACCGTGTTACGTCGTCTGAATTAAAACGTGTATTGAAGAGAAAACCCCTGCGGTTTTCTGGAGGATACGCGCGTCGCGTATCCTCGCGCGATGAGCACTGCAATCGACCGCCTTCGCCAGCTTCACGAATCGGGATGCTTCGTTCTGCCGAACCCGTGGGACATCGGCAGTGCGCGCTTTCTCGTCCACCTCGGATTTCCGGCGCTCGCGACGACCAGCGCGGGATTCGCGTGGTCGATCGGACGCCGCGACAATCACGTCACGCTCGAAGAAGCGCTCGCGCACTTCCGAGTGATGGCCGCCGCGGTCGACGTTCCGATCAATGCCGATTTCGAGGGCGGTTTCGCCATCGAGCCTGAACGCGTGGCGGCGAACGTCGCTGCCGCCGCGGCAACAGGCATCGCCGGACTGTCGATCGAAGACTCGACGGGCGACAAAGACAATCCTCTTTTCGAATTCGACCTGGCTGTACGCCGCATCAAGGCCGCGCGTGCCGCGCTCGATCAAAGCGGAACCGGCGTTCTCCTCGTCGGGCGTTCCGAGGGCTTCATCGCCGGCCGGCCGGACCTCGGCGAAACGATTCGGCGCCTCACCGCTTACTCCGCAGCCGGCGCCGACTGCCTCTACGCGCCCGGCTTGCGCTCGATGGACGACATCAAAGCCGTCGTCGACGCCGTCGCGCCGAAGCCGGTGAACGTTAACGTCGGCAGCGACTTCACCACACTCGCCGATCTCGCTGCGATCGGCGTTCGCCACATCAGCGTCGGCGGCGCACTTGCGCGAACTGCGTGGACCGGTTTCCTCGCAGCCGCGAAAGAGATCGCCGAAAACGGCACCTTCACCGCCCTCGGCCGCGCCATCACAGGAGCGGAGATGAACGGCTACTTCCAGCAGTGAAACGTTTTCATTCCTCACGTCACTACGGATAAACGGAGCATGCGGCCGCCACGATCTGGCGAGCGGCAATGTTCATCAGCCGGAGGTTTCGATGACGTCTCCCACTCGCCTCACCGTTCTCGCACTTACGTTCTGTGTCTGCACTTCGATCGCTACGATCGTGTTCGGATTCGACGTTCACGGCGCCATCGCGCAGAAATGGCAAAGCCTCGGCGGCGTCGGCGGCTTTCTCGGCGCTCCGCTGACGAATGAAACGCCAACGCCCGACGGCGTCGGCCGCTTCAATCATTTCGCGGGCGGCTCGATCTACTGGACGCCGGCTTTGGGCGCGCACGAGGTGCACGGCCAGATCCGCAACAAGTGGGAAAGCCTCGGCTGGGAACGGAGCTTCCTCGGCTATCCCCTCAGCGACGAGATGGGCGATGACCGCGGCCGCTTCAGCAACTTTCAGGGCGGGACGATCTACTGGTCCGGAGAAACCGCGGCACATTCGATGTACGGTCCGGTCCGCGCGAAATGGCTCGCGCTCGGCGGCACGCGCTTCCTCGGCTATCCGATCCAGGACGAGTTGCTGACGCCGGACCAGCATGGACATTACGTTCACTTCGAACGCGGCTCGATCTACTGGACGCCCGAGACCGGCGCGCACGAGGTGCACGGCCAGATCCGCAACAAATGGGAGAGTCTGCGCTGGGAGCGCGGTCCGCTCGGCTACCCGATCAGCGATGAGTTTCAGGACGGCGCGTACCGCAGAAGCAACTTCCAGCACGGCTTCATCCGCTGGTCCGCCGAAACGGGAGCCGAGGCCTCACAGAGCGTGAAGATCGATTAAGCGGCTGCCGTCGTCGTTGACACGAATCGTGATTTCGACGTGGCTGTCTTCGAATTCAGCGAAGTCGCGCTTGGGCCATTCGATGAGTTTTACGCCGGGACCCTGGAGGAGTTCGGGGATACCGATCTCCATCCACTCCCGGCGATTTTCGGAGAGCCGATAGCCATCGATGTGGATGATCGGCGCGCGGCCCGCGATCGGATACTCATGCACGATCGCGAACGATGGCGACGCGACCTCGGACGGATTCGCGCCGAGCTCCGCAGCGATGGCGCGGACGAGAAACGTCTTGCCCGCGCCGAGGTCGCCGATCAGATGAACGACGGCATCGGGCGCAAGCGTGCGCGCGATCTCGCGGCCCGCGGCTTGCGTCTCCGCTTCGGTGGTGCAAACGAACGTGGTCATCGGCGCTCCCCACCCACCCGCACAGACAGGAGTGTCTGTGCCACACAGTCTGAGTCTGCCGAAGAATCCGGGCAGGTGTGGCACAGATACTCTTGTCTGTGCTTTTGCAATCGCGAAACTGCTTCCTGATAACGCACGGAACTAAGACTCCCGCATCTTCTTGATCGCGAATGGAATCCGGTCCGCGAGGTCGAGCGCGGCGAGGCCGATGTCGCCCATTTCGTCTTTCAGCATGTCGCCGGCGAAACCGTGGAGATAGACGGCGGCGATGGCGGCGGCGAATGGATCGATGCCGCGCGCGAGCAGCGCGGCGATCATGCCGCCGAGGACGTCGCCCATGCCGCCGGTGGCCATGCCGGGATTGCCGGTGGGATTGACGTTGACGTGGCCGTCCGGCCCCGCGATCAGCGACTGAAATCCTTTGAGAACGACGATGCAGCCGGTGGCGCGGGCCGCTTCGCGCGCGGCGTCGATGCGGTGCGCGTTGATGTCTTTCGCGGTCGATCCGACGATGCGCGCCAGCTCGCCGGGATGGGGCGTGATCACGCGCAGACGGTGCTCGGGATTCAGTTCATTCGCGCGGCCGGCGAACGCGTTGAGCGCCGAGGCATCGATGACCAGCGGCGGCTCGATCGCTTCGACGAGTTCCCGCACGCGCGCGTAGCTCGCTTCGTCGTCGGCGAGTCCGGGACCGATCAGAACGGCGTCTTTGCTGTTGATGAATTCGAGAATGTCGTCGCCGGAGAACGTCATCGACTCGATCGAGCCGGCGTTGACGAGCTTCGCGGTCTCGCTATCCGTCGCAACGCTGACCAGTCCCGCGCCGCTGCGAATCGCGCCGCGCGCGGCGAGTACTGCGGCGCCGCTGCGTCCGGGCGAGCCGGCGACGATGGCCACGTGTCCGTACGTTCCCTTGTGCGTCGCGGCCAGACGCGGCTCGATGTACGGCCGCACATCGGCCGGCGTGGTGAGCGCGAGCGTGACGTTCTCGTCTTCGACGGCCGCGTGCGGGATGGAAATATCGGCGACGATCACCTCTCCGCACAAAATCGCGGCCGGCTCGAAGACGTGGCAGATCTTCGGCGCTGCGAATGTGATCGTGAGCGCCGCGCGAACGCACGGTTCGAACGGCTCGGCCGTCGACGCATCCGCGCCGCTTGGCAGATCGACGGCGACGATCGGCAATCCGAAATCATTGATCGTCCGGATCGTCTCCGCATACAGCCCCTCTGGTGCGCGATCGAGTCCGGTGCCGAAGATGGCGTCGACGATCAGGTCCGCGTCCGCGGCATGGACGAGCGCTTCGTTGAGCGAATCCTCATCGACGATCTCGTACAACGGCAGCGCCAGCCGCTCGCAGATCTCGAGGTTCGCCGCTGCATCGCCGCGAATTTTCGTTCGATCGCCGACGATGAAAACGCTCGCCACGACCCCGCGCTGTTCGAGATGCCGCGCGATCGCAAACCCATCGCCGCCATTTGCGCCGAGGCCGCAAAAGATCGCGGCGCGGTCGCAGTCCGGATAGTGCTCACCGATCGCATCGACAACCGCCAGCGACGCGTTCTCCATCAACACGATCGACGGAATGCCGAAGCGCTCGGTCGCGCGCCGGTCGATCTCCTTCATCTGCGCTGAGGTGAGGATGTGCATCGAGAGAACTTTATCCGCAGATTACGCAGATGCAACGCAGATGACTCACTCGACCTTCTTCGTGTTGTCGTCCGGATTGCGGTCGACGAGTTTGTTGAGCGGGTCGATTCCGGCGCGGTCGGGTTTTGTGGCGACGACCATCGTGAACGTGGCTTTCGGCGTCGTCACGTGGTGCTTCTCCAGTGCGAGGACCGGCTCGTTTCCTTTGGTTTTGGAGGCGCCGAGGACGCCGATGTCGACCCAGTCGTTCACGGGGATCGAGGTCTCCTTTCCGCGGTCGTCGGCGCGGAACTTTTTCGACTCCACTGTGACCGTTACCAGGAACTTGCCATCGGGGCGTTTTGAGACCGTGGCAGTGGTGGTTTTGTTGTCGTAGAGCGTGATCGTTTCGAAGAGATCGGTGATCAGCGACTGCTTTTCCGGCGGCGTCACGGCGCGGAAGTCGGCGATCAGGGCGCGCGTCGTGACGTACGGCGGCTGTTCGAAGGCGTGGTCGTGGATGAGCTGGCGCAGCGCGGCGTTGACTTTGTCCTCGCCGATTTCGTCGCGCAGCTCGTACATGACCAGGCTGCCTTTGCGGTAGTGGATGTAGCCCTGATTCTCGACGAGCATCAGCGGCATCTCGGCGACCAGCTCGCCGCCGCGTCCGGCCAGATAGCGATCGAGCTCGTACTTCAAGAAGCGGCGCATCTTGTCGCGGCCGTACTCCTTCTCCATCACCATCAGCGCCGAATATTGCGCCAGCGTTTCGGCGAGCATCGAGCCGCCTTGAACGTCGGCGCCGATGACCTGGTGCGCCCACCACTGGTGCGCGACTTCGTGTGCGGTGACGTAGTAGACGTAGTCGATGTCTTCCTTGTTGCGCAGGTCGGCGACGAAGCCGATCGACTCGGAGAACGGGATCGTGTTCGGGAACGATTGCGCGAACTGCGCGTAGCGCGGAAACTCCAGGATGCGCACTTGCTTGTGTTGGTACGGCGAGAAGTTGGCGGTGAAGTAGTCGAGCGACTTCTGCACGCCGTAGATCATCCGGTCGACGTTGTAGGCGTGCGCGGGGTCGTAGTAAATCTCGATCGGGATGCCTTTCCACGTGCTCCGCTTCACCTCGTAGCGCGCCGAGAGGTAGGCGAAAAATCCGAGAATCGGCGACGTCGTTTTGTAGCGGAAGTAGCGGCGGCCGTTGGAGGTCCACTCCTTCTGCAGATAGCCGGGCGCGAGCGCGATCTGATCGGGCGAGGTGCTGACGGTCGTGTCCAGATTGATCCAGTCGGCGTCGCGGGTGATGCCGTTGTCGAGTTTCGCTTTCGGATCGTCGATCTTCGCCGCGCGCACGACCGGCGCGAGACCGTACTTGCGGCGCTTGGGCGTTTCCTGCAGCTCGACGTTCGGGCTGTAGCCGAGGTGCGGGAAGGTGGCGAAATTGTTGATGAAGGTGCCGTTCGCGACGATCGTGTTGTCGCGGCTGGCGTTCTCGAATCCGCGATGGTGAATCGTGACGGTGAACGACATCGGGATCGTTGCGCCGGGCGCGAGCGGCTGCGCCAGGTGATAGATGAAGTAACCGTGATCGGCATCGCTCTTCGCCAGTATCGCGCCGGCGATCTGCACCGAAAACGGGACATCGGGAAGCATGACCACGTGCAGGTCGCTGATCGGTTGCGGTGTTTTGTTGACGAGCGTGTAGGTACCGTGGATGTCGACCCAGCGTTTGTCGGGGTAGATGTCGACATTCGCCTGCACGTCGGTGATGCGCGGCTGCAGGATGCGGTCGTACTTTTTGTAGAGCTTCTCGGTCTCCGCGGAGCGTTTGTCGCGCTGGTCGTCGGTCGTGTAGTGATTGAGAACGTTCGTGTTGTAGAAGATGTAGCAGCCGGTCGAGACGAATGCGATCACGAATAGCGCGAGCATCGTCACGGCCGGGATGCCGAGGCGGCCGCGGGCCACGCGCGTGCGGATGCGCATCGCCGTTTCCGTTCCACGCACCCAGAAGAGGTGGCCGACGATCAACAGGATCGCCGCGAAAAACGTCCAGTAGAGACTGAACCACTCGAACGGACGTGCGAAATGGCCGTAGCCGTTCATGTCTGAATAGGTCGTGTCCGGCAGGACGAAGACCTGGTAGAGGTGATGCTGGTAGTGCAGCGCGTCGAGCACGACCTGCCCGACGATGTAGAAGAGCGCGATCAGAAAGCCGACGTAGCGATTGTTGGTGATGATCTGGCCGAGAAACATCAGGATCGTCACCAGCAGAAGCTTCATGCCGAGGATGAGGAACGCGCCGCGGAAGTAGAGACCGAGCTCGAAGTGGTGGTAGTGCTTCGTGGCCTGCACGGCGATCGTGGTCAGCACGGCCGCAAGGAGCGTGAAGTAAAGCGTGATGCAGAGCGCCGTCAGCTTGCCGGCCCAGATCGCCCAGGTCGGAGACGGCATCGTGTCGGTGACCTCGTTCAGCTTGAGCATGCGCTCGCGCCAGACGATCTCGCCGGCGTAGAAGGCGGCGATGATCACCGCGAAGAAAAAGAAGTTGCCCTCGATCACTTCGAGCATCTCGTACGTGACGGGATAGAAGCGCGTCCCGAAAATCGGACCGGCGAAGACGGCGCCGCCGACGGTGTTGAGCACGGCCAGCAGCATGATCACGATGAACGGCAGGCTTTTGAGAATCGCGCCGGTCTCGACGCGGATGGTCGTGAAGTACTGGCGCACCGAGGCCATGCCGCCGAAGCGCTGCGCGACCTGCGGGATCGCGACGCCGGCGGGAACGAGCACATCCTCTTTCGCCGATGCCTTTTTCTTTTTCTTCCGCGAGCCGGTTCCCACCTCCATCTTGAAAAAGACGAACGTCAATCCGAGCAGGACGACCGCGACGCCGATCCAGAGCAGGCGGTTGCCGAGGAAGACGCCGTCTAGCGGCAGAAGGCTGGTGTTCTTCTCGAAGACCGTCCAGTAGCGCGTGGTGCGCGCGAAGGGAGAGAAGCCGAACGGATCGAGCAGGATGCCGATCTTCTCGCTGTCGAGATCGCGCAGCGAAACGCGCGAGACGATGTAGGCGACGTAGAACGCGGCCACCGAGGTGTATGTGGCCATGAGGCTGCGCGTCAGCGCGGCGACGGCAAAGAAAATCGCCGCGAAGAGGAAGAGGTTCGGCAGGATCAGCACGAAGTACGAGAAGACGTAGGGTTTCAGAGCAAACGCTCCGAGCCGCTCCTTGTCCAGCCACGGCATGAACGAGCCGATCATGATCGCCGTCACCACGCCGAGGTAGACCAGGCTGGAGACGATGAACGCAGCGGTGAAGCGCCCGAAGAGGTATTGGCTTTTCTTCACCGGCGACGAGAAGAAGAGAGAGTCGGTGTTGTATTCGAAATCGCGGTTGATGGCGCTGGCGACGTACGCGGTGGTGGTCAGCACGCCGAACGTCGACATCACCAGCAGTAGTTGCATGATCACGAACGGCGCGTTGCGATTGACGTTGCCGAGCGCGCCGCCGATCTGCACGGCGTCCGAGGTCACCGCGCCGAACGTCATGAAAAAGAAAATGATGAAGAGGATGTAGAACAACGGCTGTCGCAGGTGGTACCGCAGCTCGAACTTCAGGATCTCCCAGCTCATGGTCAGGCCGCCTCTGCCTGCGGCTGGCTATCGCGTTTCGAGTAGTGGAAGTAGACGTCCTCGAGCGACGCAGTAATCGGCTCGAAGGTCGGATCGGGCTGCGCGTCGCTGACCGTGTGAATGACCGTTCGTCCGCCGACGAGCCGCGTCGAGATGACGGTGTAGCGCCGCTGGAAATCCTCCAGCTCCTGCTTGCCGATCACGCGCCGCCACACTTTTCCATTCAGCTCGCGCACCGCGGCCTGCGGATCGCCGCTCATAAGCACGCGGCCGCCGGAGATGATGGCCATCTGCGAGCAGAGGTCGCTGACGTCTTCGACGATGTGCGTGGAGAGGATGACCACGACGTTCTCGCCGATCTCCGCCAGCAAATTGTGAAACCGCACTCTCTCCTCGGGATCGAGTCCCGCGGTCGGCTCGTCGACGATGATCAGTTTCGGATTCCCGAGCAGCGCCTGCGCGATTCCGAAGCGCTGCCGCATACCGCCGGAGAAGGTGCTGAGGTTCTGCTTCCGCGCGTCAAAAAGATTCGTCCGCTGAAGCAGCGCGTTGACGGTGTCGCGGCGTTCTTTCGAATTGACGATCCCCTTCAGCACCGCAAAATGATTCAGCATCGCCTCGGCGGTAATCCTCGGATACACCCCGAACTCCTGCGGCAGGTATCCGAGCAGACGCCGCACTTTGTCCTTTTCGCGAAGGACGTCGATGTCGCCGAGCGCGATCGAGCCGGAGTCGGCTTCCTGCAGCGTGGCGATCGTGCGCATCAGCGTCGACTTGCCCGCGCCGTTCGGCCCGAGCAGCCCGAACATGCCGGTAGGAATCGTGAGCGATACATCCTGCAGCGCCTTGACGCCGTTGGGGTACGTCTTCGACAGACCTTCAATGCGCAGTTCGAGCATGGCTTCTCCGTTCGGCTGATGTGAACCGTTACCGTACTACGGGAGGAGGCGCGGAAGGTTGTCTACGCCGCGTCGTCTTCGAATTCGCGGTACGCCGCGTCGCGATTGATGAACCAGTAGACGAAGAGGCCCAACGCCGGCTCGACGAACACGAGAGCAGCCCAGGCGACCGGCGGAATCCGGTACTCGAGCGCCTCGCGCCGCGTTCCGTTCCGGTAGACGGCGACTGCGAGGAAGAGCCCGACCAGTAGCCGGAGGGGGTAGATGAAGAATGTCGTATAGGTACCGATGTTGAGCCATGAAATGTTCATCGCGCCGCCTTTCTCGAATGGAATGCTCCGAGGTTACGGCAAACGGCGCACGGACTCCAGCCGGGTTTCGATGGCCTTCCAGGCGCGGCCGAGGGCGCGTTTGTCGTCGCGCATCTGGTAGGAGAAGTTGGCGCCGAAGAAGATGGCGTTCAGTTCGAACGCGAGCTGCTTGACATCGACATCGCGGTCGATATGCCCTTCCTCTTTGGCCATGCGAATCGCTTTCTCCAGCGCATCGAGCCAGACGTCCATCGCTGCGACGACCGCATCGCGGATCGGACCGGGACGCCCATCGAATTCGAACGAGGCCGCGGCGAAAAAACAGCCGCCGGGAAAGACTCCGCGCTTGATGTACGCCAGCCACGCGCGGCAAATGGCCAGCAAGCGCGGATAGCCGCGCGGCGCCTTGAGCGCGGGACGGAACATCGAATCGACGAATCGCTGCCGCGCCGCTTCGACGGTGGCGAGTTGCAACTCCTCCTTTGACCCGAAGTGCGCAAACAGGCCGCTCTTCGACATCTCCAACTCCTCGGCGAGGCGGCCGATGGTGAGGCCTTCGAGTCCTTCCACCGAGGCGATGTCGACGGCGCGGTCGAGAATGCCCTGCTTCGTGCGCGCGCCCTTCATGCGTAGGCGGGAAGGTCCTTGAGCA
>JAXDIO010000026.1:0-4455 GCA_034663965.1 Thermoanaerobaculia bacterium | reverse complement strand
CGGACTCTGAACGAAGGCGAAAGCGTGGAGTTCGACGTGAAGCAGGGTCCGAAAGGACTTCAGGCCGAAAACGTCCGCCGCGCAGGCGAATCGTCGTAGAGCGGCGCGCCGCCTACTGTTCGCTAGGCCCGAAGCGCGCCATCACGCAGGCCCCGAGCGTGCCGCCCACCGCGAGCGCGGGAAGGGCCTGCCCCTGCCCTTTGAGCGTAAGCAGCACCGCCGCGAGTCCGCCCGCGACAAGGATCAGCGTCCGCAACGCTACGTCCTGTAGATCGAATCGCATGATGTGGTGCGGCGATTGGACGCGCCGCGGCGTGGGATTGTAGCAGAGAGGAGCGGAAAACCGATTCACCACAAAGGCACAAAGGATACGAAGAGCCTCTGTGTTCTTTGTGTCTCTGTGGTGAAATGCATTTCATCAACGCGGTGCACGATGTTGCGGAGGAGATCGCGATGAAATGCAGAATTTGCGGCGCGACACAGCAGCCTACGACGACTGATCTTCCGTTCAAGACCGGCGATCGCTCCATCGTGATTCTCAAATCGCTGCCGGTGTTTCAGTGTGAGCAATGCGGCGAGTACTCGATGGACGATCCGACGTTTCAGCGCGTCGAAGAGATTCTGGCGCGCGTCGATTCGGGAGCGGAGCTCGAGATCATTCCGTTCGCCGCGTAATGCCTACATCCGCTCCGGAACCGGAATCCCGAGCAATCCCAGCGTTGCGCGCATGGTCTGGCGGAAGACGTCCGCGCACACCGCGCGGCGCTGGCGTTCGGCGGGGTCCTTCTCATTGAGGATTGGATACTTGTGGTAGAAGCTGTTGAACTTCTGCGCCAGGACGAAGAGGTCGTGCGTGATGATCGACAGCTCCAGGGCGTCGGTTGCGCGGCGGATCGCCGACGGCAATTCGGCGCTAAGGCGGACCAGCTCCCACATCTCGTCGGTGAGCCCTTCGTTGAGCGTAAGCGCGTCGAGTGAGGTGGGATCGAGCTTCGATTCGACGCCGCGCTCGGCCATCTTGCGGAAGATGTTTTCGACGCGGACCGTGGAGTACTGCAGGTACGGGCCGGAGTCGCCTTCGAAGGTCAGAGCTTCGTTGAAATCGAAGGCGATGACTTTGTTGCGGCCGTACTTGAGCATGAAGTAGCGAAGCGCGGCCACGGCGATTTCGCGGCCGAGTTGTTCGATGTCCGAATCTGTTAATTCTTCTCGCTTACTTCCTTCGCGTACGGACTCGGCGGCTTTCGATTGCAGCGCGTCGATCAGATCGTCGGCTTTCACGCCGAGGCCTTTGCGGCCGGACATCTCGATGTACGGCTTCTTCGAATCCTCCTCGGCGACGTCGATGCCGAGCGCCTTAGCCGTTGCCGGCGTCAGCGCCACCATCTCGTAGGAGTAGTGGATCGAGTTCTCCGCCTCGCGCGCGTGGCCGAGTTGGCGAACGCCTTCCTTCACGACTTTCTGCAGGTACGACTGGCGTACGTCGATGACGTTGACCACTTTCTGTGCACCGCCGAAGCGCGGCGCACCGGGATCGCCGTCACCGGACGTCGTCTCCCAGAGGATGTGGCCGTCGTCGTAGGTTGAGAATTTGCGGAAGTTGAAGGTGCGGTCGAGCAGGCCGAACTTCCAGAGCTGGTAGGCGATGTCTTTGCCGGTGTAGGTGACCGTGCCGTTGGAGCGGACCAGGATCTTGTCAGGCTCGTTCATCCCTTCGAACTCAGCGCTCTCGTCGAGCTTCATCACCCAGCAATCTTTGTGTTTGCCCTCGGTCTCCTGGATGACGGCGCCGCTGGCTTTGAGCAGTTCGAACGCGCGGTCCCAGAAGTGGAGCGCGATGATGTCCGACTCTTTCGGCAGCAGGTCGTAGGTGATGCCCAACCGAAGCATGGTTGCGATGTGGCGCTTCACGATGGCGCGGGCGATCGTCGACGCGAATTCGAACGTGTCGCCTTCGTGCTTCTCGATCGCGTGCAGCGTGTCGCGCCGCCACTGCTGCGCGTCGGGATTCGCGGCGTAGTACGCGGCCATCTTCGAGTAGACGTCCCAGCAGTAGTAATCGAACCGGACCGATGGATCGTCGATCATCGCCCGCACCTCGGCCAGCGACTTCGGTTCGAGATGCTGGAACGCGACCACGACGTCGGCCACCTGCACGCCGGTGTCGTCGATGTAGTTCTGCGTTTCGACGCGGTGGCCGAGCCACTTCATGCAGCGGACGTAGGTGTCGCCGAGGACGGCGTTGCGGAGGTGGCCGATGTGCGCGGCTTTGTTGGGATTGATGTTGGTGTGCTCGACGATGACGCGCTCGCCGGTGGCCGCGCCCGGCGCCATGACGTTGCCGATGTGGACCGCGGTGAACGCGCCGCGGTCGAAGCGGAAGTTGAGGTAGCCGGCGCCTTCGACGGTCACCGACTGCACGAACATCGGCAGTTGGAGTCCGTTCACCATTACGTCAGCCAGCTCGCGCGGTTTGCGTTTAAGCGCTTTCGCGAGTTCGAGGCAGAGCGGCGTGGCGAGATCGCCCATGGCTAGCCGCGGCGGCGCTTGCAGCACGACGCGATCGACGGCGTGGCCGAAGAGCGTCAGCACGCGCGACGTCAGAGTTTCCGTGAGTTGTTCGGTGATCTGTTCGAGGATCAAGAGGTACTCCGTTCCAGCAGCGACTCGCCCGTCATCTCGCGCGGCTTGTCGATGCCGAGGATGTCGAGCAGTGTTGGCGCGACATTCTGTAGCGAGCCGCCGTCGCGGAGCGAGCCGAATCGTTTTTGCGGATCCGCGAGGATCAGCGGCACGGGATTGGTCGTATGCGCGGTGTGCGGCTGATTCGTGGCGGGATCAAACATGAGCTCCGCGTTGCCGTGGTCTGCGGTGATGAGCGCGACGCCGTCGATTTTTTCGACGGCGCTGAGAATGCGGTCGACGGCAATGTCGGTGTCGTGCACGGCTTCGACCGCGGCTTGCATCACGCCGGTGTGGCCGACCATGTCGGGATTGGCGATGTTCATGATGATTACGTCGAACGTCTTCGACGCGATCGCGTCGACGACTTTGTCCGCGAGCTCGAAGACCGACATCTCCGGCTTCAGATCGTACGTCGCCACTTTCTGCGACGGAACGAGGATGCGCTCCTCGCCCGGCGACTTCGAATCGGAGCCGCCGTTGAAGAAGAAGGTGACGTGCGCGTACTTTTCGGTCTCGGCGATGCGGAGCTGTTTCAGGCCGGCGCGAGAAAGCACTTCGCCGAGGTGGCTGCGGACCTCCTGCGGCGGGAAGAGCACGGGCAGCGTCCAGTCTTCGCGATACGAATTCATCGTGACGAGATGCGCCTTCGGCCGCACTGCGCGATGGAAGCCGTCGAAATCCGCAGCCTTGAACGCCGTCACGATCTGCCGCATGCGGTCTGCGCGGAAGTTGAAGAAGACGACCGCATCGCCGTCTTCGATCCGCCCGAGGTGTGCGCCCTCGGGCGTCAGCACCGCGATCGGCTCGACGAATTCGTCGGTCACGTTCTGTTCGTAGAAACGCCGCAGCGTCTCCAGCGGCTCCTTCGTCTGCGTGCCGACGCCGAGCGCTATCAGGTCGTAGCCGCGCTGCACGCGATCCCACCGGTTGTCGCGGTCCATCGTGAAGTAGCGGCCGATGATCGTGGCCAGATGCGTCTGCGGTTTGTTTTCAATGTGCGCGAGAAGATTGCCGAGGTACTTCTCGGCCGATTTCGGAGGCGTATCGCGGCCGTCGAGGATGGCGTGGATGAAAATGTCCTTCGCGCCCAGATTGATCGCTGCATCGATGAGACCGTGCAGGTGCGACTGCATCGAGTGCACGCCGCCATCGGATAGCAATCCCACGAGGTGAATCGCACCGCCGTGCTTCACAGCATCGACGAGCGTTTGATTCGCCTCGAGTTCGTGCCGCGAGACAGCCTTGCCGATGCGAACGATGTCCTGATCGACGATCCGTCCTGCGCCAATATTGAGATGCCCGACTTCCGAATTGCCCATCTGATTTCGCGGCAGCCCGACTGCTCGCCCCGAGGCCTCGAGCGTCGTCCACGCACTTTCGCGGAACAGCCGGTCGAAGCGCGGCGTATTCGCCTCGGCTATCGCATTCGATTCGGTTTCTTTGCGGCAGCCAAAGCCGTCGAGGACGATGAGGATGAGAAAGGGGCGGTCGGTCATTGCGGAATCGGGTGTCGGGTGTCGGGTGTCGGGTGTCGGAGTTCGTACTGCTCCGAGTGGCGACTCCTCATCCTGACTCGCGGGTCACGACCATATCAAAAACGCCGCGCTTCTCTCCCACTCCCCGCTCCCGACTCCCCACTCCCTCGAAACTGCTACACTTTCGCCCTTAGCGTTCAGCACTTGGGAGGGGCGGACCCATGAAGACCTGGGAGTACAAGATCATCAACGTCCGGTCGGAGAATTACTCGATGGATCCGCGGCGCGCCGAGGA
>JAXDIO010000428.1:0-3564 GCA_034663965.1 Thermoanaerobaculia bacterium | reverse complement strand
AAGCGCATCGGCATGACCGGCGGGTCGTACGGCGGCTACATGACCCTGATGGCGATCGGCAAAACTCCGGACGTTTGGGCCGCCGCCGTCGAGCAGTACGGCATCGTCGACTGGTACACGATGCTGCAACACGAGGACCCGCGCCTGCAGGAGTATGAGAAGTCGCTGCTCGGCGATCCGGTGAAGGACCGCACCGTGTACGAGAACGCCTCACCAATCAAATACCTCCGCAATGCCACAGCGCCGCTGCTGGTGCTGCAGGGCGAGAACGACATCCGCGTGCCGAAGGAAGAAGCCGAGCAGGTGGTGGCGATCCTCAAAGGCGCCAATAAGACCGTCGACGCACACATCTATCCCGCCGAGGGACATGGATTCGCGAAGAGGGAAAACCAGATCGATGCGATCAAGCGCACCATCGAATGGTTCGACCGCTACTTAAAAGCGAACTAACTGGAGAACGTCATGAAAACTCGAATCGTCCTCGTGCTTCTCCTTCTTCCCATCGCCGCGCTGGCGCAACAAACCGCGGCCACCGACGGTTCCTGGAACTTCGTCGTGGCCGGCGACTCGCGCAACTGCGGCGACGTAGTCATGCCTGCCATCGCCGAGGCGGCGAAAAACAGCAATGCGAAGTTTTACTGGCACCTCGGCGACTACCGCGCCATCTACACCTTCGACGAGGACATGGTCCAGGCGAACGTGATGGCCGGGACGCCGCTGAACATTCAGAACTACTTGAACGGTGCGTTCAAAGACGCGATCGACAATCAGCTCAAACCGTTCGACGATCGTGGCGTCCCCGTCTTCGCCGGCATCGGAAATCACGAAACAATCTGGCCGATGTCGCGCGCGCGATTCGTGAAGACGTTCAGCGCCTACCTCGACATCGCCGCCATTCGCGATCAACGTTTGAAAGACGATCCCAGCGACACGACCGTGCGCACGTACTTCCACGTCGTCACGAACGGCATCGACTTCATCACGCTCGACAACGGCTCGTGTGACATGTTCGACGACGCGCAGATGGCGTGGCTGCGCAACGTGCTCGCACGCGACGCCGCCGACGCCTCCATCCGCACGGTCGTCCTCGGCGCGCACGCCGCACTCCCCGACAGCCGCTCCTGTGGACACAGCATGGGCAATTTTCCGGACCAGCAGAAAACCGGCCGCGAGGTCTACAACCTGATGCTGGCGATGCGCGACAAGAGCAAGAAGCAGGTCTACGTTCTTGCCAGCCACTCGCACTTCGTCATGGACAACGTCTACGACAGCGACTACTGGCGCAAGAACGGCGGCGTGTTGCCGGGATGGATCGTCGGCACGTCAGGCGCCGTTCGCTACCGCCTGCCGGAAACCGCCACGCCCGGTCCGAACGTCCGTACCGACGTCTACGGCTATCTCCTCGGCACGGTCAGCGCGAGCGGCGCGATCACGTTCGCCTTCCACGAGCTGACGCCGAAAGACATCCCGGCCGACGTTGTGAAGAAGTACTCGAAGAATTTCGTCGAGAACTTCTGCTTCGCGGCAAACCGCAACATCTCGCCGCAGGAAGGCTACTGTCCGCCGATGTTGAAGTGCTCCGCGGGCGAGTAGCCGGTCAGTTCCGCACGCCGCTCATCGGCACCTGCGAGATCCAGCCGAGGACGGCGTCCGCCTCGGCGAGCATGCGCCGCGTGGCCCGGAGCAGCGCCGCGCGCTCGTGTTCGGAGAGATCGGGTTCCTCTTCGATCATCTGCGCAAGGCCGCGGACGTCGTGAGCAATCGTTGAGACCTTGCGTGACAGCAAGGTCGACAACAGCACGGTATGAAGCTGATTCATTCACTGAGGGAGTAGCGGCACCGCCGGAAATCGCCCTGCGCCACGATTTCCGGCGCCTGCAGACCGTCCATAAAACAGACGTACGTGTCGAATCCACACTGCACCATTGCAGCCTGAAAAACGCAAACGACTGCGCACGTGGCACTTGCGCCAATTCCCCTCTTGGCGCAGCCCGTGAGAAGGGATTCCGTCAGAAACAAAAGAAAGAGGAAAATACAAATGCATAAATTCATCATGGGTTGTTTCGCAGTTGCAGTTCTCGCCATCCCGACGTTCGCAATGGCCGTCGAAAATGCTGCCGGCACGCTCACCGTCACCGGGACGGTGGCCAGCTCGATCAGTCTGACCGTGGAAACGACGGATGGCACGTGCACTTTGTGCGGGACCAGTGCGGCATCTCTCGCCCTCGGAAGCCTCAGCAAGGGTGGCGCGGCTCCGACCGGCTTCACGATCACGCCGGGCAGCTCGTCGTGGACGCTTGCATCGCAGAATGGAATCGGCGTCATGGTCACGAAGGCAAACCTCCCCGCCAGCTCTGTCTACACTCTGAGCGCGAAACTCGGCTCCGTACCTTCCAGCGGCATCGTCTGGACGGTGGGCGCGATCACGGCCAACGCCACCACGATTCAAACCATCGGGTCGGGTGTCGCCTACGGTTCGGCACTCCCCTACGCCTGGAACATCGTGATTCAAGACACCGTGGCCCCCACCACGGCGATCGACAACGTCATTCAGTTCTCCGCCGTCTCCGCCTGACCAATTCGTCAGGTCGAGCATGCCGAAGGAGCGGAAACGCTTCTTCGGCATGCGGCTTGATGGAATGAAATCTCAATGAAGATCTTCGCTCTCGCTCTCTGCATCGCGGTCGCGCTGCCGCTCTACGCGGCGCGCCGGCGTGCCACCGCACCTCCCGTCGAGACGCTCTCGATCGAGTTTGTGGACGTACCGGCGGCCGGGGCGGCACTCATCGCATCGGGAACCGATGCATGGATCGATCTGAACACGGTCAGCCAGCGAGCGGGATCGACGGGAAAGTCGATGCGTGTGCGGCGGCAATTCGGGATCCGCATTCTCCGCACGGGCGGAGTGGCCTGGGGAACGGCGACGGTCACCGCCAGATTGAATTCGCAGGACGGCCGCTCTTCTGTACGAATCGACGGGAAGGCTGTGGCCGGCGCGCCGGTCGTGATCGACGCGCGCGCGTCCGTCGGCGCGATGACCGTTCACACGCTGGAGATCGAGGTTCCCGACTCCGTAGCCGCGGGGCCACTGTCGGCTTCGATCTCGTGGGAAGTGACAACGCAATGATTCGAGGGAACTGATGATCCATAAAACGACAATCCTGATGACTCTAGCCGCGGTGCTGGCAACGGCGTCCGCGCTGCATGCGGGGGACGGAGCGGTGTCCGTCTCGCCCGCGGTGATCACGCTGGGCGGCAAGGTGGGCCAGAGCACGACCCAGACCCTGACCTTCACGAATGGCACGTCCCGGCCCCTGTCGTACGAGATGAAGGCCTATGACGCCGTCGTTCGCGGCGGCTCACGCGGGTTCGTCGAAGCCGGCAGCATTCCCGGCAGCATTGCCGCCACTGCAGCGTTCTCGCCGAAACTCTTCACGGCGGCGCCAGGGCAGAGCATCCAGGTCTCGTTGACCGTGACCATCCCGGAGCATCCCTCGGTGCGCGCCATCGCAGCGATGTGCGAAGGAACGACGAAGCTCGGCACCGGACCCGTGCGGGTGAGCG
>JAXDIO010000417.1:0-7763 GCA_034663965.1 Thermoanaerobaculia bacterium | reverse complement strand
TGCTCACCGAGGACCGGCAGACCGCGGTTCTGACGCACGAATGGAAGGCCGATCCGAATGCGAGCCGAGGCATCGGCGTACACGTTCCGATGGCGGCGTTTCCGTGGACCGGCGAGCAGCTCATCGCGTTGCAGCAGGTAACGATCTCCGTCGACGATCTGCCGCCCGAGGCGGATGCGGAGCGCGAAGCGTTCAAGCGTGCCGGCAATCACTCCATCGTGGTCGTGCCGATGATCTACAACCGAGAATTTCTCGGCGCGCTCGGCATCGCCAGCGCCGTTGCGCAAACGTGGAGCGATGAGGCGGCGTCGCTGCTGCGTATCAGCGGCGAGATCTTCGTGAACGCCATTCAGCGTCATCGCACCGAGGCGGCGTTGCGCGGGAGCGAACAGCGCCATCGCGTGCTGTTCGAGCGCAACCTCGCCGGCGTTTACCGCAACACCATCGACGGCCGCATCCTTGATTGCAACGATGCCATGGCCCGCATCCTCGGTTTTTCGTCACGCGAGGAGCTGATGGAGCAGTCCGCGGCCGAGCTTTACCAGGACCCGACACACCGCGTCGATTTCATCGCCCAGCTTCGCCGCGAACGGATGATGACCAGCCGCGAGATTTCGCTGCGGCGGAAAGACGGCCGTGCCGTTTGGCTGATCGAAAGCGTCCATCTGCTCGACGGCGACCCCGAAATTCTCGAAGGAACCGTCATCGACATCACCGACCGCAAGCTCGCCGAGAACGCGCTGCGCGAAAGCGAAGAGCGTTATCGCCTGCTCGTGGAGCGGATGCGCGAGGGCCTTGTGCAGGCCGGCAACGACGGCGTGCTGCATTTCGTCAACGACCGTTTCTGCGAGATGGTCGGCTACTCGCGCGAAGAGCTGGTCGGTCTGAAGGGCGACCTCCTGCTCGCATATCCCGAGGATATCGAGTTGATGCGCGAGAAGACGCGGCTGCGCCTGCGCCACATCGCCGATCAATACGAGATTCGCATCCGGCGCAAGGACGGGATGGTGGTCTGGCTGGAAATCGGTGGCGCGCCGGTCGTCGACGCCGCCGGGAACGTGGTCGGATCGATCGGCGTCCACAACGACGTCACCGAGCGGCGCATGGCCGAGGAGGCGCTGCGCGAAAGCGAGGCGCGCTACCGGCTGATGGCCGAGAACTCGACCGACATGATTTCGCGCACGTCGAACAAAGGGATCATCCTGTACGCCTCCGACGCATGCCGGCGCCTCGTCGGCTACGAACCTTCGGAACTCGTCGGCCGCTCGTTTTACGATTTCATCTTCGAAGTCGATCGCGAGGAAGTTCGCTACCTTTCCTCGCTGATCCACGAGTCCGGTCCGACGACCTTCGCGTATCGCGTCGAAAAAAAGGACGGTTCGCTGGTGTGGTTCGAGACGACCAGCCGCAGCGTTCGCGACGCGCTCAGCGGCGAGATCCGCGAGATCGTTGGCGTCTCGCGCGACGTCACGGAACGGAAGAGGGTCGAAGAGCAGATTGAGTATCAGGCGTATCACGACGCGCTGACCGGGCTGCCGAACCGGCGGCTGTTCCGCGACCGGCTCACGGTCGCTCTCGCGCACGCGCGCCGCATGAAGCATCCGCTGGCCGTGATGTTTCTCGACCTCGACCGCTTCAAGGTCGTCAACGACACGCTCGGCCATTCAATCGGCGACGAGCTGCTGAAAGCGATCGCCGCGCGGCTGCAGGCGTCGCTACGCGAAGAGGACTCGATCGCGCGCATGGGCGGCGACGAGTTCACCGTCCTGCTGGCCGACCTGAAAACGCCCGACGCCGCGGCGAAGATCGCGCAGAAGGTGCTCGACACCGTCGCGCTGCCGTTGCAGATCGAAGGGACGGAGTTGTTCATCACGACGAGCATCGGCATCGCCCTTTTTCCGAGCGACGGCGACACTGCCGAGGTGCTGCTGGCAAACGCCGATCACGCGATGTATCGAGCGAAGGACGCGGGCCGCAATTCGTATCAGATGTTTACGCCGGCGATGAACAGCCGCGCGCTGGAACGGCTGTCGCTGGAAAACGATCTCCGCCACGCGCTCGATCGCGGCGAGCTCGAGCTCCACTACCAACCGCAGATCAGCATTGCCTCGGGGCGCGTGACCGGCGTCGAGGCGCTGCTGCGCTGGAACCGTCCCGGCTTCGGCCTGGTCGGTCCGAAGGACTTCATCCCAATCGCCGAGGAGACGCGGCTGATTGTACCGATCGGCGAGTGGGTGCTGCGCGAGGCCTGCCGCCAGGCGAGGGAGTGGCAGGGCGATCGCGAGTCGGGCTTCCGCATGGCGGTGAATCTGTCACCGCGCCAGTTCCAGCACAGCGATCTGCCGCAGGTGATCGCCGCTGCGCTGGAGCGTTCGGGACTCGCGCCAAGCGATTTGGAACTGGAGATCACCGAAAGCCTGGCCATGCAGAACACGTCGCGCACGATCGCGACGCTGCACCGTCTGCGCGAGATGGGCGTGCAGATCGCGATCGACGATTTCGGTACGGGTCACTCGTCGCTCAACTACCTGCGAAGTTTTCCGATCGACAGCGTGAAGATCGATCAGGAGTTCGTGCAGGAGATCGAAGCGAGCGCCCCCGACCGCGCCATCGTCTCCGCCGTCATCGGCATGGCCCGCGGACTGCGCCTCCGCGTCACCGCCGAAGGCGTCGAAACGCCCGCGCAGCTCGAGTTCCTGCGCGAGCAGGGATGCGAGGAAGTGCAGGGATTTTTGTTTGGCGAGCCCGTTCCCGCGACGGCGTTTCAGCCGGCGCGGTGAAACTGACGTAACGATCAGTGACGTGCCGCGCGTGAGCGCCCCGCGAGATCCTCTCCGATGAAGCGGGAGAAGAGCATGCTCGTGCCGGTGAATTCGCCATCGGCGACTGCGCGCGCATACAGCATCCGGACGGCTCCTCCCGGAAGACGGCCGAGCGCCACGGACGACAACTCCGTGGCTACGGGCACAGCGGCCAACACGGGATTTCCTCGTTTGTCGAGGCGCAGAAGGTTGCCGGTTCCATTCAGTTGCAGGTAGGCGCTCCAGTAGCCGGTTGCGTCCCCAGACAAGGAGACGGCATACGTCGCGTCGCTCGCGATGATGGTGCCTTGATCAGTCGCCGTCGCGCCATCGAGCTGGCCTTCGCGCAAGACGACTTTCGTCTCAATCTTAGTCGGCGTACCGTAGGTCAATTGGTTCCATTCGTACGCGATCAGGTAGTCACGCCCATCGCTCGCGATCGCCTCGAGGCGCTCTTCAGCGGGCGCGGTCGCAATCGGCAACGGCTCGGCGTCGACGGCTCCGCCGGCTGTAACGCGTGCTCCGAAGATGTCGAACCCAGGTGGGAGATCTCCGCGATAATCCCCTCTGTTCCAGGCCACGAAAAAATCGGTTCCGTTCGACGCCACCTGTGGAAACTCGCCGCCGGCGCCGATCACCAGCGGCGTCGTATCGATTTGCCGCCCGAACGCGTCGAAGCGATATCCAGCGAGACCGGTGCCGGCGAATACGACCAGTGCCGTGGAACCGTTCGATGCAGCGGCGACACTCCAACCCGCGCCGAGCGCTATGCGCAGCCCGAGCGAGCCATCGACGCCGACGCTCCTGGCCACCACAGTGGGGGAGTCGCCGCCTTCCTGCCATGCCACGATGTACACACCGCCGGCGAAGACCGCCGTCGCCTGAGAAACGCCCGTCGCGATCTCGAAGGGAGCGCGGTCGACGAATGCACCCGCCGCGTCGGTACGCATCCCGAGGAGGTGGCCGCCCGAATAGCCATCCTCGATCCAGATGATGAGCGAGCCGATCGTCGACGAAGCCATGACCGGTCGCAATTGACGCGACCAGCCGAGCGAGAGGAGAGCCGGCGCATCAGCCGTGCCTGGATGCGCCGCTTCGCTGTCGAAAAGCGTCCCATAAACCTGCCGTACCGCTCCGTATACAGCGCCTGTCTCCTGGTTCCACGCGGCGAAGACATGGTGCCCGTTCGACAGCATCGACAACTCGAACGATGCGGCGTTGCCGGTGAGCGAGCTTACCGGTGCCGGCGCGATGGATTCGTTCGCGCCGCTGAATGGCAACGTCATGATGGCGAAGGATGCCGTGCCGTAGCGCATCCAAAAAGCGACGAACGTGCTGCCGCTCCAGAAGACATGGGCGTGTGCGAGGTCGATGTCGATCGCCGGCATTCTGGCGACGCTGCCGCGGCGGGCATCAACCGAGAAGCGCACGAGCCGCGCCTGCGCGGAGCCTGGCTTGATGATGTGAGGCTCGGTAGTCACGATTGCATACAGGCCGCCACCGAACGCAACGCTGAAATCCGCTGTTTCGTCCGTACGTCCGATATCGATCGGAGAACCGATTACGCCACCATCTTCGCCAACGCGAATCAGGTGAAAGTCGTGCATGAGAACTGAGGGCGACACGTACGCGTTCGTTCGCCACACCACTCCGAATTCCTCTCCGTCGCTTGTAACGGTCGGCACCTCAGGCAGCTGGAAGTTTGTGGCAGGTCCAAGAGCGACGATTGGACGGTCGTTGGCGATCAGGTTGCCTCTCACGTCAAAGATGGCCGCTTCGACACCGCCGACGTTGTTGTAGCAGTAGAGCAGCAGCGTTCGACGGCCGTTGCTGGCCAATGCTCCGGTACGCGTTTGCGCCCGTCCGGAGACGATGGCGGTCGGTCCCGACAACAGATCGCCGTTCGCGTTAAACGTGGCCGCCATAAGTGCGTTTTTCGCGTAGTCTCCCCAGGTCGCCAGATAAACGGCGCCTGTCCAGGTTGCGCTCAGTTGGAATGCCCACGGACTAACCAGCGCCAAGCGTGACGAGAGGAGGCGGCCGTCGGCAGCAACGTGCGCGACGCTCACTCCGTCGCGGGTGGTCCAGAAGAGCAGGAACTGATCACCGTCCGTTGCGATGACCGGCGGGGACTGGTTGCCATCGATAGGCACGCGGACCGGGTCAACGATCCCGGTCTCGGGAGTCATACGAATCGCTGCATGCGCCGAGGCGACGATGAGAAGAATGAAAAGGGACGTGCGAAACGTGCGCATGAAAGTTATTTTACTTCATTACGCGGTCGTGACGCCTTCGCGCGTAGGCGTCCACTTTCACCGCCGCACCGCGCGGTGACGCGGTCTCGATCCGCCCACGGCGAAAAGGTGTCCGGCGTTCTGCGCGTACAAACGGCCGTCGGGGCCAATCGAGACGGGGGTGTAGGCGGCGCCGAGGGCGAGTTGCAGGAAGATTTTGTCCTCGAGTACGCCGCCCTGCGCGATCGCGTAGAGGTTGCCGTCCTCGCTGTTCGCGTAGACCGTTCCGCGGATGTCGATGGCAGGAGCGTTCACGCACCATTCGAAACCGTTCGGCTGTTCATCGACGCACGTCACGACGCCGTCGGGGCCGCGGCCGCAAGCGTGCGTCTCGGTGCTCTTGAACTGCCATTCCTTCTTCAGATTCCGGTCGAGCTGCGTGATGTAGTAAGCCTGCTGCGCGTAGAAGTTTTCCTTCATCACGATCGAATACGTCCCGTTGTGCTCCCAGACCGCGGGAGTCGTGTCCCAGCCGAAATCGTAGTTGGCGAGGACCGCACCGGCGGACGAGAAATGGATCAGGTGTCCGCGCGCGCCGTTGTAGCTGGTGAAGGAACCGTAGAGGACCGAGCCATCCGGCAGGGCAACGGGTGAGGCGCTCGAGTCATCGAGAACGGAGCCGGATCCAGGCTGATTGGTGCTCGGATCGACGCCGAGCGTAGCGCCCGTCCGGCATGCGGTTCCGTAAGGCACGAGGACGCCGCAACCATCGTTGAAGATGTTGTGCATCGACGTGCTCCACTTCGGCGTCAGATCGGGATTGACCGCGGCGACGAAGCCGTAGCCTGGATTGAAGTTCGCGTGGCCGACCACGTAAATCGTGCCGTCGGCTGCGATCGCCGGGGCGGCGTTGATCCCCGGCCGTATCGCACCGCAGGTCGCCGTCGGGGCGACCGCCGTCAGCGTCGGAGGCCAGGGACGCGGCTGCGTCCGTGCGAACGAAATCGTGCATTGGTCCGCCGACTTCGGCGCATTCGGCACCAGCGACGCGAACGTCACGGCCGCCGCACTGCCATCCGGCTTCACGCGAACGAGCCACGCCCCGGTATTGTCTTTCGCCCACGGATCGGTGGCGTCGAGACCGAACGCGCCGTAGTAGATGTTGCCGGATGCATCGGCCGCCGGAACGCCAGAGACGTAAACATTCGGATCGACGCTCGCGAACGGATTGACGCGCTTGATGACGTGACCATCATTGCGATCGACCTGCAGCAGTGTTCCGCCGGCTGCCGGCATGTAGACCGAACCATTCGCGAGAACGGCATGGAAGACAGGCTCCCAGGCCGCGGCGCCGTTGGCCGGCACCGGTTTCCAATCGCTCACCGCCGTCCAGCGATCGACGAGTGCGCCGTTCTGCCAGCGCAAACCGTGAATGCTCCAGACCTGGGTTTCCCAATGCTCCGGCGTCGTGTACTGGCCGGATTTGAATTCCATGAAGACGTCGTCGCCGTCGACGAGCGGGACCTGATAGTGGACGAGGAGACCGCCGCCCGTGGCTGCCAGCTCTTGCGGAACGAATGGGTCGTAGGTGATGTCAGACAGCAAATGCAGCAGCGGCTGCGCCGCCACCGGCACGCTGCCGGTGTGTTTTGGATTGGCGCCGATCTGCGACCACTGCGCGCCGGCCGGTGAAACGATCAGGGAAAGGAGAACGACCGAGGGGAGGAGTTTCATTGGGGCTTGATGGCGCTTGATCCTTTCGCGGGTGGGGGCAGTTTCGCGGCGCGTACAGCGGTTTCGAAGGTCTGCGCGCGGTTGAGGAGTTCGGCGACGGCGCGGCGGCGGTCTTCGACGGCGGCGGCGAGTTGCGTGGTCGGTGCGGCATCGGATTCCTGCAGCAGGCGGAGCACCGCCCGGAGCGATTGCGTGAGGCTGCTCAGCGTTTCGTGATCGGGCGCGGCGGCCGGCGGCGCTTCGTCGTCTTCTTCGGCCGAGGCGCCGGCCAGTTCGGAAGCCTGCTTGCGCAGTGCGCTGATGTCGGCGCTGGCGATCGCTGCGCGCATCTGCGCGCGGAAAGCGCGCACGCGGCCGCTGATGTCTTCGAGTTGGGCGATGTCGTCGTACATCTCCTTCGACAGCGCGAACTGCTGCTGGAGATCGGCGGCGGGTGTTTTCACGCGCGGATCCATCTCCACTGTCAATGGCTGCGTGTACGTCTTGCCGTTCGCGGTCAGCGCGACCGTGTACGTTCCCGGCACAACCCATGGCGACGCCGGAGCGGGCGCGGTGTCGTGCGGTGTGGCGGCGATCGGATACGCGTTGCGTGAGCCTGGCGCCGGCGGATAGTGCATGTCCCACGTAAAGCGGTGCATGCCGGCAGTTGCCGCCAACGATTTCACGGGACGAATCCACCACCACGGAATGTTGCCTTCATCTTTCGGCGCCGGCGCGAGATCGGAGCTGGCGTAGCGTCGGATCAGAGCGCCGGCCGCGTCGCGAATCTCCAACGTCACCGGACCGGCCGCCGCGGGAAGGTAGTAATCAATGACCGCGCCGTCGGGTGGGTTCTGTCCCATCGGCTCATCCGGCGGTAGCGGCGTGTCGGTGTTCTTGTTCCACCGAATCCGCCACGCGCGCTGCGGCTTGAACAGTGTTGTTTCCGCGATGCGGCCACGAATCTGGCGCAACGGTTCGATGTCGTCGAGGATCCAGAATCCGCGGCCGTGCG
>JAXDIO010000415.1:0-6168 GCA_034663965.1 Thermoanaerobaculia bacterium | reverse complement strand
GGGAGTTCCCGAAATCGGCTCGCGCGCACATCGATCTCGGCGTCTCCTACATCGGCCAGAAGAACTTCAAAGCGGCCGGCGACGAATTCGAGCTGGCCGTCAAAGTCGATCCCGCCTACATGCCCGGTTACTTCCGCCTCGGGCAAATCTCCGCCTTGACCAGCTCGAACTACGCGCGTGGCGAGGAGTTGCTGCGCAAGTACCTCGCATACGCGCCGAAGGAAGACGAGCCGTCTCTCGCCCGCACCCACTACTGGCTCGGCCAGATTTTCGAGAAGCAGGGGAAGAAGGTGGAGGCCAAGGCCAGCTTTGCAATGTCCCTGAAGCTCAATCCGAATCAGAAGGATGTAGCCGAGGCGCTGAAACGCGTTTCGTAATCAGCGCGTGACGCCGCGCGCGACGAGGATCGGATACGGATCGATCGCGTCGCCCTTCGACCACGCCTTGTCCGGCGGCAGGATGGTGATGGCGAAGTGGAGATGCGGCGTATTCGCCGGCGCGTTGCCTGTCGTCCCGACGTAGCCGATCACATCGCCCTGCCGCACGCGCTTCCCTTCGGTGACGTCGTCTGCATACGAATCGAGATGCGCGTAGTAGTAGCTCTTCTCATTCGCGACGTCGAATTCGTAGATGGTCAGGCCGCCGGCGTTGCTCTCGAAAAGTTTGCGAATCGTGCCGTCGACCGCCGCAAGCACCGGCGTACCGCGCGGCGCGAGGATGTCGATGGCGTGATGCGGATGGCCGCTGTGAATGTTGTCGAAGTCATCGCGCAACTTAGTCTTCGCGATGCCAGCGACCGGAATGACGATGTCGCCGGCTGCAATCGGCTCCGTTGAAACGCTGACGTACGGCTGCACGGCCACCGATCGTCCGGTGAAGAACGCGCAGACAGCGATGCCGGCGAGAAGCAACCTGAGAGCGTTGCGCATGTACGGTCGATAAAAGCGAACGGAGCCGCGATAATCCCCGTTCATGCCTGAGCTGCCGGACGTTACCGTATACGTCGAGGCGATCGCGAAACGCATCGCTGATCAGCCACTGCTCAAGCTCCGCCTCGGCAATCCGTTCGTGCTGCGCACCGTCGATCCGCCGCCGTCCGACCTCGCAGGCAAACGCGTCGTCGACGTCCGCCGCCTCGGCAAGCGGATCGTGATCGGACTCGAATTCGATCTCTTCATCATCATCCATCTGATGATTGCCGGGCGTTTCAAATGGCTGCCGTCCGGCGCGAAGATCCCCGGCAAACTGGGATTGGCCGCGTTCGACTTTCCCAACGGAACGCTGCTGCTCACCGAGGCAGGATCGAAACGGAGAGCGTCGATTCATATCGTCCGAGGGGAGGAAGCGGTCCGCGCGCACGATCCGGGCGGCATCGAACCTCTCGATATTTCGTTCGAAGAGTTCCGCGCCGCGCTCACGCGCGAGCGCCACACGCTGAAGCGAACGCTGACCGATCCGCACGTCTTCAGCGGCATCGGCAACGCGTATTCAGATGAAATCCTCCACCGCGCCCGCCTCTCGCCCGTGCAATTGACGACGAACCTTTCCGAGGAGGAGATCACCCGGCTCTACGTCGCGACGCGGCGCACGCTGACGGAATGGACGGACCGCCTGCGCGACGAGGCCGTCGAGAAGTTCCCGGAAAAAGTCACCGCCTTCCGACCCGACTTCGCCGTCCACGGCCGCTACGGAAAACCATGTCCCGACTGCGGCACCCCGATCCAGCACATCGTCTACTCCGAGAACGAAACGAACTACTGCGCCCGCTGCCAAACCGGCGGCAAACTCCTCGCCGACCGCGCGCTATCCAAGCTCCTGCACAGCGACTGGCCGAAGTCGATCGATGAGCTGTGAGGGTGGATACGTCTCTCTTTCGCGGCTCGGGTTAGTCGGCGGTCGCAAGTCCGTCAGCAATACTGAGGTAGTTCTGCACATGATCTCTAGCGAGCGCAAGTTGCTCTGATGACTCAACGAGAAAACCACGCATGCCATTCAAAGCGGCTCTGAATGCGTCACGATCGATGTCCGACCGTTCACGCTGAATCCATGACTCAAACAAACATATCCGTTCCCGGGCGTAGGTCATTTGGTTGTAGACATCGATCGAAATTCGGCTCGCAGAATAAAGCGCCGCATCGTAATTTGCGACTACAAACGCCTCCTGATTGCTCAACATCGCCGTTTCAGACATCTCATCGCTCGTCCAAGCCAGCCATCGCTGAAGAAATCGGAGTTCATCAGAAATAGCCGCTAGAACAGGACCTGCGAGTTCTGCGCGCGAATCACGGAGTTGCTGGGCGACCGTATGAAGCATTCCCCTGTTCGACGCGGCGATCTGCGCGTTAACTTTGACGTATTTGATGGTCACCGCAATCAACCACACGAGGAGAGTGCAGTTTACCCACGCTGCGATGGATGACCAATCAACGTCGTTCAGGAGCGGGAGTGAGTACATTTCCAATGCTCAGGTCACGTAGATTGCGACGAAGCGGCTCCGATGAGTGGCGCAATCTCCTGCCGTTTGACAGGCGAAAACCCCAACTCGCGGAGTACGCGATTGAACACCGTCACCGAGAGCTCGGATGGAGCAGTGATTTCGATGCCGATCGGACGCCCCTCATTCGCGAAGTCGATCAGGAGACCGGCTTCGACCCGTCGCGTTCGAACGCTCCGCTGGCGTTCAACGCGAGGTAAGTAGTAGTAGGCGACAATCGGTTTGCCGCGTCGATATGTCACTTTAAGATACGAGTTGCTCATTGGAATCAGCGGCGTTCCATTCGTTCGCGTGCGCAGCCGGAGCGACATCCGTCCAGTACCGTGCGCGTGCGGCGAGATCGTTACAGACATCGGGCCAATCGTGAAGCATGGCAGGATCGAAGTCGGCGCCGTTTGGCCACGTCAGCGTTCCGGCTTCAGGATCAAGCGCAACGGCGTTGAAGAACTCCAAATCCTGCAGCGGTCCGAAAAGAACGCCTTTCAGCACCGGCCTGAAGTCGATGCGTTGCTCCGTGCCGTCCTCAAACGCGACGTTCAGGATGTGAGGTGCGACGATTTCGAAGCGTGTGACGCGATGTATGGCGTGGCTCATGGGCTTATCTGATATCGGTTTACGCAGTAGCAAGTAGCGCGGAGAGTTTCGCGAGAACGTCAGTCAAGATCGCCGGCGGCAACTCGCAAATGAATGCCGCTTGGCGCGCCCGCCAATCTGCGCTCTTAACGTGATCCGCGAGAACGACTCCGGAGATCGGTAGACCAGCCGGAAGCGAGACTTCGAACGGATATCCCTTCGCATGCGTCGTAACCGGGCAAACGAGAATGAGTCCAGTTTTTCGGTTGTACGCCGCTGATGTGAGGACGATCGCGGGCCGCCGGCCGGCCTGCTCACGACCTGCCTGCGGATCGAAGGTGAACCATATCGCATGACCCTGCTCCGGCACGTACGCCATCGTTACCAGATTTCCTTCCCGACCGGAGGTCCCCAATCGGTTTCCTCGTGCAGGTTGGACGGACGAATGCCCGCGAGTAATTCCTCTAGCGTGTAGGACGGAGTGACGGGAGGCACGACCACAAGGCGACCTTTTTCGACGGAGAGATCAACCTCTCCATCCTGCTCAAGCCCCACTTCTTGCGCGAACGCTTTCGGGATTC
This sequence comes from Thermoanaerobaculia bacterium, assembly GCA_034663965.1. Lineage (GTDB taxonomy): Bacteria > Acidobacteriota > Thermoanaerobaculia > Gp7-AA8 > Gp7-AA8 > JADGNZ01. The sequence continues at coordinate 2,520 of JAXDIO010000415.1, read as the reverse complement.
GGAGCGCCAGACTGTTGCCCCACTTCTGAACTCTGGTTCGCATAGTCTCCTCTGTAGCGACAATGAGTCTACATCCCCGTGTATTGCTGGTCAAGGCATCGCCCTCTAACCTCCCCCTCCCTTCCGGCGTCTATCCCCGCAGACACATGGACGCCGTTGCCTCAGCCGTAGACTTGACCCATTCCGTGAACCTGCCGATCGCACCGCAACCGATTCCGCGTTTGAGCGAAGACGACCTTCGCCTGGCGCGGGCGTGTGCGGACGGCGACTCGGATGTGTTCGCGGCGATCTATCGCAAGCACGGCGAGCGGATGAAATCGATCGCGTACAACCAACTGGGCAACCGGTCCGATGCCGAGGACGCGGTGCAGGAGACGTTTCTGAAGGTGCATCGGGCGGCGGCGAGCTACAACGGTGAGGCGGCGTTCACCACGTGGCTTTACCGCATCCTCGTCAACACCTGCTACGACATGTTGCGGAAGCGCAGCCGCAGGATCCGGGAGACGCCGATCGATGAGCTCGTCGTTGACGTCCGTCCGGCCAATGCGGTTGACGACGTCAAGCGAATGGCGTTGCGGAAGCTGTTGAACGACTTGCCGGAACAACGCCGCACCGTCTTCTCGCTGTTCGAAATCGAAGGCCTCAGCCACGCCGAGATCGCCGGCATCCTCGACATCACCGAAGGCAACTCGAAGTGGATTCTTTTCTCAACGAAGAAACAGCTCCAGGAGCAGTGGAAAAAGGCAGCGAAATCATGACCATCACCTGTGAACAACTCGACGACCTCCTTCTCGAAGGCGACCACTTCTCGCTCGAAGCCGCCGCGCGGCATGCGCAGTCGTGCGAGGCGTGCATGCAGAAGCTGGCTGACTGGAACGAGATCTCGTCAACGGCCCGCGACCTTCACGCGACGTGGGACAACGACCTGCTTTGGCCGCGAATCGAGCGCGCCATCCGCAACGAACGGCGCAGCACGCGGACGCGCGTGTGGCAGATCGCTGCCGCCTTCTTCCTCCTCGCCATCCTCGGCGGCACCGTCTGGATCGCGCAACGGCGCATGCACGCCGCCGACTTCGATCGCGACATCCTGAAGGTGTCCGCTGTCGATGAAGTCGAACGCGCTGAGAAGGCGCACATCAACGCCATCAATCACCTGGAAACACTCGCCTCCGCGAAGCTCGACCAGCCGTCCACGCCGCTCATGGTCAGCTACAAGGAAAAACTGATGATGCTCGACGACGCCATCGCCGAGTGTCAGACCGCCATCGACAAGAACCGGCAGAACGCCTACCTGCGCACGCAACTGCTGACGATGTATTCGGAAAAACAGCGGACGTTACAGGACGTTCTGCGAGAGGAAAACAGCCATGCTTCGAATCAATAAGATAGTCGTCGTACTCCTGCTCCTGATCGCACCGGCGCTCTACGCCGACCGTCTCGAGCGAACGATCAGCAGAACGCAGACGTACCGAGGCGGCCGCATCTCCATCGACCACTCCATGGGTCCGGTCACGGTACACGCCGGAAGCGGCAACGACGTTCGCGTCCACGCGCTGATCCGCGCCTCCGATTCCGAGATCGGGAATGCCATCAACGTCATCGTTTCGCCGTCGTCCGCGAACGGGATCACGATCCGGACGGAGTATCCGGACATGCATTTCCACGGCAACGTATCGCTCTCGTATTCGGTCGACATCGAGGTGACCATGCCCGCCAGCGCGCCACTATTGGTTCACAACCGGTTCGGCAGCGTCGACGTCACCGGCATTCACGCCGCGAGCGAGATCGTGAACGCGCAGGGGAACGTGACGTTGCGCGACAGCCACGGCACGCAGCGCGTCGAGAACTCGTTCGGCTCCATCAGCATCGAGAACAGCACGGGCGATACGACCGTGCAGAACGCCAACGGCAATGTTCGCGTCGTCAACGTCGATGGCGCCCTGGGCGTTACCAATCGCTTCGGCTCCGTGACCGCGACCGACACGCACAACGTGACCATTCGCAACGGCAACGGCTCAGTCGACGTGCAGGGCGTGAGCGGCAGCGCTTCGATCGTCGACTCGTTCGCCAACGTGACGGTCTCGAACGTCTCCGGCGATCTGGAACTGCACAACGAGAACGGACGCGTCGACGTGCGCGACATCAAGGGCCGCGCCTCGATCAAGAATACGTTCGCAGCCACGGAGTTCGCGAACATCGGGCGCGACCTGATCGTCTCGGCGAGCAACGGCCGCGTGGAAGGCTCGCACGTCGGCAGCGGCGCCACGATCACCGGCAGCTTCGACACGATCTCGATCCGCGACATCAACGGACCGACGCGCATCACCAACGCGAACGGCAACGTGACCGCGGTCGATATCCGCGGCAATCTGAACATCGACACGCGCTTCGGTCTGGCCCGCGCGGAACTGATCAAAGGCACGCTCGACGTCGACAACGCCAACGGCGGCGTGACGGCGACTGACGTCTCCGGCGGCGTGCGCATCCACACGAGCTTCGCGCCGGTGCTGCTGAGGACGA
>JAXDIO010000340.1:0-31323 GCA_034663965.1 Thermoanaerobaculia bacterium | reverse complement strand
CCACCGCCCCACTCCGGCGCCGGCATTCGCGCACAGCAACGCCACAAAAACGCAGAACAGTTGTCTCATGATGTGTCCCTCTCTGATGAGGTAGACACAATTCGGGTCAAAACGTGTCATTCGCGCCAATGAAAATTTTCGCGAGGCTGTTCGCCGCCTGCGCGATGCTTGCCGCGGGCTTGCAAGTTGCGGCCGCGCCGCATCGGCGCGCACTTCTCGTCGGCATCAACGACTACACCGCCTCCACGCTCGCCCTGCGTCCGCAGGCCGCTCCCGCGCCCGGCCGCGACTGGCCGAACCTCGCCGGCGCCGTCAACGACGTGAACACCATGCGCGACATGCTCGTCGCGCTGTACGGATTCGACAGAAATGACATCGCCACGCTCACCGATCAGGCGGCGACGCGCGACGCCATCCTCGGCGGTATCGAGCAACTGCTCGTCAATCCGGCAGCGAAGGATGACGTAGTCCTCTTCTATTACGCCGGCCACGGATCGCAGGTACGCAATTCGGCGTCCGAGGAGCGCGACAAACTGGATGAGTCGCTCGTCCCTGCCGACTCCCGCATAGGCGCCCCCGACATCCGCGACAAAGAGCTGCGCATGCTCTTCAACCGCATCCTCGATCGCGGCGCGCGGCTCACGGTCATCCTCGACAACTGCCACAGCAGTTCCGGCGCGCGCGGCCTCGGCACCGGCGCGCGGCCCCGCGGCGTCAAGCCGGATCTTCGCGACGTCGCCGACGGCGTCACCGTTCCGCGTCCCGAATCGCGCGGCGCGCTCGTGCTCGCGGCGGCGCAGGACGTCGATACGGCGTGGGAGACGCGCGATGCCGAGGGGAAGTTCCACGGCGCGTTCTCCTGGGCCTGGATGCGCGCGATGCGCGACGCGTCCAGCGGCGAGCCGGCCTTGGAGACGTTTCTTCGCGCCCAGGCGCGGATGCGCGCCGAGACGCCATTTCAGCAGCCAACGGTCGCCGGAACCGTCGACACGCGCATGGCGCCATTCCTCGGCACGCGCACTGATCGCCGCGACGACCGCATCGTCGTTGCCGTCCAGAAGGTTCGCGGCGACAGCACGATCATCATCGAAGGCGGGTGGGCGAACGGGTTGTCCATCGGCAGCGAATTGCGCGCGTCCGACGCTCGCCTGACCGTCACCGCGCTCAGGGGAGTGACTGAATGCGAAGCTCGCCTGCAGTCCGGCGCGATGCCGCAAACCGGCGCGCTACTCGAAGTGACCTCGTGGGCCGCGCCGCCGGTGCGTCCGCTCCGCATCTGGACGCCGCGCTCGCCGCGCACGCCGAAAGAGATCGCCGCGATGGCGCGCTCGCTGTCGTCCGAAGCGAAGGCACACGGCGTTCGATGGATCACCGATCCGATCGACGTCACGCCGTCTCACCTGCTGCGATGGAACGGCAGCGAGTGGGAGCTACTCGGCGAGGGCGCCACGGAACACCTCGGCCAAAACACGGCCGCGATCGCAGCGATGGCACGACTGTCGCCGGGATCGACGCTCTTCGTGCAGTTCCCTGCACCGGGTGCACTCGTCGATCGCATCGCAGCCGAGGGCGTCGAGCAGGCGTCGACACCCGAGGAAGCCGACTACGTCCTCACCGGCCGATTCGCCGGACACCATCTCTCCTACGCCTGGCTGCGTCCCTCGGTGAAAAAGTCCGACCGCCGCAAAACCGGTCTGCCGCTGCGCACGGCGTGGATCGCGGAACGGAAGAACAACAGCCGTCTGCGCGACACCGCTCCGACGCTGCGCGCCGCGCTGCTCACCCTGCGCAGAATCCACGGATGGCAACTGATCGAGTCGCCGCCGTCCGATCGGTTCTCGTATCAACTGGCCGCCAGCCGCGCCCGCGACGGCATGCTCGTCAGCGACGGCGGCGCCATCATCGGCGGCGAAAAGTACGAGCTCGTCCTCCGCGTCATTTCGCAACCGCTGCCCGCGTACGTCCCGAACCGCTACGTCTACGCCTTCGTCATCGACAGCAACGGAAAGAGCACTCTGCTCTTCCCGCCGCCAACCGCCGGCTCCGTCGAGAACCACTTCCAGCCGACCGAAACCGAGATCGCACTCGGCGAACCGAGCGCCTTTGCCGCCAGCCCACCCTACGGCGTCGACACGTACTTTCTGCTGACAACCGAGGAGCCGCTGCCGAATCCCACGATTCTTGAATGGGACGGCGTACGCTCCCCCGAGGCGCTCACGCCACTCGAACAACTTCTCGTCGATCCAACCCGCGCCCTCGGCACAGCAGCGCCCACGAAGTGGTCGATCGTCAGGACGACGTTCGAATCGCTCCCGCCGCACGCCACAAAAGCCGCGCGGTAGTGTCGGAAGGACCAGCCTTCTCGCCGATGACCGTTCGCGCGGAATGGAATGGGTCCACGACGCGCGGACGTGCTCTCGGCGGAGAAGGGCTTGGAGGAATGCTCATGCCCGCTCGCTCGTATCTCGCCGCCCTGTTGATCACACTGATTTGCTCAGCAGCCGCAGCCCAGATCACAGCCAACGAGGATCGCGTTCAGTCGGCGATGTCGGTGGCGCCGCTGTCGTGTTCCTCAGCGCCGCCGCTCTCATGTGGCGGATTGATTACCGCGTCGCCGTCGTGCCTCAGCGACGTCTATTTCGTCGACCTCTATACATTCAGCGCGACCGCCGGGCAGACGCTCACACTCACCGTATCAACAGCGACTGGGTACCAGGTGCTCGTGACCGTGCAGAACACGGCCGGCATCCTGACGTCCAACCATGGCGTGTCGCCGGTGACACTGACGTACACGTTTCCAGCGTCCGGCACGTACTACATCGGGCTCGGCTACGTCGCGCAGTTCGCGACCGGCTCCTACACGCTCAACGTGGCTTGCGGTAGCACGAGTAGCTGTCAATCGTCTGGCACCATCAATCTCAATTCATCGTTGTCGGGCCAGCTCACTTCCGCCAACGGAACAGGATGCCTTGGCGGCAATACCTACTCCGCGGTCTATGGGTTCACAGGAACGAAGGATGTTCCTCTACTGATCACCTTTACGTCTTCGTTCGCGCCGTATGTCGAGCTAGAGCCGCCAAGTTTCGATACGGGCATCTGGAGGTCATCCAAGACACCGGGCTCGGTGACGCTGACCTACCTCCCACAGGTGAGCGGAAACAACTGGATTTACGTCACCTCAAATACCAGCACTCCAACAACGGGCTCTTACACGGTGCGCGTCGAGACGGCATCGATCGATCCCTGCCGCCGGCGTTCGGTCTCGCATTAGAGCTTGCACCCCGCCAAAGGAGGAGCGAATGGCACTTCAAATCACGTGCATCAAGAAATCGGGTGGTTATCACGACAACCCTCACGAAGCGATCAGCACGTTCGGCTGGAAGGAGGATCAGACAGGTCAGACCGGTCGGTCGGATCGCGAAAAGATGTGGCAGTGGGTTACAGACGGTGGCTACGCGTATGTGAAAGACGCAGCCGGAAACAAAGGACGGTCCGCGCCAAAACGAACACCCGCGGAACGCACTATCTGCAGACGGAATCGGACGGAAAGCCGACCGACAATCTGTTGAAGCTCCCGGAGTGCTGATTCATCAGAGCGCTGGCGGCGGACAAACGACGGGCACGCCAGCGCTCTGGATTTTACTCGTAGCGCAGCGCCTGGATCGGGTTCAGCGCCGCTGCCTTCCTTGCGGGGTAATAGCCGAAGAAGACGCCCACCGCGCCGGAGAAGCCGACGGCGATGATCATGATGATCGGGGAGATCACGGTCTCCCAGCCGGTGAAGTGGCCGAGGACTTTGGCGCCGGTGTAGCCGAATAGCAGTCCGACCACGCCGCCGAGGATGCCCATGACGATGCTCTCGACGAGGAACTGCGTGAGGACGTCGGAGCCGCGGGCGCCGATGGCCATGCGGATGCCGATCTCGCGCGTCCGCTCCGTGACGGAGACGAGCATGATGTTCATGATGCCGATGCCGCCGACGAGGAGCGAGATCGAGGCGATCGCGGCGAGGAGCAGCGTCATCACCTGCGTGGAGCTTTCGGCGGCAGAGGCGAGATCCGCTTGGTTTTTCACGGTGAAGTCGTCGTTGCCGTCGGTTACTTTGTGCGACTCGCGGAGGAGCGTACGGATCTCCTCCTGCGCGGCGGGGATGTCCTGCTCGTTCGCGGTGCTGGCCAGGATCTGCGGGATGAAGGCGCGGCCGGAGAGCGTGGCCGAGGCGGTTGTGTACGGCATCAGCACCACGTCGTCGGAGTCGCTGCCGCTGGCGGTCTGACCTTTCGCTGCGAGCACACCGACCACTTTGTAGACCGAGTTGCGGATCTGGATTTCGGAGCCGACCGGGTCCTGTCCGGGGAAAAGATTCTGCGCGACCGTGTTGCCGAGGAGGACGACCTTGTGGATGGAGCGGACGTCGTCGGCAGTGAAGAAATCGCCGGAGGACGTCTGCCAGTCGCGGATCGTTTGGAAATCGGTATCGACGCCGTTGATCTGCGTCCGCCAGTTTCCGGACGGACCGATGACGGCGGTCCGGCTGACGATGACCGGCGAAACCGCGGAGACGGTCTGCGCTTCGGCGCGAATCTTGTCGACGTCCTTCAAGCTCAGATTCGGGAACGCCTGCGCTCCCTGGCTCACGCCGGCAGCCTGCGCGGCGCCGGGCGTGATGACGATCATGTTCGTGCCGAGGTTGTTGATCTGGGCGCGGATGCGCGTGCGGGCACCGTAGCCGACGGCGACCATCACAACCACCGCGGCCACACCGATGATGATCCCGAGCATGGTCAGGGCAGCGCGCATCTTGTTTTTCAGGATGCTCTGCGTGGCCAGCTTCACGAGTGTCTTGGATTTCATGCGACCTCCTTCTCCTCGAGATGATCGAGGTCATAGGCGGCGGAGCGGCGCGATTTCACCGGCTCGTCGCGGCGGATGCGACCATCGCGGACTTCCACGATCCGGCTTGCGTAGACGGCGATGTCCGGCTCGTGGGTGACGAGGACGATGGTGATGCCTTGTTCGTTGAGCTGCTGAAACAGCGCCATGACTTCCATCGACGTCTGCGTGTCGAGGTTTCCGGTCGGCTCGTCGGCGAGGATGATGGCCGGCTCGGTCACGAGCGCGCGAGCGATGGCGACGCGCTGCTGCTGGCCGCCGGACAATTCGCTCGGCTGGTGATCGAGCCGGTCGGCGAGTCCGACGCGCTGCAACGCGGCAGTGGCCAACGCCTGCGTGTCGCGTTTGCGTCCGCTTCGGTCGTACAGCATCGGCAGCTCGACGTTCTCCAACGCGCTGGTGCGCGGCAGAAGATTGAAGCCCTGGAAGACGAAGCCGATCTTCTCGTTGCGCAGGGCGGCGAGGGCGTTGCGGTCCATGCCGTCGACGCGAACGCCGTCGATCAGGTAGGAACCCGAGGTGGGCGTGTCGAGGCATCCGAGAAGATTCATCAGCGTCGACTTGCCCGAACCGGAGGTGCCCATGATGGCGATGAATTCACCTTTCTCAACGGCGAGATCGATTCCCTTCAGCGCATGAACTTCGGTGCTGCCGGTGACGTAGGTCTTGACGAGTTGGGTGGTTTCGATGACGTTCATCAGAAGCCTCCCCTTCCGCCGCCGCCGCGCTGCGCGCCGCCCTGCTGCTGTCCACCCTGGAACGGGCTGGCGGGTGCGGTGCTCGTCGCGGCCGCGGCCGTAGTTGGCGTGATCGTGCCGGCGATGACCTTCATCCCTTCCTTGATGGTCTTGCCAGTGATCTCGGTGGTGCTGCCGTCGTTGATTCCGGTCTTGACGCGCGCGACGGCCAGCTTGCCGTTGGCGTCGAGGTAATAGAGCGTGCCGAAGTTGCTGCTGCCGGTGCGCGTTCCACCGTTGCGGCCTGAACGCGCCGACGTGGTGGTTGATGTCGCCGCGGTCGACGTTGTCGTGGCCTGACGCGATGCTTTCAGCGCTGCGAGTTCGGCATCGGTCGGTTTGTAGCGAAGGGCCGAGTTCGAGACTTTCAGTACGTTGTCAGCCTGCTTGGTCAGGAACTGCACGCGCGCGGTCATGCCGGGAAGGAGCTTGCCGTCGGTGTTCGGTACCGACACGACGACCGTGTAGTTGACGACGTTGTCGGTGGTCGTCGACTGCAAACGCACCTGCTTGACGACGCCTTTGAATGTCTGGCCCGTCAGCGCCTGCACGGTGAACGACACCGGCTGCCCTTCTTTGATCTGGGCGATATCGCTCTCCCCGACCTGCGCGAGGATCTGCATCTGCGAGAGGTCGTTGGCGATGAGGAAGAGCTGCGGCGCGGAGAGGCTGGCCGCGACGGTCTGCCCCTGCTGCACGTTGCGCTCGACCACGACACCGTCGATCGGTGCGTAGATGTTCGTGTACGACAGATTCTGCCGCGCGCGGTCGAGTGCGACGCGCGCCGACTTCACACCGGCGTTCGCGACGGTGGCACCCGATTGCGACACCTCGTACGCGCTGCGAGCCACGAGTCCGTCGTTGGTCAGCTCGCGGTTGCGGGCGTAGTCGCGCGAGGCTTGCAGCGCCTGCGCCTGCGACTTTTCGAGATTGGCCTGCGCGTCGGTCACCGCTTGCAGCGCAAGCGTCGGATCGATGCGCGCCAGGAGCTGTCCCTTCTTGACGTGGTCGTTGAAGTCGGCCAGCAGTTCCGAGACCTGCCCGGAGACCTGCGTGCCGACGCTGACTGTGGTAACGGCGTTCAGCGTTCCGGTCGCGGAAACGGTCGATTGCAAGTTGCCGCGCTCGATCGTGGCGAAGCGATACGCCGTCGTCTCCTTCGCGAACGCCAGGCGATGCACGAGCACGCCGATGATCGAGAGGATGAGAACGAGTCCGATTGCGATGAACGATTTTTTCTGTCTCATGATGCCGGTACTAACGGACGCCTACCGGTGCATGTTTCGCGTTTTCAATGAGTTGCACGTGGGCGGCATGAAGTGCACGCGGGCGGCATGAAGAGGGTGTGGGGAGTTGGGTGTGGGGTGTGGGAGATGACGTGGCGAGCGCGCGAGACTGCTTTTAACCCCACACCCCACCCCCTACTCCCCACTCCCTTAATACAAAAACTCCCCGTCCTTGCGAACGGGGAGTGGGTACCGCGCAGCAGTATGAGGAGAGAGAGATTACTGCTGCTGCTTGTACTGAGACCGATGCGCTTCGCGCTCGGCCTTCAGCGTGTCGAACTGCGCGCGCTGCGCGGGAGTCAGGATCTGTTTGATCTTGGCGTCCTGCGCGTCGCGAAGCTGCTTCATCTGCGCGCGCTGCGAATCCATCGTCGGACGGAGTGCATCGAGCTTCGCCGTGTCGTTCGCGTCCTTGGCGGCCTTGAACTGTTCGCGGGTCTGGTGCGACGCCTCGAAAAGCGCCTTGTTGGTCTCGCGGAAGTTCTTGTCGAGATCCGCGATCTGCGTCTTCTGGGCATCGGTGAGGTTCAACTTCTGCGCGTACATCTCGCTGAAGCCGCCGCGATGACCTTTGCCATCACTCTCCCAGCCGCCCTTCCCTTCTTTGCCGTCGTGCATGCCGGCGAAGGCCAGCGTTGCGCCGAGGGCGAGAACTGCCACTGTTGCTGAAATCGTCTTTTTCGTCATTGGTTTTCCTTTGGGGTTCCTTTGGCTCCTTGCCGCGGCTCGATTGCTGCGGACGTGCGATGAGACAATCCGCGGGCGCCCTCTCTTTCCCGAAAACCATGAACTGCACTTCCGTGTAACGAAGCGCACGGAAGCGCATGCAGCGCGGGCTGGAACTTGCATCGAGCACAGCCGTGGACACGACTCAAAAAGCGACGTACGCCCGCATCGGCAGCCGCGAGCTGCTGCTGATCTTCGCGTTCTGGACGTTCATCGCCACGCTGTCGGCGGTGAATCGCGCGCTCGATCCCCGAGGATTCGGATTCCAACTCAGCTCGCCGGCCGGACCGATCGCGCTCGAGTACATCGAGTCGTGGATCTGGGCCGTCATCACGCCGGGCGTTTTTTTGCTGACCCAACGCTTCCCGATCGATCGCTCGCGATGGGCACGGATCGTCGCACTGCTGATGATCGGAATCGTGATCGCGATCGGCGTCGACCTGGTCATGGATATCGCGCGGATCGCCATCCTGGCCGGCGTTCCATCGCGGCGTCCGCGAGTGTTTTCGCCGAGGGACGCAATCCTGCGGTTGCGCTTCGTCAATCAACTGATCGTTTATCTGGCAGTGCTCATCGCCGGCTACGCGCGCAACTTCTATCTGCGCGATCTGACGCGCCAACGCGAGGCGGTGGTGCTCGAAGCGCGCGCCGCGGAGTTGCAGGCGCAGCTTGCCTCGGCGCGGCTCGACGCGCTGCGGATGCAGCTCAACCCGCACTTTCTCTTCAACACGCTGCACGCGGTTTCGGCGCTCGTCGAGCGCGATCCCTCGGGCGTGCGCAAGATGATCGCGCGGCTGAGCGAGCTTCTGCGTCACACGATCGAGGCGCGCGGCGCGGACGAGGTGCCGCTGCGCGACGAGCTGGAGTTTCTTCGGCGTTACATCGAGATCATGGAGATCCGTTTTCAGGGACGGCTGACGGTGACCGTCAACGCCGGCGACCGAGCGATGGACGCGCTCGTCCCGAATCTCATCCTCCAGCCGATCGTGGAGAACGCGCTGGAGCACGGAGCCAGCCGCGCGTCCGGCCGCGGCGAGGTGACGATCGATGCGAAGGTCGATGGCGACGATCTCGTGGTGACCGTTCAGGACAATGGGCCAGGGTTAGCGTCGACCGGCGAAGGAGTTGGATTGAGCAATACGAAGGCGCGGCTCGATCAACTCTACGGCGATCCCGCTTCGCTCACGCTCACTTCTCCAACCGGCGGCGGCGTGCTGGCGACGCTGCGCGTTCCGTATCACACGGCCGCCGATCTTCGAACGCGAGCAATGCATGTCTGATAAAACGATCCGTGTCCTCATCGCCGACGACGAAGGGCTGGCGCGCGACCGCATCGCCGATCTTCTCGCTCACGAAGCCAATGTGGCCATCGCCGGCACGGCGTCGACCGGACTCGAAGCGATCGACGCCATCCGCACGTTGAATCCCGATCTCGTTTTCCTCGACGTGCAGATGCCCGGACGAACGGGACTCGAAGTGGTCGACGACATCGGCGCGGAGAAGATGCCGGCCACGATCTTCGTGACCGCCTTCGACAAGTTCGCGCTCAATGCCTTCGACCGCGCCGCCGTCGACTACCTCGTCAAGCCGTTCGACGACGACCGCTTCGCGCAGGCCTTCCGCCGCGCGCGCAAGATGATCGAGCTGGAAGAGGTGCAGGAAGTGACGCAGCGGCTGCTCTCGCTTCTGCATCAGCCTCCCACCGAAATACCACCCGCGCCAAAGCCTGACTACCTCGAACGAATCTCCGTCGAAAGCCGCGGCCAGGTGCGCGTCGTGCCGGTGGACAAGGTCGACTACATCACCGCCGACGGCCCCTACGCGGAACTGCACGTCGGCGACCGCGTCTTCGCCATCCGCGAACGGATGCAGACGCTGGAGGAGCGCCTCGATCCCGCGATCTTCTTCCGCATCCACCGCTCCGCCATCGTCCGCCTCGACCGCATCGACACCCTCCTCCGCCACCCCGGCGGCGACTATGGCGTCCGCCTCAAAAACGGAACGGAACTGAGCCTGAGCCGCGGACGTCGCGACGAATTGGAAGAGAAGTTGGGAATCACGAAGTGAGATCGTTCTGCCTTCATCGATGCGGGACCGTTGTTGCCGTCAGCGTCACTGGTGGGGTTTGCGCGTCTTTCCCCGCCGAGCCAAAAACGTGAAGGTCGAGACTCAGCGATCACTGCCTCCTATGGCGTGTTACGCCTCGTTTGCTTCGCAGCCGTCCATATCGGAAACTCATGGGATTTTTATGGGCGCCCCAAATTCGTGAAATCGCGGACGTATCATCCAAGGCGTGGAGCACATAAGCCGCCGCGCCGTTCTGCAGTCCGCGCCGCTTCTTCTGGCGACGCTCGTGCGTTGCTCGAACGCGGTCAGCGGCGCGCGTGTGGCCGAGGCCTTCATCGTCGATCCGTCGTGGAGCGCGTACCGGCCCGTGCTGCGGGGCGTCATCACGGCGTTGTTGCCGTTCGAGACGGCGGGGTTTCCACCCATTACCTCGGTAGACATCGAGCAGCGCCTGATCCTTCTTTTTCCCATCGAGAAGGAGCTGCAGTTTCTCGGCTTGCAGCGGACGATCGCGCTCTTCGATGAGATCGACCTCTTCCCGTCGATGTCAGGGCCGCTGGCGCAGGAGGAGTCGAAGGCTCGCGACCTTCTCGCACGCGGCGGCGACGTCAAGCGCGTCGTAGCGGAAATCGCGGCGGCCGATGCAGTGTCCTTCGCCGTGTTTGCGCGCGCTTCGGGCGCCGGCGGATTCCGGCGCTTCCGCGATCTGCCGCTCGCGGCGCGCCGCGCCTATCTGGAGCTGTGGCATGACAGCGCATCGATCGTCAAGCGGCATTTCTTCGACTCGCTGCGCGCACTCGTGATGGTCACCACCTGGTCGATGGACGCGACCTGGCCGAGCATCGGGTACGCCGGCCCGCTGCTGCCGCGGAAAGCGATGGAGTCATGACGCACCTTTCGTGCGACATCCTCATCATCGGCTCCGGCGCGGCTGGCGGCGTGCTCGCGGCCACCCTGGCAGAAAAGACCTTGAAGAAAATCGTCGTGGTCGAAAAGGGCGGCTGGTACACGGGCGAATCATTCGATCAGCGCGAGTGGGACATGCGCGTGCTGTATGCCGAGGAAGGGCGGCGCTCGACCGCGGACGGCGCGATGCCCGTGCGAGGCGGAGAGTGCGTCGGCGGCGGCACGACCGTGAATTTCGCGCTCTGCTTCGATCCGGTCGAATCGGTCTGGAACGGCTGGCGGCGCGACTTCGGCCTGACCGGCTTCAGCTTCGACGAGAAGGCGAATGACTACGGGGTCGGCGGTCTCAACATCCCATCCGCATTGCGCGACGTGCGCACGCGCATCAACGTGCAGCGCGCCATCGACGACGAGGTGAACGGCAACAACCGCGCACTGGAGCGCGGCTGCGCGGCACTCGGCATCTCCTCGAAACGGTTCGAGCTGAACATGCGCGGATGCGTCCGATCCGGCTTCTGTGCGGAAGGCTGCTCCTACGGCGCGAAGCAGGGAACGCTCGTCACCTACATGACCGATGCGCTCGCCCGCGGGGTGCAACTGATCCACCACTGCGACGTCGAACACCTGGTTTTCGAGAAACGCCGCGGCGCGATGACGGCAGTGGCGGCGAACGGGCGCGTGCGGCGGACGCATCACGGCTCTCACCCGAACAGCGTTCCGTCCGGACGCATCGAGATCGATGCGAAGCTGATCATCGTCGCCGCCGGATCGATCGCCACTCCGGCGCTGCTGCAGCGGTCGCACCATCCCGACCCGCATCACCGCATCGGGCGCGGCCTGATCACGCATCCGAGTCTTCCGATCATCGGCGTCATGGACGAGCCTCTGTCGAACTATCGCGGCATCCCGGGCACCGTCTACAGCGATGCATTCGTCCGCTCGCACGGCTTCTACTTCGAATCGCTCTTCGGCCAGCCGGTGTACGGTTCCGTGGTCATCCCCGGAATCGGAGAGGAGCATTTCGACGTGCTCCGGGAACTTCCGCGCCTGATCGGATTCGGCGTGATGCTGATCGACGACGTCGATGACTTCAATCGCGTGGAATGGAGCGCGGTCGATGGAAAGCCGCGCATTCACTACCACTTGAGCGCGGGAGACCGCGAGCGGATGCGTTTCGCCGCGCAGCGCGGTGTGGAGATCATGTTCGCCGCCGGCGCGTCCAGTGTGCTCCTCCCGTCGAACGAACGGATCGGACCGCTGCCGCGGCCGCGCTTCCGCAATGCCGCCGAAGCGGCGCACTGCTCGGAACTCCGTTTCGAACCGCACCGCACGACTATCACGTCCGCCCATGCGCAGGCGACGATGAAAATGGGCGAGGACGAACGGCGCACCATGACGGATTCACGGGGTGAGTCGCGCGGGGTACGCAACCTGGTCGTCTGCGACTCCTCCTCCTTCCCCGCGTCCTGCGGCGCGAATCCGATGCTTTCGATCATGACCATGGCGCGCTACCAGGGACGGCGCATCGCCGCGGAGCTGGCACGATATGACCTGTAAGCGAATCGTTGCCGCGCTCTCGTTCTGCGTCGCGGCGGCCGCGCACGGCGAAGACCTCAAAGTCATCACCGCCGCGGTCCTTTACGAAACGGGGCTGGCCGCACCGTCGATCGAGCTGCGGTCCGTCTCCGAGGACGGCGCGGTCTGGCGGGGCAGCATCAACGGCTGGACGTTCTCGCTCGCACGCGAACGGCCGGTCGACCGTGGCCGCCGCGTGATCATGGAGATCCGCGCCACACCCTACGATGCCCACAGCAGCCGGCGGATGTATCGAGACGGCCTGCGCGCACCCGATCTGGACTTCGACGATGCCGCGCTGAGCGTGCGCGCCGGAATGAGGTTTCGCCAGGGCGAACACGGCTTCATCGAACCGGCTCTCGTGATCGGCGATGAGCGGATCGGCGGCGGCGCTCCGTTGGCGCTGCGGAACGCGTGGCGGTCGCCGTATGCCGGCTTCGCCGTCACGCAGCGCATCCGCTTTGTCACCGCCGATGATCCATTTACGAACCGCATCGAAGGCATCGACGTCACGGCCACGGCCGAGGCCTATCACGGCAATCGGACGTGGATGAGAGCGATCGCCGCGGAATACGGCGGCGTCTCGGCGGGACGCGTTCATCTGCAGCAGACCGTGGCCGTCTTCGGCGGTAGCGGACTCGACACGGTGAGCGCATTTCTCGCCGGCGGTTCGTGGGACCTCCTCGGGCCCACCGCTGTCTATGGAACGCGCTATGACGAGTTCCGGCTTCTGCACCGCGGGCTGGTCGCGAGTGCGGGCGCCGACGTTGACGTGACGCGCGGATTCGCGCTCGGCGCCCGCGCCGGCGCGTTGCGATCCGGTTCGACGCATCCAACGGGAGCGATGCTGCTGGCGACGCAACGCGCCGGCGGCTTCCGAATCGCTGCAGGAGTGGCGCGGTCCCGTCACCGGACCACGATGACGATCACCGTGATCGGCGCGGCGTTCCGGCCCTAGCGGTCACGTATACTGCCGCAGGAAAATGCGGCTCACATTCGGCGATGTCACGATCGACTGCGCGCGCCGACAAATCATACGAGGCGGCGAAGACGCGCCTCTTTCCGCAAAAGCGTTCGCCTTTCTCGAGTTGTTGTTGCAACACCGCCCCAACGCGGTGAAACGGGCGGAGATCGTCGATCATCTCTGGCCCGACACCTTCGTTTCCCCCTCGAATCTGGCGTCGCTGGCACAGGCCATCCGTGATGCCCTCGGCGACGATGCGCGCCGCCCCCGCTTTCTGAAAACGATCTTCAGCTACGGCTACGCCTTCATCGGTGACGAGGCTCCGGCCGGCTGCGGCGGGCCGTTCCGGCTGGTCGCCGCGGCAAGCCAGATCGATCTCACCGACCGCGAGACGATCCTCGGCCGCCGCACCGCGCTGCTCGCTTCCGATCCCGCGATTTCGCGCGACCACGCCCGCGTCATCATCGAGGCCGGCCGCGCCGTCATCGAAGATCTCGGCAGCAAGAACGGCACGTTCGTCGGCGGACGGCGCATCGACGCGCCGACCGGGCTGGTGGAAGGAGACGTGATCCGGATTGGCTCTGTCGATCTCGTCTTCCGGAGCGAGGCGCACCGGGAAAGCACCCTCACTCTCGTCTCGGAAAGTCCGGCGTTGCCGCGATAGACCATGCCGCTCGATCGCGATCGCATCGCGCACTACAGGCTGGTCCGGATGGTCGGCGCCGGGGCGATGGGTGAGGTGTATGAGGCGGTCGACGAGCATCTGAATCGGCGGGTGGCGGTGAAAGTGATCTCGTCCGCCGCATCCAGCCATCCTGAAATCCGCCAGCGCTTCCTGCGCGAAGCGCACGCTGCGTCGGCATTCACGCATCCGAACATCGCACACATCTACGGCGCCGGCAGCGACGACGGAATCGATTACATCGCCATGGAGTACATCGACGGCGAGACGCTCGTCCATCGCCTTGCGCGCGGCGGAATGGCCATCGACGACATCGTCGACGTCGTCCTCCAGCTCGCCGATGCGCTGGCCGCGGCGCACGACCACGGCGTCGTCCACCGTGACGTCAAGCCCGCCAACGTGATGATCGACGCGCGCGGCCAGGTGAAGATGCTCGACTTCGGCCTGGCTCGAATCGAGGCGGCGCCGGTCACGCTCCAGGAAGATACGCTCGATCAGCGATCGTCCACGAATCCCGGAACCATCCTAGGCACAACGAGCTACATGAGCCCGGAGCAGGCGCTCGGCGAAGCCGCGGCAGCGGCGAGCGACGTCTTCAGCATCGGCGTCGTGCTGTACGAGATGATCGCCGGACGGTTGCCATTCGCCGGCAAGACCACCGCGGACACGCTGCACCGGCTGACCGCGCTCGAGCCCGAGCCGCTGGCGCGTTTCAACTATGACCTCCCCGCCGAGCTGGAGCGGATCGTCCGGAAGTGTCTGGAAAAAACAGCGGCGCGCCGCTACCGCTCCGCGGGAGAGTTGCTCGTGGACCTCAAGGCGCTGGCCCGCGACCGCAGCAGCGGCTCACGGCTGGCGCCCCGCTGGGCCGCGCCGCCGCCGCGTACCCGCCGCGCGATCGTACTCGTCGCAGCCGCCGTCGTTGCCGTGATTGCGATCGGCGCATTCCTCCGCCGCGCCACGCCGTCAGCCGGCTCCGCCGAAGTTCCCCGCTCGATCGCGGTGCTGCCATTCAACATCGCCGGGATGAGTGACTCGGAATACGTCGCCGACGGCATCACGGAGTCTCTGATCAACGCGCTGGCCGAAGATCCGCGCATCCATGTCATGGCTCGCAGCACGGTCTTCCACTTCAAAGGATCGGCGCTGACACCGCAGCAGGTCGGACGCGCGTTGAGCGTCGATGCCATCGTCACGGCCGACCTTCAGCCGCACGGCGACCGCCTCACACTGGCCGCCGAGCTCGTGAGCACGGCAGACGGAGCGCGCCTCTGGGGCGATCGGTACGAACGCGCCACATCCGACCTCATCGGCATCCAGGACGACCTGATCGGCGGCATCGGACGCGCGCTGCGGTTGCAACACGCTCCTCGCGGAGAGCAGGCTCCGGAAGCAGGCCGTGCCGAGGCGCATCGGCTTTATCTGCACGCGCAACGTGCTCTCAACGAGCGAACGCGCGCATCGATCGTCTCCGCGGCCCAGGACCTCCGCCGGGCAATCGCTACCGATCCCTCCTACGCCCTCCCCTACGCAGCACTCGCCGACACCTTCACCCTCTCCGCCCGATACGCCGGGATGGCCACGGCCGACCTCTCCGCGCGGGCGCGCGATGCCGCGATGAAAGCGTTGCAATTCGGTCCCTCGCTACCCGAGGCGCATGTAGCCATGGCCTCCGTCTACGACACCTGCGACTGGAATTGGGCGGCCGCCGAGAAGGAGTATCAAAAAGCGATCGCGCTGCGTCCCGGCGACGTACTCGCGCACCAGTGGTACGCGTTGCTGCTGGCCCGGCTGGAGCGCCGGGCAGAGGCGGAGCGGGAGAAGCAACTGGCGCTGAGCCTCGATCCGCTTTCGGCACTCCTGCATCTCTTCGCGGCGAACATCGACTACTACGCCGGAAGGTTCGATGCCGCCGCGAACTCCTGCGCGAAAGCGATCGATCTCGATCCGCGGGTTCCGCTGGGACAGGTCCAATACGCGCTCATCCTGATGCAGCAGGGGCGTTACCGCGACGCTCGGACCGCGCTGGAGTCCAGCGGCTCCCGTTATGAAACCGTCGCTGCGCGCGGAGTGCTCGATGCTCTGGAAGGCAACACCGCCGCGGCCGGGAACGCGCTGTCCTCGCTCTCCGCCGGCGGGGCTGACTACGAGACTGCCGTCGTCGCCGCCACGCTGCACCGGGACGACCTTGCGTTTCAATCGCTGGAACGCGCCTGCGCTAAACACGACGTCTACGCCGGGTACGCGAAAGTGGATCCTCTCCTGACGCGCCTGCACGGCGATCGGCGCTTCCTCGCCGTGCTTCGGCGTGCCGGCCTGTCGTGAAGCCGCACGATCTCGCGGAATCGCCACCTCTCCACCCTCGTTTGCCCCGCCGTGCTCGCTGAAAATGCGCTTCGCAGGTTTGTTGCGCCGCGCACGCTCTCGCGTGGCGATGCGTACTACGAGCAGGGCCGCGTGCGGCGTATCGAACGGCTCAGTCCTCATCTGATCCACGCCGACGTGCAGGGAAGCCGCGTCTACTCGGTCGAGCTGATGATTGAGGGCGATTACCTCACCGCCGAATGCGAGTGTCCCTGGTTCCACGAAAACCTCGAGGAGTGCAAACACATCTGGGCCGTCATTCGCGCCGCCAGCGCGCGCAAGATGCTGCCGGAACGGCCGATGTTCCTCGGCGACAACGAAGCCGAGGGCGAGTTCCTGGACGATGACGAATTCGACGACGACGATCCGCCCGTCACCTATCCGCGCGCCGTTCCGCATCATCGCGAGCCGCCTCCGGCGTGGCAGAGTTTCCTGAATGCGCTTCCGCCGCCTCCGCCGCCGGCGCGTGAAAGCGGATCGCGCAGCGTCCCCGAGGAGATCGCGTACGTCATCGTGGGATCGCGTCGCGCGCAATCGCTCACGCTCGAGATTCTCGGCCGCGTGCACAAGAAGAATGGCGAATGGGGAAAGTGGAAACCACTTTCCATTCGTCTGGACGAGATGGAGAAGCTGACGCCGTTCGACCGCGAATCGCTTGCGCTCCTGAATCCGAATTCGTGGTCGTATAGCACCGAGCGGATGGTCACCGTCGCTCCCACGATGGTGGCGTGGTGGGTCGAGCGCCTCGCGCGCGCGGGCAAGCTCGGCGTTCTCGATACCGATCAGGTGCAGACGATCGCCTGGGATGACGGCCCGCCGTTTCGGTTGCGCGTTGCCATCGTCAATGACGCCGCCGCGTCGAAGTACCGCATCGTCGCGACGATCGAGCGCGACGGCGAGATATTGCCGCTGGATGACGTCGAGCACACCGTGCCCGGCATCATCATCGCGGGCAGACGAGCCAGCCGTTTCGACGACGGCGGTCGCGGCTCGTGGCTCGAAGCGGTGCGCGCCAATCCGACCATCGAAGTTCCGCACGCGGACGCCGACAAGTTCCGCCAGGCGCTGCTCCGCGCGCCGATCGCGAACATCGAACTCCCCGAGGAGCTCGGATGGAACATCGTCGACATCCGTCCGCGGCCGATGCTTTCCCTCGCCAATCAATCGTGGACCTCGGAGCTGAGCGCCCAACTCGATTTCGTGTACGACGAATGGCGCGTCTCCAGCCGTTCCGAGGAGATGCAGACCACGCTCGGACGAAAACTGATCCGCCGCAATCGCGCCATCGAAGACGGATTTCGCGGACGGCTCAGCAGCCTCGGCGTGATCTCGACGTGGGACGGCTACCGCGTCCGGCAATCGCAGGTCGAAGACATCGTGCGGAAGTTGAGCGCCGACGGATGGACGATCGAGCTCGACTCGGCACAGGTGCGCGTGGCCGACGATTTCGACGTCGAGATCTCCAGCGGCATCGATTGGTTCGATCTCAACGTCAGCGCCAGCTTCGACGACATGGAAGTCGATCTACCGGAGTTACTCGCCGCGGCGGAGGGCAATCGCTCGCTGCTGCGGCTGTCCGACGGCTCGTTCGGGATCATGCCGTCATCGTGGATGGAATCGCTCGCGCCGGCGCTGGAACTCGGAAAGCGCGAAGGCAGCGGCGTGCGCTTCCGGCAGTCGCAAGCGTTGCTCATCGACGCGCTGTTGAAGTCGAACACGCGTCACGTCGACACGGCTTTCGCTGAACTGCGACAACGTGTTGCCGACGCTTCTCCCGAGCCGCGGCAGGAACCACCGACGCTGATGACCGAGTTGCGTCCCTACCAGCGCGCTGGCCTCGGCTGGCTCGAATTCCTGCGCACCACCGGCCTCGGCGGCTGTCTCGCGGACGACATGGGCCTCGGCAAAACCGTGCAGACGCTGGCGATGCTCGAAGAACTTCGCGCGAACGGAAATCGCGGGCCGTCGCTCGTCGTCGCGCCGCGGTCGCTGCTGTTCAATTGGGCCGCCGAGGCGAAACGATTCGCGCCGCAACTGCGCGTGATGGAGCATCACGGAACGGAACGCGGCAAGAACGATTTCGCCGAGGCCGACCTCGTGCTGACGACGTACGCGACGATGCGACTCGATATCGTCAGGCTGGCCGAGACGGAGTTCGAGTACGTCATCCTCGACGAATCGCAGGCGATCAAGAACGCGACCAGCCAGGTGGCGAAAGCGAGCCGGCTCCTTCGCGGACGCCATCGGCTCGCACTCAGCGGCACGCCGATCGAGAACCATCTCGGCGAACTCTGGAGCCTCTTCGAGTTCCTCAACCCCGGCCTCCTCGGCTCGTCGCGATCCTTCGCGCGCACCTTCGCCGCGAAGAACACGCCGCCCGAACGCCGCGACGCGCTCGCACGCGGATTGCGTCCGTTGTTGCTTCGCCGCACGAAGGAGCAGGTCGCGCCCGAGCTGCCGGAGCGCATCGAGCAGACTCTCTACTGCGAGCTGGAAGGAACGCAGAAAAAGCAGTACGAGGAGTTGCGCGATCACTATCGCGCTGCGCTGCTCGGCCGCATCAAGAAAGGCGGCATCGACAAGGCGCGCATGCACATCCTCGAGGCGCTTCTGCGCCTGCGCCAGGCCGCCTGCGATCCCGCGCTCATCGACGGCAACACCGACGCGCCGTCCGCGAAAGTCGAACTGCTGATGGACGAGCTGCGCGACGTGCTCGACTCCGGCCATCGCGCGCTGGTCTTCTCGCAATTCACGTCGTTCCTGTCGATCGTGCGCGGCGTCCTCGATCGCGAACGCATCCCGTATCTCTACCTCGACGGCAAAACGACGAATCGCCAGACGCTCGTCGAGCAGTTTCAGGACTCCTCCGGCCCTCCCCTTTTCCTCATCAGCCTCAAAGCCGGCGGCCTCGGCCTGAACCTCACCAACGCGGACTACATTTTCCTGCTCGACCCCTGGTGGAACCCCGCCGTCGAAGCGCAAGCGATCGACCGCGCCCACCGCATCGGCCGCCAAAAGCCGGTCGTTGCCTATCGCCTCATCGCCCGCGACACCGTCGAAGAAAAGCTCCTCGAGTTGCAAGCCAAGAAACGCGAGCTGGCCGAATCGATCATCTCCGAAGACAACAGCGTTCTACGCCGGCTGGAGTTGGAGGACCTCGAGCTCTTACTGACGTGAGCCGCGCAACTTGTAAGGGCTACTTACAAGTTCGGAATCTAAGGCCGCGATACCTCCGGCGGCGTAGCCGCCGTAAGAACCGTAGCCCCCAGCTTTTAGCTGGGGGGTAAGCAGGTTACGGGATCTTCTGAGCCCGCTTAAGCGGGCGAAAGAGAGCTTTCCGAGGTACGATCCGCGCCGGGACCTCCGCATGGCGAACACGCCATGCCCCACAGTTATAGCAACATCCTCACGCACATCGTTTTCTCAACGAAAAGCCGGCGTCCATCCATTGATGCCGCGCTCGAAACGCGACTCTTCCCCTACTTCGGCGGGATCATTCGACAACTCGACGGGAAGCTATACATCGTCAACGGAGTCGAGGATCACGTCCACCTTCTCGCCGAATTACCTCCAACGATTGCGGTTGCTGAAGCTATCGGCAAGATCAAAGGCAGCTCGACTTACTGGATCCATCAGTCGTTTCCGGAGCAAGCCGTATTCGCGTGGCAACGTGGATACGCGGCATTCAGTGTCAGCAAGTCGAAGGTTGCGGTGGTGGCCCGGTACATCGAAGGGCAGAAAGAGCATCATAAGAAACAGTCGTTCCAAGATGAGTTTCTTGAGCTTCTGCGGCGGCACGGGATTTCGATCAATGAGAAATACCTGTGGACCTGATCTTTCGCCCGCTTAAGCGGGCTCACGAGATTGGGGTGATCTGCTGCCCCCCAGCTAAAGCTGGGGGCTACGGTTCTTACGACGGCTACGCCGCCGGACACGTTGAACTATCCGGAATCGCCGGATAGTTGCCGAACGGCCCAACCATTCGGAATTGCCGAATGGTTCCCGATCGGTCACCGCGCGTACGCGGCGTAGCGCGCGTCGCTGGCAACGACGCGTAACTGATGCGCGGCGAGCTGCGCGCGATGCGCGGCGTCGTTTGCGCGGACGATGAAGATGCGCGGGGTGGCGGCGTCGGCGAGGGCAGCGTCGAGCCAAGGCATCGGTTTGATCGAGGTGCCGCCGGCGAAGTTGGGGTAGTGGCGGATCAGGTAGTTGCTCGTGAACTCCTCGGCGTCGGGCGTGACCACGACGACTGGTCGCTGGAGGTAAAACGTCATCGAGCCGGTGAAGGCTTCGATGCCGACGATCTGCGTTTGAGGAGTCACGATCGGGCGGATCTGCTCCATCAACGCGGCCTCGGAGCGGCGTGCACCGATGGCTCGCATCATCGGATTCGCGGCAAGCGGGATGGCGATGATGGGAATCGTCAGTGCGATGAGTACGACGTCGCGATTACGGACTAACGCCAAGGCGCCGCCGAGGATGAACGTGATTCCGATCGCCATCGCGGAGAGCCGCGCGGCGTCGCCGTATTCGGCGCGTAGGTGCAGGAACGGCGTTGCGATGACGAGCGCCAATCCAAAGACGAGCAGCAGGATCGCCGCGACGCGCGCGCCGATCCGTGCGTTGTGCCAGATGCGCGCGACCAGCAATGCCACGGGCGCCATCAGCGGCAGGATGTACTGCGGTCGCTTCGACTGCGAGATCGAGAAGAAGAGGAACGGAATCGCGATCCAGAGCAGCAGGTAGATCGTCGAGCGGTCGCGGCGATCGATTGCGCGCGGACTGCCGAGGAGCACGATCGACCACGGCAAGGCGCCGGCGAGCAGATACGGGATGAAGTACCACGGCGGGCCGGTGCGCTTGAGCGCTTTCGTGGCCAGCCGTTGCGCGGTTTCGGTGACGACGACGTAGTGCAGAAAATCGGGGATGACGCGCGAGACCGCCCAGACCCAGGGCGCGACCGCGATGACGAACAACGCCAGTCCGCCCCACGACCAGAGCGCGCGAAACCGCTTGCGCCAGATCGCGTATGGAATGGCCACGAGTAGCGGCAGGGCGATTGCGACCGGGCCTTTCGTGATCACACCGAGGCCGATGGAGAGCCAGGCGAGTGCGGACCATTTGCGCGCGCGCTCCTCGCATGCGAGGTAGAAAAACGCCGTGGCTATCGTGATGAACAGCGCCAGCGCAGCGTCGAAGATCACGGTCCGCGAGAATGCAACGGCCAACGGCGTCGCGAGAAAAACGATCGCGGCGATGAACGCTTCGTCGCTTCCCCACACACGTTTTGCGAACCACCACAAGAATGCCGCACCGGCGATCGTAAAGAGAAATGCCGGCAGCCGCGCGGCGACCTCAGTCGGTCCGAGGACCTCCATCGCCGCGGCCTCGGCCGCGAAATAGACGATGGGCTTGTCGAGGTACGGCAGACCATCGAGGCGCGGCATCACGTAATCGTTCGTCGCCGCCATCTCGCGACCGACCTCGGCGTTGCGCCCTTCGTCCGGGTCGAGCAACGGAAATCCGCCGAGGTGAATGGAAAGGGCGATGACGACGATGAGGAGCCACCAGCGGAGAAGCGAGGAAGGGGCGGCCAAGGCGGGCGAAGGATACCGCTAAACTTGGCGCCCATGTCTCGACGAACGATTGCGGTTTTGTTCACTGTCGCTGCTGCACTTTTGGGAGTCGGGGATCGGGTGTCGGGTGTCGAAAAGACCTCGCCTCGTCCCGCTACGACCCCCGACACCCGACTACCGACTCCCGCCGCAATCGCATCGCACATTCACTTCCTGGCCAGCGACGCGCTCGAAGGTCGCGAGACCGGGATGCGCGGATTCGAGATCGCTGCGGAGTACGTTCGCGCGCAGTTCCAGTCGATCGGACTGCAGCCGCTAAACGGCGACTGGTTTCAGCATTTCGCGTTGCGTGCGGCGACACTCGATGAAGCACAGTCCTCGCTGTCGATCAACGGCAAGGCGCTCGTCATCCGCAAAGACTTCCTGATGCGGCCCGACTTTGCGCGCGAAAACGTTTCCATCGATGCCCCGTTAGTCGTGGCGGGATTCGGTGTCACCGCGCCGGAGTTGCATCGCGACGACTACGCAGGCATCGACGCGCGCGGGAAGATCGTGGTCGTCGTGAGCGGTGCGCCGAAATCGTTTCCGTCCGATCAGCGCGCGTACTACTCGTCCGGCGAGGTGAAGCGTCACAACGCCGCGGCGCACGGCGCGGTCGGGATGCTGACGATCACGACCGCGACTGACGAAGCGCGGAATCCGTTCGAGAAGCGCGCGCGGCAGAGCAGCATCGTGCCGATGACGTATCTCGATGCGAACGGCAAACCGGTGGATACGGTCGAGGCGTTACGAGGATCGGTATCGCTCAGCAGCGACGCCGCGGCGGCGCTGTTCAACGGCGCGACGATTCCGCTCGATCGCCTGCTCGCAGATGCCGAGAACGGCATCGCGCATTCGTTTCCACTCACCGCGACTGCTTCGATCAAAACCGTGACCCGCTTCGCGCAAATGCAGAGCGAGAACATCATCGGCGTCCTGCCCGGCAGCGACGCGAAACTCCGCGACGAGTACGTAGTCGTCTCCGCGCACCTCGATCACCTCGGCAACCATCCCCCCGCGAATGGCGGCGATGGTTTGTATAACGGCGCGTACGACAACGCCTCCGGCATCGCCTGTCTGATCGAGATCGCGCGCAACCTCGCCGCAGGTCCGCGGCCGAAACGCTCCGTCCTCTTCGTCGCGCTCACGGGCGAGGAGAAGGGCGAACAGGGATCGGAGTACTTCGTTCACTTTCCGCCGGTGCCGAAGCGGCAGATCGTCGCGGACGTGAATATGGACATGTTCCTGATGATTTATCCGGTCGCGGACGTGGTGCCGCTCGGCGGTGAGCATTCGTCGCTCGGCGCGATGGCCGCGACGGCGGCGCGAGCGAGCGGTTTTGATGTCAGTCCCGATCCGTATCCCGAGGAGGTGCGGTTCATTCGCAGCGACCAATATTCGTTCGTCAAGGCAGGCATCCCGGCCATTCATCTCAAGCCGGGCAACAAGAGCACCGACCCGTCGATCGACGGGGCGAAGCTGACGCGCGACTGGCTGCGCACGATCTACCACTCGCCGAAAGACGATCTCTCGCAGACGTTCGATTTCGCGTCGGGCGCGCGCTACGCGGAGACGAACCTGCGCCTCGTGCGCGCGGTTGCCGATGCACCATCGCGCCCTTCGTGGACCGAGGGCGACTTTTTCGGCGAGACGTTCGGACGCGGCGGTCGAAAGGCGACGATCACGCTGCGGTGAAAGACCTCCTCGGACGCAACTTCGATTTCTCCACGCCGCCATCGCGCGTGGTGTCGCTCGTCCCGTCGCTGACGGAAACGCTCTTCGACCTCGGCGCAGGCGACGCGGTCGCAGGCATCACCGATTTCTGCATCTTCCCCGCGGGGATCGATCGGCCTCGCGTTGGTGGAACGAAGAATCCGCGCATCGATGAGATCCGCGCGCTGTCGCCCGATCTCGTCTACATGAATCTCGAGGAGAACATCGAGCGCCATGCGAAGGCGATCGAAGAGTTCGCGCCGGTGTTCGTCACCGAGCCGAAGACTGTCGATGACGTCGCATCGCTCATCACGACCCTCGGCGCGATTCATCGACGCGATGAACGAGCGCGCGAGTTGAACGATGTGCTTGCGCGCGAACGTGGCACCGTCTCCACGTTCACATTCGCGGTGCCGATATGGAAGAAGCCGTGGATGTGGGGCGGCGGCGATACGTACGTCTCGAATCTCGTGGAGTCGATCGGAGGCGTCAATGTTCTCAGCGATCGTGAACGGTACCCATCAATCGATCTCGCAAAGGTGCTCGCGCTTCGTCCCGACATCATCTTTCTGCCCGACGAGCCGTACGAATTCACGCCCGATGACGCCGCCGAAATCCGAGGTCCGCGCGTCATCGGTCCGTTCCCCGGCCACCTCTTCACCTGGCACGGAACGCGGACGATCCTCGGGCTGCGGTTTCTGCGCGAGTGCTTCCAGAAAGCCGGTGATTCGTTTGAGGATCCGCAGTGAAGCCTCGCATCGTCGAGCACGTCACGAACCCGGCAAAGCTGCGACGGCTTTTTTCAACCGGCGGAGTGTTCGCTACTTGATGACAAGATCGTGCAGCAGTTCTTCGATGCTTTCGGGAACCGCGACGGGCACAAACCACGATTGCGGGTAGAGGTAGTCCTCGCCCGATTCATCGATGATGCGCGCGTAATCACGCGAGGCGGCGGAGGCATCTTCGAGAACTTCGTAGACCTTGCGCAACTCGAGCGTTCCAGCGTATTCGCCGTTGTTGATGCAGATGACGAAGTGCTTTGCGTCGCTCATTAGTCAGTCAAGGTAATGCTTGATTTTGATCCATCGCCGGCCGATTCCGTGTGCTTCGTACCAGTGAATCTCGGCGTCGGCAATCCTACCATCCGCGAGCCGCACGGTCGCGAAGCCCTTCACCTTCCGCCAGTTTCCTCGGCCGAAGTATTTCTGCAAAACGGCAAGATCACGAATGCCATGGCCGCTGGCGATGATTTCGATCCCGTGAATCGGGCCGATGATCTCAAACGATTCCGGCACATCTCACCTCAGTTGAAAATCACCCTTCGATGATGCCGGTCGCCCAAATGCGCAGCGTCTCCTCGACCGAGTCGAGCTGGCGCGTGAAGAAGTGATCTGCGCCGGTGATGATCATCGTTTCGGCGTTGCGGATCTGCTGGCCGAGGATTTCGAGTTTCTGGACGTCGCCGTGTTCGTCCTGCGTGCCGTGGAGGATCAGCATCGGTTTCTCGCACGAACGGAGGTAACCGAAGTCGTACTTGTTGACGGGCGTCCCGATTAGAAAAATCGCATCGACCGCGGCAATCTCGCACGCCGTTCGCGATGCCACCCATGCGCCGAACGAGAAACCGCCGACGATGACCTTCTTGCCGGGATGCTTCTTGATCAGCCAGTCGATCGCGGCCACGACGTCGCCCTGCTCGCCCTCGCCTTCCTCGTGATGGCCGGCGCTGTTGCCGGTGCCGCGGAAGTTGAAACGGAGCGTGGCTACGTTCGCGGCCTCGAGTCCCCGCGCGGCGCGGAAGACGACCTTGTTGTGCAGCGTGCCGCCACCGAGCGGGTGCGGATGGCAGACCACAGCCACCGCGGCGGGGTCCTGGAGATCGCGGTAGAGCGCTTCGAGCTTGCCGGCGCTCGAAAAGAGATCGACGTGGCGAAGAGGTTTCGGGTTCACAGTGCGCCCGACGTTTCGCGTACCGGCGCGAGTCTGACCAGGATGCGATCGCCGTCCACTTTCACCTCATGCGTGGCGATCGTGTACTCGGCGTTGCCGGGACAGAGGCCGGTGCGGACGTCGAATCCCCAAAGGTGCCACGGGCAGACGATCTCGTCGCCGATGAGGTCCCCCTCGGCGAGCGGACCGCCACGATGCGGACAGGTGTTGTCGGTGGCGAAGAATCCGCGTGTTGTGTGCGAGATGGCGACGCTGTGGCCGTCGACCTTCACGGCCCTGATGCGGCCGGTTGGAAGTTCGGCCGCGTTCAGGACCTCGGTAAAGGCTTCGTTCATCGGACGCGCACTCTAGCAAAAGCGATGTCAGTGAACCTTTTGGCGCATGGCGCGGTAGGTGTTCCAGTCGGGCTCTTTGGAACCGGCACTGAGCGTGATCGGATACGGATGACCGGGGATGAGACGGTTCAACTCGGCGGCGAACGCCTTCGGATCGGAGACGTACCACAGCCACGTGCGCTCGCCCTTGCCGGTGACGATCATCATCAGGTAGCCGAGGTGGTCGCCCTGGATCGGATCGACGGCCGCTTCAAACTTCGCGATCTGCGTGACGAC
This sequence comes from Thermoanaerobaculia bacterium, assembly GCA_034663965.1. Classification (GTDB taxonomy): domain Bacteria; phylum Acidobacteriota; class Thermoanaerobaculia; order Gp7-AA8; family Gp7-AA8; genus JADGNZ01. Next base: position 5,231 of record JAXDIO010000340.1, on the reverse strand, counting down.
CTTATCGGCCGGCATTCCTTTGGCGTCGGGCGCGTACTTCCAATGCATCTCGATCGCAGTCGGAAACTTGGCCGGCTGCGCATCGGGCGGAACTTCGTTGCGGACTTTCAGCAGGAGCAGGCTGTCGGCTTGCTTGGAAAACGTCACAAGCCAGCTGACGTTGGGACCTTTGTCTGGTTGAGTCGTTGTCGTAGCCGCGATCGCGGCTCTCTTTGATTGAGCCGGCGTGTCGGCGAGGAGCGCGGACGCGAACAGCGCCGCGCAGAGTGCAACTGCAATTCGTTTCATTGTCACGATTCCTTTCATGCGAGCCAGACGGGGCGCGGGACGCCGCTGCGGCCAACGGCGGCGCTGCCATCCCAAACGCCCGGGATAGTAGTGCCGCAATCGGGACAGCGGCCGTCACTCAATCGATACGAAGTGACGCGAAAACCGGTGCGGCCGATCACGATCGCATCGCACGACGGGCAATGCGTGCTCTCCAGATCGCCGACGGCGCCCGGGATATTGCCGGGGTAGATGTAACGCAGTCCCGCGCGGCGGCCGATTTCGTATGCGCGCAGGAGTTGGGTGGCCGAGGTGTTCGCGTTCGCGGTCATCTTGTAGTCCTGATGGAACGCGGTGATGTGCCACGGAATGTCGCGATCGACACTCGCCAGAAACTCGGCGATCTTCGTCAGCTCGTCATCGGAATCGTTGAAGCCGGGGACGATGAGCGTGACGATCTCGACCCAGATACGGCGCTGCTTGAGGCCTTTGATCGTGTCTAGCACCGGCTGCAGCGTGCCGCCGAGGTCGCGGTAGTGGGCATCGGAGAATCCTTTGAGATCGACTTTGTAGAGATCGACGTACGGCGCGATGTAGTCGAGCACCTTCTCCGTTCCGTTTCCATTCGAGACGTAGGAGCAGACCAGGCCTTCGCGCTTCGCTTCCTTGAAAATCTCGACGGCCCACTCCGAGGTGATGAGCGGCTCGTTGTAGGTCGAGGTGATGACTTTCGCGCCGTGGCGTTTGGCGAGCGCGACGAGCTCGGCGGGTTCGATGTCGACCGGAGCCGCGCCGGCAACGGGATCGCGCAGCGCTTGCGACGTGACCCAGTTCTGGCAGTAGCCGCAGTGATAGTCGCAGCCGAGCATGCCGAACGAGAGTGCGAGCGCGCCGGGATACGCGTGGAAGAACGGCTTCTTTTCAATCGGATCGACCTGCAGCGCCGCCGCGTATCCGCGCGGGACGCGCAACACGCCGTCTTCGTTGTAGCGGACTTTGCAGATGCCGTTCAGGCCGTTGAGGATTTTGCAGCGATGGCCGCACGAGTAGCAGCGCACCGCCTTGTTCTCGAGTTTGTCGTACAGCTCAGGCGCTCCCTCGGCCGTCCTCACGGCGAGGATTTCACCGAGCGCAGATTTTTGGGTTGCCGCCGACATGGCGAGGAAAACGCCGCGAATCAGGCGCGTATTGCGGATCAGTGATGCGCGGGCGCGGCGGCCGGCAGGAAATACAACGCCACCGCGATGATCGCGTAAACCGCGAGAAGTTGGATGCCTTCGTACCAGTTGGTCTCGCCGTCCATCACCAGGTACGAAAAGATCGCCACGCACAATCCGACCGCGAGCATCTCGAACGGCGTGAACAACAGATCGAGCGGATGTCCGAGCGGATACGACAGAAACACCAGCAGCGGACAGACGAAGAGCGCGATCTGCACGCTCGACTGCATGGAGATGTTGAGCGCGGTATCCATCTGATTGCGCATCGCCAGCATGACCGCCGTCGAATGCTCGGCTGCGTTGCCGACGATGGCCAGAACGACGAAGCCGAGGAAGACTTCATTCATCCCCCACGCCTTCCCCGCCTCCCCCACTGCCGCCACCAGCCCCTCGGCCACCACGCTCATGAGCGCGCTCGCGAATACGAGGAGTCCGATCGCGCGCTTGAGACTCCACACATCCTCGTCGGCCATCTCCGGCGCTTCGCTGACGGCGCTGAGCTGTTCCTTGTGCGTCTTGAACGCGAAGAACAATCCGAGGATGTAGACGATGATCAGAATGATGGCCGTGCCGACCGAGACCTGATGAATCAACTGCGGCTGATGCGCCGAGGCGGCGGATCGAAAGAAGAGCGCGGGAACGAGAAAGGATGCGACCGCGAGAATCAGCTGCCCCGCCTGCGATTCCGCCGCGAGCGCGTTGAACTTCAGCGTGCGATGCTTCCATCCGCCGGCAAGCATCGACAGTCCCGCCACGAAAAGCAGGTTGCCGACGATCGATCCGGTGAACGACGCTCGCACGACGCCGGGAAGTCCCGCGCGAATGGCAAAGATGGCGATGACCATCTCCGCAAAGTTTCCGAACGTGGCGTTGAAGAGCGCGCCGTACGTCGATCCCATTCGATGCGCGAGCTGCTCAGTGCTGAGGCCAATCCACGCCGCCAGCGGAAGAACCGCCGCGCACGCGAAGACAAACTCGGCGACGAGATGGCCGTGAATGAAATGCAGCGCGATGGCGACGGGGATGGTGGCGTAGAGAAGCCAGCGGATTATTCGTTGCATGCGTTCTTTCTAACTTTATCCTGCGGAGGGCGAAGCCCGACGTCAGGATCTCCGGTTAGGCCGCGCGATCGACGTTATCAAGCAGCGCGATATCACCCGAGATCCTGACGTCGGGCTTCGCCCTCCGCAGGATAGAGTTCTCTGCCAGATGATAAGCACGGCGGCAGAAGCTCAAATCACCACCATCACCCTCAACCGTCCCGAGAAACTGAACGCCTTCACCGGCACGATGCGCGAGGACTTGCTGGCGGCGTTGCGCGCTGCGGCGGACGATCAAAACTGCCGCGTGGTCGTCATCACCGGAGCGGGACGCGCGTTTTGTGCGGGCGGTGACGTCGAGTACATGTCGGGCCTGCAGAAGAACGGCGATGTCGAGTCGTTCCGAAAACTCCTCGACGCCGGCCGCGATGTCGTCACGCAGATCGCCGCGATGCCCAAGCCTGTCATCGCCTCGGTCAACGGCATCGCCGCCGGCGCCGGATGCAACCTCGCGCTCGCCTGCGACTATCGCATCGCCTCCGACACCGCGAAGCTCGGCGAGACGTTCGTGAAAATCGGCATCCATCCCGATTGGGGTGGAACCTGGTTTCTGCCGCGTCTCGTAGGCCCGAGCCGCGCGTTCGAGTTGTTGACAACGGGACGAATGGTCGATGCCGCTGAAGCGCTGGCGATCGGGATGGTCGATCGCGTCGTGCCGCTCGCTGATTTACCGGAACAAACGTCGACTCTCGCCCGCGCAATCGCCCAAGGTCCGCCGCAGGCGATCGCGGACATCAAACGCGCGCTGTCGGCGTCGCGCACGAATTCGTTATCCGCGCAAGTCGAACTGGAGAGCGAGCATCAAGTGCGCGCATTCCTTTCGCGCGATGCGGGCGAAGGGATGTTGGCGTTCTTCGAGAAAAGGGCGCCGCGGTTCGAGGGGAGATAGAACCTGTTTCACGCGGAGACGCGGGGAACGCGGAGAGAGAAAGCCACCAATTGCTGTACTCCGCGGCTCCGCGTGAAACACGTTCCTTTTTCAATCGCACGCCTACGACACAGTGCGCGCGATGACAAGCGTCTCGTCGTCCTTCTGCGGAGCATTCGCGACGAACGCGTCGACGGCCTCGGCGATCGCGTCGCGGACTTCGCTTGCCGAGGCGTTGGAGAGGCGCGAGAGGAGTAGCTCGAAGGCCTCGTTGCCCCACTCGTCGCCGGCGGCATTCTCGGCTTCGCAGATGCCGTCGCTGTAGAGCACGACCGTCGATCCGGCGGGAAAAGGGCGCGTCTGGGTCATGTATTTCGATGCGCCGAGAATGCCGATCGGAAGTCCGTGGGAACGAAGCTGCTCGATGTGATCGCCGGTGATGACGTAGCAGGGATTGTGGCCGGCGTTGACGAACTGAATCGTCTCCGCCTCGGGATCGATCGTGACCACGATCATGGTGATGAACTTGTTCTCGGCCGACCAGCTGTGGATGTGGCGATTCAGCTCCGTGGCGATGTCGCCGAGCTCGCGCCCCTCGGCGAAAAGAAGCTGGATGGCGGCGTGAAATGCGGACACGAGCAGCGCCGCCGGCATCGACTTCCCGGCGACGTCGGCCACGACCGTCGTCAGCGTTCCTTCGCGCTGAAAGAACGCGTGATAGTCGCCACCGACCTGTTTGGCTGGACGTGAAAGCGCGGCCAACTCGAGTCCTTCGATGACCGGGATCGATTTCGGAAGAATATCGCTCTGGATCGTGGCGGCGAGATCGAGCTCGCGCTGCATGGCCTGCTTCTCGAGTGCTTCCTTGTGCAGCCGCGCGTTTTCGAGGGCGATGGCGACCTGGTTGGCGAACAAAGACAGCAGCCGCAGCTCGTTCGCTTCGAACGCGCCGACGACGCCTTCGCGCGTTTCGCGGTCGCCGGCCGCGAGGACGCCGATCACTTCGTTGTTGCCTTTGATCGGAACGGCGACGGTGGCGATACAACCGGGAAAAATGCATTCGGACGCGTCTTCGAACGTCAGCGCCTCGCCGGCGGCCACGACGCGGTCGGTGATCTCGTCATCGAGAAAATCGGAGCGGGTATCGCCGAAGGAGCGGTAGACGCGGAACTTGTCGCCATCGCGCAGGAAGAGGGCCGCGCGGCGCGCGTTGATCAGCGAAATCATCCGGAAGAGGATCTCGTCCGCGAGGGCGTCGATGTTCAGCGTGCCGGCGATGGAGAGGCCGATGTCGTAGAGCGACTCCAGCTCCCACAGCCGGTACTTGAGCTGGAAGTCGCCTTCGCGCATCTCCTGCGCGAGGCGGTGCGTGTTCAGCAACGACGCGGCGAACGTCCCGGCTGCGTGCAACATCTGGAGATCTTCGTCCGAGGCGGCGTCGCCGGAGAGAGCGATGAGGCCGAGGTGATCGCGCGTGGTGCGCATCGGAATGATGTGCCGCGGCTTCGGATCGAGTGACGCGGAATCGAACGAATCGCCGTCGAGAATTTCCGGCGCGACGCACACCAGCGACTTTGCGGCGAGGCGCAGCTCCGGGCCGCGCGCATCGCGAAGGTAGACGGCGCCGACGTCGTACGGTGTGTGTTTGGTGAAGGCGTCGAGGATCAGCGATCCATGCGACGAGAGCGCGGCCCGCTCGAGTTGCTGCAGGTCCTGCAGAAACTCCGCGAACTGGTGAACGAGGGGGGACATTCGAGAGGTGGAAGGATAGCAGTT